>NZ_AP018498.1:1586250-1957500 GCF_003569745.1 Altererythrobacter sp. B11
CCAGTTCGCGCGCCATAGCGAGGCACCGCCGGTCATGGAGCTTTCGCTCTCAATATGCTCGGCCGGCAGCTCCTCGATGAAGCGCGAGGGGATCGAGCTGGTCCACTGCCCGTAGATGCGCCGGTTGGCGGCATGCAGGATGGTGCAGCGCCGCCGCGCGCGGGTGATCGCCACATAGGCGAGGCGCCGTTCTTCCTCCAGGCTGGCGAGGCCGCCTTCGTCCAGCGAGCGCTGGCTGGGGAACACGCCTTCCTCCCAACCGGGCAGGAACACATGGTCGAATTCCAGCCCCTTGGCGGCGTGGATGGTCATGATGGTGACCTTTTCCACATCGTCCGCCGCGTCATTGTCCATCACCAGGCTGACGTGTTCGAGGAAATCGCCCAGCGTTTCATAGTCTTCCATCGCGCGGGCGAGTTCGACGAGGTTATCCGCCCGCCCGGCGCTTTCGGTGGAGCGATCGGCCTTGAGCATGGCGTCATAGCCGGTTTCCTCCAGCACCCGGCGCAGCAGCTCCGACGGGGTCACCTGATCGGCCATTTCGCGCCAGCGCAGGAAATCGGCCATCAGCGCGCCGATCGTGCCGCGCGCGCGGGCGGGCAGTTCGTCGCTATCGGCCAGTTCCAGCGCCGCGGCGGCGAGGGGGATGCCGCGTGCGCGGGCGTGTTGGTGCATTTTTTCCAGCGCCTTGGCGCCGAGGCCGCGCTTGGGCTGGTTGTGGATGCGTTCGAAAGCGAGATCGTCCTGCGGCTGGGCGATCACGCGCAGATAGGCCAGCGCATCGCGGATTTCCGCCCGTTCGTAGAAGCGGAAGCCGCCGACGATGCGATAGTTGAGGCCGATCTGGATGAAGCGGTCTTCGAATTCGCGCGTCTGATATTGCGCGCGCACCAGGATCGCCACCTGTTCCAGCGGGGCGCCTTCACGTTCGAGCCGCTCGATCTCCTCGCCCACGCGGCGGGCTTCCTCGGGCGCATCCCAGATACCGATCACGCGGACCTTCTGCCCGGCGGGCAGTTCGGTCCACAGCGTCTTGCCCAGCCGCTCGCTATTGGCGGCGATCAGGCCCGATGCGGCGGCGAGGATCTGCGGGGTGGAACGATAATTCTGTTCCAGCCGGATCACCTTGGCACCGGGGAAATCCTTCTCGAACCGCAGGATATTGGCCACTTCCGCGCCGCGCCAGGAATAGATCGACTGATCGTCATCCCCCACCACGCAGATATTTTTCCGTTCCTGCGCCAGCAGCCGCAGCCACAGATACTGCACGGCGTTGGTGTCCTGATATTCGTCCACCATCACATAGCGGAAGCGCTGCTGATACTGCTCCAGCACGCTGCGTTCCGTGCGGAAGATGTTGAGCATATGCAGCAGCAGATCGCCGAAATCGCAGGCGTTCAGCGCCTTCAGCCGTTCCTGATACAGCCGGTACATCTCCTGCCCGCGGCCATTGGCATAGCTTTCGTTTTCCAGCGCATCGAGATCGGGGGGATTGAGCCCGCGATTCTTCCACCGGTCGATCAGCCCCGCCAGCTGCCGTGCAGGCCAGCGCTTCTCGTCCAGATCGCTTTCCGCGATCAGCTGCTTGAGCAGGCGCAGCTGATCATCGGTGTCGATGATGGTGTAATTGCTTTCCAACCCCACCAGCTCCGCATGGCGGCGCAGCATGCGCGCGCAGATCGAATGGAAGGTGCCCAGCCAGGGCATGCCCTCCACCGCATCGCCGATCAGCTGCCCCACACGGTGGCGCATTTCGCGCGCGGCCTTGTTGGTGAAGGTGACGCACAGGATTTCGCTCGGCCAGGCGCGGCGCGAGCGGATCAGATGGGCAAGCCGGGCAGTGAGCGCCGCCGTCTTCCCCGTGCCTGCGCCAGCAAGCATCAGCACCGGGCCTTCGGTGGTCAGCACCGCATCCTTCTGCGGTGGATTGAGGCCGTCCAGCCATTGCGGGGCGTCCGGGGCAGACGCGGGGGAGGGGTACTCGTTCACCCGTGAACAGCTAGGGAACGCGCGGCGGCCGCGCAAGTGCGGCGGGGCCGCAAAATCGGAACAGGCGGCGGGGGTCAGTCCGCCGCGGCGGGCATCCGCAGCAGGGTGATGCGGGCGGAGCCGACCTCGCGCACGGCATCCACCTGCAGCGAGCGGGCGCCGGCATCTTCATCTCGCGCGGTTTCCAGCGCGACCCAGCTCGCCGGGCCGATCCAGTCCAGCCGTTGCAGGCGATCGAGCGCCACGCCGCCGGCGCCGCTGCCATAGGGGGGGTCGAGCAGCAGCAGGTCCACCGGCGCCTTCGCCGGGCCGAGTTGCAGCACGGATGCGGGGCGCACGTCACACCGGGGCTGGGCGCGTAGGGCGGCGATATTGGCGCGCAGTGCGCGAATCGCGGCTGCATCATTCTCGGCAAAAATGCAGTGGGCGGCCCCGCGCGACAGAGCCTCCAGCCCCAGCGCGCCCGACCCCGCGAAGAGATCGGCCACCGCCAGTCCTTCGAAAGTGCCCAGGCGGCTCTGCAGCATGGAAAACAGCGTCTCGCGCGTGCGATCGGCGGTGGGGCGGGTGGCTTCGCCCGTGGGCGCGCGCAGCTGGCGGCGGCGCCATTCGCCGGCGACGATCCTCATCGCGGCTTGCGCCCCAGCGTGCTGCGGAACCGCTCCAGCGGCTCGCGCCGCACTTCCACCGCCGCGCCCTTGGGCAGATCGCCCAGTTCGAAGGGGCCATAGGCGGTGCGGATCAGGCGCGAGACCTTGAGGCCGAGATGTTCGAGCACGCGGCGCACCTCGCGGTTCTTGCCTTCGGCCAGCGTCAGCTCGATCCAGTGCTGGCGGCCGCTGCGCCGTTCCAGATTGGCCTCGATCGGGCCATAGCGCACGCCGTCCACCTCGATCCCGTCGAACAGCGCCTCCAGTTGCGGCTGGGTCACTTCGCCGAAGGCGCGGGCGCGATAGGTGCGCGGCACGCCGGAAGCGGGCAGTTCCATCGCCCGCTTCAACTCGCCGTCATTGGTCAGCAGCAGCAGGCCTTCGGTGTTGAGGTCCAGCCGGCCCACCGGCATCACCCGCGGCGTGCCGGGGGGGAGGGCGTTTGCCAGCGCGTTGTAGATGGTCGGCCGCCCGCGCGGATCACGCTCCGCCGTCAGCAGCCCGGCGGGCTTGTGGAACAGGAACATGCGCGTGTGGTCCGCCTTGGCCACGGGCTTGCCGTCCACCGTGACACCGCGCAGGCCGGTGAGGATGGTCGCCGGCGTGTCCAGCACCTTGCCATCCAGCGCCACGCGGCCTTCGGCGATCATGCGCTCCACCTCGCGCCGGCTGGCGACGCCCGCGCGCGCCAGCAACTTGGCGATGCGATCGCCCTTCTTTTCCGTGCCTTCGGCCATTGCCGCGCCATAGCGACGCCCCGCCCCCTGTCAAATGGCGGCGACCGTCCCCGCATTTGTGTGCGGCGCCACCTTTCGCGCGGAATCGCGCCGCGCTAGGCTCGTTTCCTTGCATGGGGCGCAGCGCCGCGCCCGCGACACTGAAGGGATCGCATGGACGAGAGCATTCGGGCGGAGCGCCGGGGCCTGTGGCAATCGGTGATGCCCTATCTGGAAAAGGAATCGCTCGCCGCCTTCTTCCTGGGCGTGTCGTCCGGCTTCCCCTTCGCGATGATCGCCGCCACGCTCACCACGCGGCTGGCGCAGGACGGGATCGAAAAGAGCACGGTCACCGCCTTCAGCCTCGCCTTCCTGGTCTATAACCTCAAGTTCCTGTGGGCCTGGGTGGTGGATGGCGTGCGCCTGCCGCTGCTTGGCCGGCTGGGCCAGCGCGTTTCGTGGATGCTGGTGATCGGCCTGTGCGTGATGGCGGCGGTGGTGAATCTGGCGCTGGCCGACCCCGGCGCCGACATCGTGTGGACCGCCACCAGCGCGGTGCTGGTGGGCGTGGCGGGCGCCACTTTCGACATCGTGATCGATGCCTACCGGATCGAAACGCTCAAGCCCTATCAGCTCGGCACCGGCTCCGGCATGAGCCAGTATGGCTGGCGCGTGGGTGCGGCGGCGGCGGGCGGCGTGGCGCTGGTGGTGGCGGCACGCTACGGCTGGCAGGCGGCCTATATCGCCTGCGCCGGCTTCGCGCTGCCGGCGATGCTGACCGCGCTGATCCTGGGCGAGCCGCCCCGCCGCAAGGTGGAGATCGCGCGCAAGGGCGTTGCGGAGATGTGGCGCTCCGTCGCCGGGCCCTTCGTGGAATTCTTCCGCCGCAACGGCGCCTGGCTGGTGCTGCTGTTCATCCTCGTCCACAAGATCGGCGACACGCTGGCCAATCTCACCTTCCGCCTGCTGTTCGATGACCTCGGCTTCACCAATGACGAGATCGCGCTCTACGACGTGGGGGTGGGCTTCTGGGCGCTGATCGTGGGCGTCTTCGTCGGCGGGATCATCTACGCCCGGCTGGGGCTCAAGCGTTCGGTGCTGATCTCGCTGATCCTGATGGCCGTTTCCAACCTCAGCTTCGCCCTGCTGGCGGCGGCGGGGAAGACCAATGTGGGCATGGCCGCGGCGATCGGATTCGAGAATTTCGCCAGCGGCTATGGGGGGGTGGTGGTGGTCGCCTATTTCTCCGCCCTGTGCGACCTGCGCTTCACTGCCGCCCAATATGCACTGATCAGCGCGGGGGCGAGCATCGTGGGGCGCTTCCTCACCGGCACCACCGCGGGTAGCCTGATCGAAACCTTCGGCTATGTGAACTTCTACCTGCTGACCACCGTCGCGGCGGTGCCGGGCATCGTGCTGTTCTGGTGGATGATGCGCAGCGGGCTGGTCGATGCCGCCATGGGCACGGCGGGCGAGGTGGGCGAAGGGGACGCGCGGGCTGATCCCTGATCAGCCCGCGGGGATCAGTCCGGCACTTCCCCATTCGCCAGCAGCACCTTGCCGGCCAGATAGAGCGAGCCGGCGATCAGCACCGGCAGCCCGTCATCGGGCAGCTCGCTCAGTGCGGTGCGGATGTCGGGCGCCCAGCGGGCCTTGTCGGCATAGCTTTCCGCCCCATGCGCATCGCTGCCTTCGATCGGCACGGCGGTGATGCTGCGCAGCTTGCCCTGCAGCGGATCGAGGATCGCATCGGGATAGCGATTGGCGAGCATGCCGATCACCAGATGCAGCCCCGGCGCATCAGCGAAGTGGCGGCCGAGCGCGAGGCCCGCATCGGCATTGTGCCCGCCATCCAGCCACACTTCATGCCCCGGCGCCAGAGCGGTGAGCGGGCCTTCGCCAAGCAATTGCATGCGCGCGGGCCAGCGCGCAGCGCGGATGCCTTCGGCCATGGCCGCTTCGCTGACAGTTACGTCCTGCTGGTGGCGCAGCATGGCGACGGCGAGCGCCGCATTGTCCCCCTGATGGCGGCCGGGCAGGGCGGGCAGGGGCAGGGTGAGGCTGCCCCGCGCATCGCGATAGTGGATCGCTTCCTCCACATCCGCTGACCAGTCGCGCCCGCGCATGAACAGCGGCGCGCCCGCCGCGGCGGCGATGCGCATGATCTCCGCCGCCATGTCATCGGGATAGGATTGCGTCACCATGGGCGATCCGGCGCGGGCGATGCCGGCCTTTTCAAAGGCGATGCGCACCAGCGGTTCGGTGGGCGCGCCCTCTTCGGGCACCAGCAGGAAGCTTTCGTGGTCGATGCCCAGCGTGGCGATGCCGCAGGCGGCGGGCCGTTCCATCACATTGGTGGCATCCAGCCGCCCGCCAAGGCCCACCTCGATCACGCAGGCATCGGCCGGGTGCCGCGCGAAGGCGAGGAAAGTGGCGACGGTGGTGACTTCGAAGAAGCTCGGCCCCAGGCTTTCGCCCACGTCCAGCACTTCCTGCAGCAGCGCAGCCAGTTCCGCGTCCGAGATCAGCTGCCCCGCAATGCGGATGCGTTCGTTATAGCGCACCAGATGCGGCTTGGTGGCGGTGTGGACCACCTTGCCATCTGCCTCCAGCATCGCGCGCAGATAGGCGCAGGTGGAGCCTTTGCCATTGGTGCCGGCGACATGGAACACGGGCGGCAGCTGCTTCTGCGGATCGCCCAGCAGGCGCAGCAATTCGTGGACCACCTCCAGCCCCAGCCGCCCCTGCGGCAGCGACAAGCGCGCCAGGCGGTCGAGCTGGGCCTGAACCACCGGATCGTCGGAAGCGGCGAAGTCTTTCATCTGCGGGTGCCGGAGCTGGAGGGAGTGGCCTGCGGGCGCGAATCAGGCGGCTTCGGCCGGCGCCATATAGGACAGCAGGCGCGCCAGTTCGTGCTTCAGTTCCTTGCGATGGACCACCCGGTCCACCATGCCGTGCTTGTGGAGATATTCCGCGCGCTGGAAGCCTTCGGGCAATTGCTCGCGGATCGTTTCCTGGATCACGCGCTGGCCGGCAAAGCCGATCAGGGCACCCGGCTCCGCCAGCTGGACATCGCCCAGCATGGCATAGCTGGCGGTGACGCCGCCCGTGGTCGGGTCCGTCAGCAAGACGATATAGGGCAGGCCCGCTTCCTTGAGCCGCCGCGTCATCACCGTGGCGCGCGGCATCTGCATCAGCGAAAGGATGCCTTCCTGCATGCGCGCGCCGCCGGCCGCCGTGACCGCCACGAAGCCGCAATTCTCCTCCAGCGCGGTTTCGGCCGCGTTGCAGAAGGCGGTGCCCACGGCCATGCCCATCGATCCGCCCATGAAGGTGAAATCCTGCACGCCCACCACGGCTTTCTGCCCTTCGATCCGGCCGAGGGCGGCGGTGAAGGCATCGCGATGCGGGTTGTTGGCGCGGGCCTGCTTCAGCCGGTCGGTATAACGCTTGGTATCACGGAACTTCAGCGGATCTTCCGTCACCTCGGGCGCGGGCAGCAGCTCGAAACCTTCGTCCAGCAGCTGCGCCAGCCGCGCATCGGCGCCGATGCGGCCGTGGTAATCGCAGCGGGTGCAGACCGATAGGTTTGCCTCATACTCCTTGGTGAACAGCATTTCGTGGCAGCGCGGGCATTTGACCCAGAGATTGTCCGGGGTCTCGCGCTTGGCGACGAAGGGAAGCGAATTTCTGACGCGGGTAAGCCAACTCATAGCGCGCCCTCTCGCGCGGAATGCACCGCCTTGGCAAGCGCGGCGGTGAGTTCGCGCAGTTTTTCAGGGGCGCGTTCGCCGTGCTGGGCGACCAGCTCGACAAGGGCGGAGCCCACCACCACGCCATCGGAAACTCTGGCGATTGCAGCGGCTTGTTCCGGAGTTCTCACACCGAATCCCACGGCGACGGGCAGATCGGTGGCGGCCTTGAGCCGGGCCACGGCCTGCTCGATCGAATCGAGCGCGGCCTGCTGCTGGCCGGTAATGCCGGCGACCGAGACGTAATAAAGGAACCCGCCCGAACCTTCGAGCACCGCCGGCAGGCGCGCGGCGTCGGTGGTGGGGGTGGCAAGGCGGATGAAGTTGACGCCGGCCTCGCGCAGGGCGGGGCCGAGATCCGGGTCTTCCTCCGGCGCCAGATCGACGCAGATCACGCCGTCCACGCCGCAGCCCTTGCATTCGCCCGCGAACCACTCCGGCCCGCGGCGGACCATGGGATTGGCATAGCCCATCAGCACCAGCGGCACGTCAGGGTGCCGTTCGCGGAACTCATTGGCGATCATCAGCACGTCGCGCGTGGTGGTGCCGGCGCCCAGACTACGCAGATTGGCCGCCTGGATCGCCGGGCCATCGGCCATAGGATCGGTGAAGGGCATGCCCAGTTCGATCACATCGGCCCCGCCTTCCACCAGCGCATCGAGATTGGCGGCGGTGTCGCCATCCCCTGCGGTGATGAAGGTGACGAGGGCCGGGTGCCCCTTGGCGAAGGCGGAGGCGAGGCGGGTCATGCGGCGGAGCTTTCGAAGCGCGCGGAAAGATGCTGCTCAGTAGCCCTCTCCCCTTCAGGGGAGAGGGTTGGGAGAGGGGGCGTTTCGCGCAATTGCTCGATCTCCTCTGCCAATCGCACCAGCACCCCTTCCATATTCGTCATCACATCCCTGTTGGTGAAGCGGATTACGCGATAGCCATGCTGTTCCAGATCAAGGCTGCGCGCGGCGTCATAGCCCTCCTGCCCGGAGTGGCTGTCGCCGTCCAGTTCGACCACCAGCTTTGGGGCGTTGGCGGCGAAATCCGCGATGTACTGGCCGATCACCTTCTGCCTGCGGAACTTCACGCCGCCGAAGCGTTCTGCCCGCAACTGCAGCCACAGCCGCGTTTCCGGTTCGCTCATCTCCCGGCGCATGGCGCGGGCGCGGCGCGTAAGTTCGGCGTTACGCATGCCCCTCTCCCAACCCTCTCCCCTGAAGGGGAGAGGGCGCTTGGCGCGCGGTCAAAGTTCCGCCCCCAGATGCTCCGCCACGGTGAAGATGTCCTTGTCGCCGCGGCCGGAGACGTTGACGAGGATGCGGCGGCCCTGGCCGTATTCCTTCGCCACCTTGGGCAGCACGGCGAGGGCGTGCGCGCTTTCCAGCGCGGGGATGATGCCTTCCAGCTTGCAGCACAGCTGGAACGCCTCCAGCGCCTCGTCATCGGTGACGGGGAGATATTTCACCCGGCCGCTTTCGTGCAGCCAGCTGTGCTCGGGGCCGATGCCCGGATAGTCGAGCCCGGCGCTGATTGAATGTGCTTCGGTGATCTGGCCGTCCTCGTCCTGCAGCAGATAGGTCTTGTTGCCGTGCAGGATGCCCGGCGCGCCGCCGGTTAGGCTGGCGGCGTGCTTGCCGCTGTCGAGCCCGAAGCCGGCGGCCTCGGTGCCGATCATTTCCACTTGAGGATCGTCGAGGAAGGGATGGAACAGGCCGATCGCGTTCGATCCGCCGCCCACCGAGGCGACGAGCAGATCGGGCAGGCCGCCCGTGCGGGCGAGCATCTGGGCGCGCGCTTCCTTGCCGATCACGCTCTGGAAATCGCGCACCAGCTCAGGATAGGGGTGCGGCCCGGCGGCGGTGCCAATGATGTAGAAGGTGTCGTGCACATTGGCGACCCAGTCGCGCAGCGCCTCGTTCATCGCGTCCTTCAGTGTCTTCGCGCCCGATTCCACCGGCACCACCTGGGCGCCGAGCAGCTTCATGCGGAACACATTGGGCTTCTGCCGCTGCACATCGGTGGCGCCCATGTAGATCACGCAAGGGATGCCGAAGCGCGCGCAGACGGTGGCGGTGGCCACGCCGTGCTGCCCGGCGCCGGTTTCGGCGATGATCCGCGTCTTGCCCATGCGCATGGCCAGCAGGATCTGGCCGATGCAATTGTTGATCTTGTGCGCGCCGGTGTGGTTCAGCTCTTCGCGCTTGAACCAGATTTCCGCGCCGCCGAAATGCTCCGTCAGCCGCTCCGCAAAATAGAGCGGGCTGGGGCGGCCGACGTAATGTTCCAGCAGATCGTCGAACTGCGCCTTGAATGCCGGATCGGCCTTGGCGGCGCGATATTCGCGCTCCAGGTCCAGGATCAGCGGCATCAGCGTTTCGGCCACATAGCGGCCACCGAACTGGCCGAAATGGCCGCGTTCGTCGGGCTGGTTCATGAAGGAATTGGGTTTCTGCTCGGTCATATCGATCTCAGCAATTTCGGGCCGATTGGCAGAAGGCCCTGATCCTGTCCACGTCCTTGACGCCGGGCGCGCTTTCCACGCCGGAGGAGGCGTCAACCATGTCGGCCCCCGTTTCGCGGATGGCGCGGGCGATATTGTCCGCCGCCAGCCCGCCGGCGAGGATCCACGGCATCTGGTGCCGATGGCGGCCCACCAGCGACCAGTCGATCGCCAGCCCGTTGCCGCCCGGCAGCTTGCCCGCCGCCGCATCATACAGCAGCCGGTCCGCCACCCCGCGATAGCGCAGCGCATCCTCCAGCGAGGCGCTGTCCCTCACGCCCACGGCCTTCCAGATTTCCAGCCCGCTGTCGGGCCCCGCCTGCTGGCGGACCTCGGCCAAATATTCGGGCGTCTCGCTGCCGTGGAACTGCACCACATCAGGCTGCACTGCCGCGATGGCCTGCGCCCGCGCGCGCACATCCATGTTCACCAGCAGCAGCACCGAGCGGACATGGCCAGGCAGACGGCGGCTCAGCTCCGCCGCGCGATCGAGCGGGAGATGGCGCGGGCTCGGTTCGAAATGCACGAAGCCGATGTGCGTCGCCCCCGCGGCCACCGCCGCATCGACCGTTTCCGGCGTGGACAGGCCGCAAATCTTGATCGCAATATTCGCCATGCCGCCGCAGGTAGGCGCGCAAGCGCCGCTTGGGAAGGCTCAGGGCGTGATCGGCGCCACGCGCGGGGGATTCAGGCTGCCGTTGAAGGCGACGCGGGTGATCGCCTGCCGGGCAACATCATATTCGACGCCGAAGAAGCCGGCGCCGCCATCGCAGACCACCGCTGCCTGCCGCGCCATGTCCATCCCTTCGGGCAGGGAGCCGGGCACGAAATTGCCGTAGATCATCCGCCGCCCGTCCACGGTGTAGCCGGCATATTGCCGCGCGTAGGAGGCGGGATCGCCGGCAAAGCGCAGCGCGGGTGCGATACCGGGCGTCTCCGCATGGGCGGAGAGGAGCGGGGCCAGCGCGGATTCAAGCCGGGCAATATCGGCCGCCTCGGGCACGAAGGAGCCGCCGGTGAACTCCGGCGCTTCGCGCGAGCACTGGTGGAAGATCTCCGGCGCGGCCTGTGCGGCGACGAGATGCGCGCCGCGCGGCAGGCCCGCGGTCTGCGCTGCGCAGCCGGCGGCGAGCAGCGCGACACCCATGATTAGCGCCTGCCTCACAGCGTTGCCTCGATCTCGCGCGCGGCGGCCACGGGGTCGCTGGCACGGCTGATCGGGCGGCCGATCACCAGCACGCTGGCTCCATCGTCGCGCGCCTGTCGCGGCGTGACGACGCGCTTCTGGTCGCCCGCGGCGCCGCCCGCGGGGCGCAGGCCGGGGACGACGAAGAAGCCGTCCTTCCACTGCCGATGCACCTCGCCCACCTCGCTGCCGGAACAGACGATGCCGTCCAGCCCCGCGGCCTGCGCCAGCTCCGCCAGCCGCAGGACATGGTCGTGCGGGCTGCCCGAAACGCCCGTGCGCGCCAGATCCCGCTCGTCGAGGCTGGTCAGCATGGTGACGGCGACCACCTTCGTGCCGCTGGCCGCGGCGGCCTTGGCATCTTCCATCATCGCGCGCCCGCCGCTGGCGTGGACGGTAACAATGGCCGGTTCCAGCGCGTGGACCGCCTGCATCGCCCCGGCGACGGTGTTGGGAATGTCGTGGAACTTCAGGTCGAGGAAGATCGGCAGGCCGATCCGCGCCACTTCATGCACGCCCGCCGCGCCGTGGGCGCAGAAGAATTCCAGCCCCAGCTTCAGTCCGCCGACATGGGCCTGCACCTTTTCCGCCAGCGCGCAGGCATCGTCGAGCCGGGGGAGATCGAGTGCGAGATAGACGGGATTGCTCACGGCCGCAGCTCGCCTTCCGGCGCTTCGGGCGTGGCCGTTACCGGTGCCACATCGCTTTCCGGCGCGGTGGGTTCAACCACCGGCGTGGCCGCTGCGGTGCGCGCGGCATTCTCCAGCGAGCTGATCCGCCGCCGCAGCTGCCACTTCATCCCGCGGTGGTAGAGCCACATCGGCACCAGGCCGATGAGGAAGGACACCAGCACCAGCGCCGGAATCTTGGTTTCCAGCACCAGACCTTCCCAGATCTTCACCTCCACCGGGTTCCAGTTGAAGGCGGAAAACATCAGCAGCGCGATAAGCAGCACTACCCAGACGATCGTGCGGACGATTTGCATGGGCCCTTGCTCCTCTGGCCTGGTGCTTTGCAATTTCCGCGGATGCTAGGGCGATCGCGCGGGGAAGGGAAGTGCGCGCCGTCAGCCGAACACGCGGTCGAAGATCGTGTCCACTTGCTTGAAGTGGTAGCCGAGGTCGAACTTCTCCTCCAGCTCCTCTTCCGACAGTGCAGCGGTGACTTCGGGATCGGCCTTGAGCAGTTCCAGCAGCGACAGCTTGCCGTCGGATTCCCACACCTTCATCGCGTTGCGCTGCACCAGGCGGTAGGCGTTGTCGCGCGTGATGCCCGCCTGGGTGAGCGCCAGCAGCACCCGCTGCGAATGGACAAGCCCGCCCATGCGATCGAGATTGGCCTGCATCCGCTCCGGATAGACCAGCAGCTTGTCCACCACACTGGTCAGGCGGGCGAGGGCGAAGTCCAGCGTGATCGTGGCGTCCGGCCCGATGAAGCGTTCGACGGAGGAGTGCGAGATGTCCCGCTCGTGCCACAGTGCCACGTTCTCCAGCGCCGGTATGGCGTAGGACCGGATCATGCGCGCCTGCCCGGTGAGGTTTTCGGTCAGCACCGGATTGCGCTTGTGCGGCATGGCGCTGGAGCCCTTTTGCCCGGGGGAGAAATATTCCTCCGCCTCCAGCACTTCGGTGCGCTGCAGGTGGCGGACTTCCACCGCCAGCCGCTCGATCGAGCTGGCGATCACCGCCAGCACGGAAAAGTACATCGCGTGCCGATCGCGCGGTATGACCTGGGTGGAGACGGTTTCGGGCACCAGCCCCATCTTCTCCGCCACATATTCTTCAACTTCCGGCGCGATATTCGCGAAGGTGCCCACGGCGCCGGAAATGGCGCAGGTGGCAATCTCTTCCCGCGCGGCGACGAGCCGCTTGCGGCAGCGGGCGAATTCCGCATGGGCCTGCGCCAGCTTGACCCCGAAGGTCGTCGGCTCGGCATGGATGCCGTGGCTGCGGCCGATGGTGGGCGTGTATTTATGCTCCATCGCGCGGCGCTTCAGCGCATCGAGCAGGCCGTCGAGATCCTCCAGCAGGAGGTCGCTCGCGCGGGCGAGCTGCACCGCCAGCGTGGTGTCCAGCACGTCGCTGCTGGTCATGCCCTGGTGCATGAAGCGGGCTTCGGGGCCGACCTGTTCGGCCACCCAGTCGAGGAAGGCGATCACATCGTGCTTCAGCACCGCTTCCTTGGCGTCGATCGCCGCCACGTCGATACCGGGGTTGGTCTTCCACCAGTCCCACAGCGCCTTGGGGCCGCTTTCCGGCACCACGCCCAGTTCGGCGAGCTTCTGCGTCGCATGCGCCTCGATCTCGAACCAGATGCTGTATTTGCTTTCCGGCTCCCAGATCGCGGTCATGGCTGGGCGGGCATAGCGAGGGACCATCGTAACTCCGAATATCTGCAGTCTGGCGTTCGCCGGCGTCGCTAAGCCCTGCAGGGCGATCCTGCAATGGCCGAAGGCCGGGGCCGGGCGGCGCCATGTGCACCCGGCCCGCGCGCCGAAGGGTCAGAAGCTGGTGCTGAGCCCCATATTGATCGAGCGGCCCCGGCCGGGCACCGGCCGCAGCACGCCGGTGACGCCGTAATCGCCCAGGGACACGCCGCCCAGCGGCAGGTCATAGCCCTTGTCGAACAGGTTTTCCGCCTCCACGCTCAGCCGCACGCCGGCCAGAGTGTAGGCCGCGCTCAGGTTCACCAGAGCATAGGCTTCCGTGCGCGGTTCGTTGCGGGTGGCGTCCACCCGGGTCTTTTCCGCCACCCATTCCAGCTCCGCCCCCAGCTCCACGGGTCCCGCGCGATGGGTGAGGCCCAGCTTCGCGTTCAGCGGCATCTGTCGATAGACCGGCGCATGGTCGGTCAGGTTGCCGCCTTCCAGCCACGACAGCGAGGCAGTGAGGCTGGTGGCATCGCCATAGATCCCGTCGCGCGCCAGCGCGACCGAGCCGGACAGGTCAACGCCGTAGAACTCCGCCTCCTGATTGGCGAATTGCAGCTGCACGAAGTCGCTCGGCATGCCCATCATGTCAGGCAGAGTCTGCACGAAGCGGGCGTCGATATAGTCGCTGACATGCGTGTAATAGGGCGCCAGCCGCAGCTGCCAGCCCTGTTCGAAGCCGCCGAGCGAGAGGGCCGCGCTCACCGTGTCGGCGCGTTCCGGCTTGAGGTCCAGATTGCCGACATAGCCGTTGCCGTCGCCATACCAGCCGATCATCCGGCTCGCCATGGCGCCGCGCCCCCAGCTGTAGCGTTCATAGAGATTGGGGGAGCGGGCCTTGTGCGCATAGCCGAATTCCAGCGAGGCATCGGCCGTCAGAGCATAGGTGGCGATCAGCGAGCCGCTCCAGTTCTCGTCCGTGCGGCGGCGTTCGGCGGCGTTGAAGGCCGTGGCGGCCATGACATCCGCCATCTGCATCATGCTGGTGCCATAAGGCTGCACGTCGCCCGTATCCATGCGCACACGGTCGAAGCGGATGCCGGCGGTGGTGGTCAGCCGGCTATCCCATTGCGCCTCCCACTCGGCATAGGCGCCGATGCGGTCGCGCGTTCCGCCGTTGATGTTCACATAGGTATTCGGCCCCATCATCATCATGTCGCCGGCCACGGGCGGCCAGTAATCGTCCAGCCATTGATGATGGTATTCGCCGCCCAGCCGCAGCTTGTCGCGCGTGGAGAGGGCGAGGGTGAGCTTGGCCGATCCGTCGAAGCTGTGCACCTCCGTGTTCATCGGCATGGCGCCCGGAAGCTTGTCTTCCAGGAAGTTCATCACGTGATCGGTGTCGCGATAGGCAGCCGCCAGATCGACATCGCCCCAGGCATAGCTGCCTTCATAGGCGCCGTTCACAAACCAGGACTTGTTGTCCACCATGTCCATCGACTGGTTGGGGAAGCCTTCATAGGGCGAATACTGGAAGCCGGTCTTGAGCTTCAGCAGGCCGGAATCCAGCCGATAGGCCAGCGCCAGTGCGTGATCGGTCTTGGCGTATTCGGTGGAGCGGACGAGTCCCTTGTTGCCGCCGCCCTCATACTGGTCGGACTGGGTGTAGGAGCCGGTGTAAGTGGCGCTGAGGCGTTTGCCGGCCACGGTGAAGCTGAGCCCGCCGCCGAAGCCATCGCCGTTGGAGCGGTAGAAGGCGGAGGCATTGCCGGTGATCAGCAGATCGCTGCCGGTGGCGAACACCGGGGGCGCGGAATCCACCGCGATTACGCCGCCGATATTGTCACCGGCCCGGCTCACCGGCGCCACGCCCGTCAGCACGGTGATCGAGGCGATCGTCTGCGGATCGGTGTAGGACAGCGGCGAATTCATGTCGTTGGGGCAGGCGATGTCGATCTGCTGCCCGTCCACCAGCACGGTGATCCGCTGTTCGGAGAGGCCGCGGATCGCGGGCATGGAGGAGAAGCCGCCGCCGGTTGCGGCGCTGACGCCGGGCAGATCGGCCAGAATATCCGCAGTGTCGCTGCTGCCGGCCTGGCGTTCGGCAAGATCGGGGCGGGTCACACGGAGCGCGGGAAGCGGGGCGGTGACGTCCGCCGCGGCATCGCCGCCGCCGCCGCGCAGCTCAGGGGTGCCCGCATCCTGCGCCATCGCCGCGAAGGGCGCAGCGCAGCAACTGGCGGCGAGAACGGCACGGAAAGAGAAAGTGGCTTTGGTCATGATGAAATCCTGCTGGCCCCGTGGGCCGGACATGCTGATGCGCGCCGTGGGCGCGCGGGCTGCATCGGGCAGGGCTCCGCCTCGCCCGCGATGCGGGCACTGGAAGAGGATGAGGCCGGCTGGCCTCCTGCCCGGTCAGGCGGCGGCGGGAGGGCCGCGCAGCGGCGGCGTCGCATAGCGCCGCCGGCGGGGCGCCGGCACGCGGATCGGCGCGAAGCCCAGCGCCAGCAGGAAGGCGAGGGCGAGCGAGAGCTGGATCGGATCGGTACCGGCAAGGCCGCTCATGCCGAGCGCCGAGAAGGCGCAATGGTCGCTCGCCTGCCGATGGTCATCGTGCTGCGGAGCGGACTCGCGCTGCTGCGGCAGGGCAATGGCCACCGCGCCGCCGCCCTGGCCGTTGCAGATCGCCAGCGTGAGCGACGAGCCCGTGGCCGAGGGCGCAACCATGTAGCCCATCGGCACCAGCAGCTTCACGCACAGCGCCAGCGCCACCAGCAGGGCGGCCATCCGGCGATGCCGGAGAGCATAGAGGCGCAGGGCGTGCATCGCGGCGCCCCATAGCTGTGCCGCCGCGGCTTGTCACCGGCCCGCTCGGTGGCAGGCCAGCGGAGTGATTGCGGCGGATTGCTTTCCCTTGCCGGGCATGGTGTTATCGCCTGATCCGCCGGGGCAATTGGTGGCGGAAGGGGGGCTGAATGAGGCGTTTTGCAGGGTTGTTGGCCGGAAGCATGCTGGCATGGAGCGCGGCCGCGCTCGCGGGGGATGAGCCGATCTATGCCCCGGCGCCAGACTGGGTCGTGCCCGCCGCGCTGCCCGCCGACCTCACCGGCCCGCCGATCCTGCTGTTTGACGATCAGCGGTTGATCGAGGAGGGGCGTCTCAGCTCCTTCATCGACCGGGCCGTGCGGGTGGACAATCCGCAGATGCTGCAGGCGCTGGGCACGGTGCAGGCGGCGTGGCTGCCAGACAAGGGCGATCTCATCATCCACCGCATCGCGCTGATCCGCGACGGCAAGGAAATCGACGTGCTGGCGCAGGGCGCCCGGTTCGACGTGCTGCGGCGCGAGACGCAGCTGGAACAGCGGACGATCGACGGATCGCTCACCGCCACGCTGGCCGTGCCCGGCATGCGCGTGGGCGATGTGCTGCGGCTGAGCTACACCACCACCAGTTCCGATCAGGCGCTGGACAAGGAAGTGCAGACGGTGGCGTTGCTGCCCGCCGCGCCCTTCCAGGCGAAGCAGGCGCGCCTGCGCATGGCATGGCCGAAGGATGCCGATGTCGCCTGGCGCATCACCGACGGCACTACCCTCCCCGAAGAGACGGTGGAGGACGGCCGCAAGGTCATTTCGGTCGAGCTGCCGCTGCCGAAGCCGGAGGAGATGCCCGCCGACTCGCCGCTGCGCTATCGCATGCCGGCCCTGCTGCAGGCGGGCACTTTCGCCAGCTGGGACGAAGTGAGCCAGGTGATGGCGCCGCATTACGCCACCAGCGGCGTGGAGCCGGGCAGCCCGCTGGCGCAGCAGGTGGCGCTGATCGCGAAGAACCATCAGGGCGAGCTTGAACGCGCCGTGGCTGCGCTGCGGCTGGTACAGGACGAGGTCTCCTACCTCGCCAATGGCATGAATGGCGGGAACTACATTCCCCAGAGCCCCACGGAAACGTGGGAGCGGCGCTATGGCGATTGCAAGGCCAAGACCATGATGCTGCTCGCCATGCTGCGTGAGTTGGGGATCGAGGCGGAGGCCGCCACGGTTGCCTCCGAAACGGGCGATTCTCTGCCCGAGCTGGCGCCGATGCCGGCCGATTTCGACCATGTGATCGTGCGGGCGGTGATCGAGGGGAAGGAATATTGGCTCGACGGCACCAACAGCGGCGCCAGCATGGCGACTGTGGACACGGTGCCGCCATTCCATTTCGCCCTGCCGCTGCGGCCCGAGGGTGCGGCGCTCGTGAAGATGGAGGCGCGCGCGCCCAAGGCGTATGACCTGTTGAGCGAGGTCACCTTCGACAACCGCGCCGGCATCGACGTGCCGCTGCTGTACGATGCGCGCTTCACTCTCACGGGTCCGGCGGCGGGCGCGATTCGCGGGATCATCGGCCAGGCTTCGAAGGAGCAGATGGACGAATACCTGGATAGCTTCGCACAGGAACAGCTGGGCGAGAGTGCGGTGCTCACCAGTTCGGCCAGCTTCGATCAGGCGGCCAATTCGGCCACCGTGCATGTCACCGGGCTGATGAACTCGCCGTGGGAATGGGAACGGGGCAGGGCGAGCCGGGACTTCTCGCTGCCCACGGCCGGCTTCGAATTTGCGCCCGATCGCTCGCGCGGCGCGTGGCGCGACATTCCCGTCGTCGTTGCAGGTCCGTGGGCCGCACTCACCAGGGTCACCGTGCTGCTGCCGGAGGAGAAGCAGCCCTTTGCGATCGAAGGCGGCAGCACGATCGACGAGGAAATCGCCGCAGTGCGCCTCCACCGCGTGGCGCGGCTGGATGGCAGCAAGCTGACGATAGAGGACAGCGCCGCCTATCCCGGCGGCGAACTGGATGCGCAGACGGCGAAGGCGGAACGCGCGCGGGCCGCCCGTTTCACCGCGGCCGACATGAAATTGCAGGCCCCGCGCGAGGCCCGGCGGCGCTACGACGAGGCCGGAAACCGCAAGCGCTTCGCGCCGATCGAGGCGGCCTATACCAAGCTGATCGAAGATGATCCGAAGGATGCCAGCCAGCTGTTCGCGCGCGCCAGCTTCCGTGCCGGGACGCTCGACCGCAAGGGTGCGCTTGCCGATATGGATGCCGCGATCGCGCTGGAGCCCAGCGCCGCCGCCTATCTGCAGCGCTCGCGGATGCGGATGGACGACGGCCAGCTGGAGGCGGCGCTGGAAGATGCGGAGGCGGCGTGGGAGCTCTATCCCTCGCTCGAGGCTGCCTTCGCGCGGGCGAACGTGCTGCCCTATCTCGGCCGCACGGACGAGGCGCTGCAATTGCTGGAAGAGCAGACCGGCGATGCCGGGGAGCGGCGCGGCCTTGCCATGGCGATCAGCGATCTGGAGGCGCTCGCCGGCCGCAAGGAGGAAGGGCTGCAGCGCATCCAGCAGATGCTGGACGAACGGCCGGGCGATCCGGAAATGCTGAACGCCCGGTGCTGGTATCAGGCGAGCTGGAACGTCATGCCCGAAGATCTGGCGCAGGTGTGCACCGAAGCGGTGGAGAAGGCCGACTGGTCGCCCCCGGTGCTGGATAGCCGCGCGATGGGGTATTTCCGCCTCGGCCGCTATGAGGACGCGCTGAAGGATCTGGACGCGGCGCTGTCCGCCAGCCCCGATCTCACGCCCAGCCTGTTCATGCGGGGCGTGGTGCGGCGCGCGATGGGCGATGCCGGCGGGCAGGCGGATATTCGCGCGGCGCTGACGCGCAATCCGTCGCTGGAGCGCAGCTACGCCCGATTCGGTATCACGGTCGACGACTGACGGCGGTCAGATCAGGCCCTTCGCGCGCAGCGACACATGACCTTCCCGCCCCACGATCACATGATCGTGGACGGTGATGCCCAGCAGGCGCCCGGCCTCTGCAATGCGCTGCGTCACCTGAATGTCGGCCCGGCTCGGCTCCGGATTGCCGCTGGGGTGGTTGTGTACCAGGATGAGGGCGCTGGCGCCGATGTCCAGCCCGCGCCGGATCACTTCGCGCGGGTGGATTGCCGCCTCGTCGATCGAGCCATCGCCGACGTGGTGATCGAGGATCAGGCGATTGCGCGTGTCGAGATAGAGCACCCGCACCCGCTCCACCGTCAGATGCGCCATGTCGATCGCGAGATAATCCAGCAGCGCATGCCAGCTGGCGAGCACGGGCTTCTCGCGCACTTCGCTGCGCGCCATCCGGCGGGCGGCGAGCGCGGCGATCTTTACCGCGCCAATGCCCGCCTCGCCCATGCCCTTTACCTGCCGCAGCGCGCCCGGTTCGGCATTCAGCACGGCCGATAAAGACCCGAACCGTTGCAGCAGCGCCTTCGCCAGCGGCTTGGTGTCGCCGCGCGCGCTGGCGCCGAACAGCAGGAATTCCAGCACCTCGTAATCGGCCAGTGCTTCCGCCCCGCCTTCCAGCAGCCGCTGGCGCAGCCGCGCGCGATGGCCGGCGCCGTCATGGGCGCCCTCCGGCACTGCCTGTTCTGGACTATCGCCTGCCAAGAGCACCCCCTCCGGTCGCAAGCCGCATTGCCTTTGCCGTGCGTGTCGCGCAAGTGTCGCGCCAATGGCGCATGATGGCGAAGAGGAGGCGGACCTGCCGCGCGGCGGCCGCCGCCGGGTGGGGTGCTGGATTCTGCTGGCTTTGCTGGCTGCCATTCTGCTCGCCTTCGGCCTTGCCTGGCTGAACCGGGAGCAGATCGCCGACAATGTCATAGCCTCCGTGCTCGATGATTATGGCGTGGCCGCGCGCTACGAGATCGAGAGCATCGGGCCGGAGCGGCAGGTGCTGCGCAACATCGTGGTGGGCGATCCGGCACGGCCGGACCTGACGATCGAGCGGGCTGAAGTCACCATAGAGCCGCGCTTCGGCTTTCCCGCGATCGGCCGGGTCAGCCTCAGCAAGCCGCGCCTCTATGGCCGGCTGGCCGATGGCCAGCTGAGCTTCGGCGCGCTCGATTCGCTGATCTTCACCGGCGGCGACAAGCCGTTCGAGTTCCCCGACATGAACCTTGCCGTCACCGACGGGCGCGCGTTGCTGCAGACGGATTATGGCCCGGTGGGCATCATGCTGGAAGGCGAGGGGCACCTGCGCGGGGGCTTTGCGGGCGAACTGGCCGCCACCGCCCCGCGCCTTGCCATGGCCGGGTGCGAGGCGAGCGCGGCCACGCTCTATGGCCGGATCGGGGTGGAGGCGGAGCGGCCTCGCTTCGATGGTCCGCTGCGGTTCGCGACGCTCGCCTGTCCCGATGCCGATGTGCGGCTGGACCGCGGGGCGGTGCAGCTCGGCCTCGTGGGTGACCGCACGCTCAAGGGCTTCGATGGCGACGCGGGGATTGAGCTTGGCGCGGCGCGGCAGGGCGGGAACCGCATCGGCCGCACGACTGGCGAGGCGCAGCTGACCTGGCGCAGCGGGGACATCACCGCTCGCTATCAGTTCGCCGCAGGGGGCATCGCCACCACCCAGGCCGCAATCGGCAATTTGTCGCTCGACGGATCGCTGCGCACGCGGCGGGGCTTCGCCAATGTCGAACTGGATGGGATGATCTCCGGCCGCGGCGTGCGGCCGGGCCCCGGCTTCGATGCGGCGCTGGCGGATTTGTCGCGAATGGGGGAGGGGACGCTGGTCGCCCCCGTGGGCCGGCGCATCAGCAGCCAACTGACCGCCGAAGGGCGGGACAGTCGCCTTTCGGTGGATTGGACCCTGCGCCGGCTCGACGGGCGCACCAGCTTCGTCATGCCCAATGCGCGGCTGCTCGGCAGCAGCGGCGCCACGCTGCTGTCGCTCTCCCGCGTCCAGATCGGGCTGGATGGGGCGGATCGCGGCGTGCCCCGCTTCTCGGGCAATTTCGCCACCGGCGGCGAAGGGTTGCCTCGCCTCGCCGGGCGGATGGAGGAAGAGCAGGATGGTGGCCTGATCCTGCGCGTCACCATGGCGCCTTACAGCGCCGGCGATTCGCGGCTGGCGGTGCCCGAGCTGCTCGTGCGGCGGGACGAAGCAGGCGCGCTGGATTTCCGCGGCGAAGTTCAGGCCAGCGGTGCGTTGCCCGGCGGCAGGGCCGAAGGGTTGACATTGCCGGTTTCGGGCAGCTGGTCCCCGCAGGCGGGGCTGGCGCTGTGGCAGCGATGTACCGACCTGCGCTTCGACCGGCTGGAGGTGGCGGACCTCTCGCTCGACGGTCGGCGGCTGAGGCTGTGCCCGCCGCGCGGCCGCGCGATCCTGCGCTATGGCGCGTCCGGGCTGCAGATTGCCGCCGGTGCGCCCTCGCTCGATCTCACGGGGACGCTCGCCGGTACGCCGCTGGCGATCCGCAGCGGGCCGGTGGGCTTCGGCTGGCCGGGCGCGGTGAGCGCGCGGCAATTGCAGGTGACGCTCGGCCCCCCGGATTCTGCCACCAGCTTCGCGATCTCCGATCTCGGCGCCCGCATTGGGGATGAGATTGCGGGCAGCTTCACCGGCGCCGACATCAAGCTCTTCTCGGTGCCGCTCGATCTGCTCGGCGCATCGGGCGATTGGCGCTATGCCGATGGACGGCTGGTGCTGACGAACGGCAGCTTCCGCCTGGAAGACCGCGCGGCGAGCGACCGATTCGAACCGCTGATGGCGCGCGACGCCACGCTGACGCTGGCGAACAGCCGCATCACCGCGCGTGCCCTGCTGCGTGAACCCGCGTCGGATCGCGCGGTGACGCGGGTGGACATCGCCCACAATCTCTCCACCGCCACGGGCCACGCCGATCTGGCGGTGGAAGGGCTGCAGTTCGACAGCAAGCTCCAGCCCGAGCAGCTGAGCAAGCTGGCCTATGGCGTCGTCGCGAACGTGAAGGGCACGGTCACCGGCACGGGGCGGATCGACTGGAATGCGGAGCGGGTCACCAGCAGCGGGCGCTTCTCCAGCGATTCGCTCGATCTTGCCGCCGTATTCGGGCCGGTGCGCGGAGCGTCGGGCACGATCGTCTTCACCGATCTGCTCGGCCTTACCACCGCGGCGCATCAGACGATCCATGTGGCGGCGATCAATCCGGGCACCGAAGTCTATGACGGCGATGTGGTCTTCACGCTGACCGGCGGTGAGCTGCTGCAGGTGGAGGGCGGGAAATGGCCCTTCTTCGGCGGCACCTTGACTATGCAGCCGGTGCCGATCCGCTTTGGCGCGGCGGAGGAGCGGCGCTACACCTTCGATATCCAGGGCCTGGACGCGGCGCTGTTCATCCAGCGGATGGAGCTGGAGAACATCTCCGCCACCGGCGTGTTCGACGGCACCGTGCCGATCGTGTTCGACCGTGACGGGAACGGCAGCATCGAGGATGGGCGGCTGGTGGCCCGGGCGCCGGGGGGCAATCTCTCCTATGTCGGCGAACTGACCTACAAGGATCTCTCGCCCATGGCGGATTTCGCCTTCGCTGCCCTGCGCTCGCTCGATTACGAAGGGCTAGAGGTGGAGATGGGTGGGCCCCTGACCGGCGAAATCGTCACGAGCCTGCGATTCCAGGGGATCAGCCAGGGGCAGGGCGCGCAGAAGAACTTCATCACCCGGCGGGTGGCCGGCCTGCCGTTCCGCTTTGTGATCAACATCCGCGCGGCCTTCTATACGCTGCTCGGAGACCTGCGTTCGATCTACGATCCCGCCAATATCCGTGACCCGCGCGAGATCGGGCTGCTCGATGCCGAGGGCAATCCGATCGAGCGCCCGCCGGGCGAGGCGCCACCCAATGTGCCGCCCCCCGGGCTCCCCGCGGCGGCGCTGCCGCCCGCGCCACCCAATGAACCAACCATTCAGCCCTCCGAAAGCGAGTGAGTGCCATGAGAGCAGCCAAATTGACCAATCCCGCGCCGCCTGCGCATAAGACCCGGATGACGGGAACCAACAGGCTGACGGCGATGGGGGTGCTGGTGCTGGGATCGGCGCTGGCTGGGGGGTGCATCACTGTGAACGCGCCCGATCAGCCGATCGTGATCGAGCTCAACATCAACATCAAAAGCGAAGTTGTATATCGCCTGGCGAATGATGCCGGGAACACGATCGAAGAGAACGCCGACATCTTCTGATGGGGACGAAACGAATGAAACGCAGCCTTGCCCGCACCGCGATTGCCGCCGCCACGGCGGCGCTCGCCCTTGGCGCGATCGCCAGCCCGGCCTTCGCCCAGCGCGATCCGGCCTATGAAGCCGCCCGCGCCAGCGGCGATGTGGGCGAGAAGGTGGATGGCTATCTTGCCGTGGTCGGCTCCGGCACGCCGGCGCTGCGCAAGATGGTGGACGACATCAATATCAAGCGCCGCGCCGTCTATGCGGAGAAGGCGCAGGCCGCCAACGCCACGCTGCAGGAATATGCCTTCACCGCCGGCTGCCTGGCGATCGCGCGCACCTCTCCGGGTGAAAAGTACCAAGCGCCCGATGGCAGCTGGAAGACCCGCACCTCCGCCGCGCCGGAACGCGATCCCCGCTGCCCCTGATCCGGGGCGGGGTGCCGCGGCGCGCAACTGCCCCGCTGCCGGTTGACTCGCATATGCCCCCCGTCTAGGGCGGCGGCGCCCTCGGCGGGCAACTCTTTGCGCGTGCCGGAAACTCCCTCTAAGGAGCCCGGTATGAACGAAGAAACGCCCGAACGGGACTCCATTGGCGAAGATGCGCGGATCGACGCGCTCGAGGAGCGGCTGAAGTCCGCACGCGAGCGGGAAGAAAAGCGCAGAGGGCCGCGGGTGAAGGGTGCCGATGCCGGTTCGCGGCTGGGCAACCGGGTACTCGCGGATTTGCTGGGGGGGCTTCTCGGAGGCACCGTGATCGGCCTGGTGATTGATCGCCTGGCGGGGACGGAGCCCTGGGGTCTGTTGGTTTCGCTGTCCCTCGGGATAGTGGCTGCCTTCAGTAACATTATTCGGATTACGAGCCGGCGCCCGGACTGACCCGATATTGGGGCAGGTGGGGCGCCGCGTTGCAATTCTTTGGGGACTCGAACGACCGTGGCAGCCGAAGCAGGCAGAGTCGATCCGATGCACCAGTTCGCCATCGAGCCGCTGTTCGGCTCGGCAAACTGGCAATTGGCCGGGTATAATATCGCCTTCACCAACAGTGCGCTGTGGATGATGATTGCGGCGCTTGCGCTGTGGATCTTCGTCGCGGGCGGCATGAAGCGCGCGCTCGTGCCCGGGCGCTGGCAGATGGCGGTGGAAACCTTCACCGGCTTCATCGATGATATGCTGGCCACCAACGTGGGCAAGGAAGGGAAGAAATACGTTCCCTATATCTTCTCGCTGTTCATGTTCATCCTCTTCGCCAATTTGCTGGGCCTGATCCCGCTGCCGCTGGCGATGGTGGGCGTCCACGCCTTCACCACCACCAGCCACTTCACGCTCACCGGCGTGCTGGCGATCCTGTCCTTCTCCATCGTGCTGGTGGTCGGCTTCTGGAAGCATGGGCTCCACTTCTTCTCGCTGTTCGTGCCGCATGGCACGCCGCTGCCGATGGTGCCGCTGATCTTCCTGGTGGAGCTGTTCTCCTTCCTGGTGCGCCCCTTCAGCCTCGGCCTGCGACTGTTCGTGGCCATGATGGCCGGACACGTGCTGCTGGAAATCCTCGCCAGCTTCATCATCGACAGCTCGAATGCCGGGCTGGGCTGGGGTGTCCTGATCGGCACGCCGAGCTTCTTCCTGATGCTTGCCATCTGCGCGCTGGAAGTGCTGGTGGCCGGTATCCAGGCCTATGTCTTCGCGCTGTTGACGTCGCTGTACATCAACGACGCCGAAAACCTTCACTGAGTTCGTTCCAACACATAAGTTTTCACAAAGGAGTTTTGTCATGGACATGGAAGCAGCCAAGCTGATCGGCGCCGGTCTCGCGGCGATCGGTGCGGGCCTCGCCTCGATCGGCGTGGGCAACGTCTTCGGTTCGTTCCTCGAGAGCGCCCTGCGCAACCCGGGTGCCGCCGACGGCCAGCAGGGCCGTCTGTTCATCGGCTTCGCCGCTGCCGAGCTTCTGGGCCTGCTGGCCTTCCTCGTCGCGGTGATCCTGATCTTCGTCGCCTGACGAACACTGTCGGGAATGCCGGCCCGCGCCTTGCGCGCGGCCGGCTGCCCGATCCCCTGCAATGACGCGCAAATAGCCGGACCCCATCGATGCCTCAGATAGCCCAATTGGCCTCCACCTATTCCAGCCAGATCTTCTGGCTGCTGGTGATTTTCGGCCTGGTATTCTTCGTCATCGGCCGGGGCATGGTGCCCAAGGTGATGGACACCGTGGCCCTGCGCGATCAGCAGATTTCCAGCGATCTCGCCGCCGCCCAGGCGGCGCGGGACGCGGCGAACGAGCAGGAAGAGGCGTGGCGCAAGCGCGAGAATCAGAATCGCGCCGAAGCCCATGCTTTGATCAATGCCGCCAAGGCGGAAGCCGCCGCGGCGACCGAGAAGAAGCTCTCCGCCGCGCAGAAGCGCATCGACAAGAAGATCGCCGATGCCGAAGCGCGGATCGCGGAAGCGGCCAGCCAGGCGGCGGCGGAAATCGAGACGGTCGCCAGCGAGGCGGCACGTGACATCGTACAGCGTCTCGCCGGAGTGGACGTGAGCGACGCGGCCGCCAAGGCGGCGGTGAAGGAAGCAATGATTCATGGCTGAGCATCCGCCCGAAGTCTTCACCACCAGCGATCCGGAGCTCCCCACCGAAATGACGGGGCACGACGCCGGCCACACCGAACATGCCGAACCCATTGCCCTTGGCCTCACGCCGGGCGGCTGGGTTGGCCTCGCCATGCTGGTCTTCCTCGGCATCCTGATCTGGAAGGGTGTGCTGAAGACGATCGGCGGCGGGCTCGATACCAAGATCGCCGCCATTCGCGAGCAGCTGGAAGAAGCCAAGACACTGCGGCGCGAGGCTGAGGCGCTGCGCGCCGAATATGCGGCCAAGATCGCCAACGCGGAAAAGGACGCGGCGGCCATGCTCGACCATGCCAAGTCCGAGGCCGAGCAGATCGTCGCCAAGGCGCAGGAAGATGCCGAAGCGGTGGTCACCCGGCGCAAGAAGATGGCCGAGGACAAGATCGCCGCGGCCGAACGCGGCGCGGTGGAAGAACTGCGCGCCCGCGCGGCGACTGCCGCGACGCAGGCGGCCCGGGGCCTGATCGCCGGCAAGCATGATGCCGCGGCCGATACGCGGCTGGTGAACGAGACGATCTCCGCTCTCTGACTCTCCGGCCGGGCGCTGCCTGGCCGGATATTATCGCGCCGCCAATGCTTTCCCTTGTAACAGACAAGGAGAGAGACATGAGCGTTTCGGCGATTGCGATCAATTGCACCCTCAAGACCAGCGGCGGCGAAGCCAGCTCCACCGATGCGATGATCGGGGTGCTGCGCAAGGCCTTTGCCAAGCACCACGTCGCGATCGCGGAGACCCTGCGCATCGCCGATTATAACGTGCTCCCCGGCGTGACTTCGGACGAGGGCGAGGGGGACGACTGGCCTGCGCTGCGCGAAAAGATCCTGGCGCATGACATCCTCATCTTCGGCGGCCCCATCTGGCTGGGGCAGATCGGCTCGATCGCCAAGCGGGTGCTGGAGCGGATGGATGCCTTCATTTCCGAAACCGACGAGCAGGGGCGGATGCCGAGCTTCGGCAAGGTAGCCGTCGCTGCGATCGTAGGAAATGAGGACGGCGCGCATATGTCGAGCGCGCAGCTGTTCCAGGGTCTGAACGATTGCGGCTGGACCATTCCCGCAGTGGCGGCCTGCTACTGGGTGGGCGAAGCCATGCAATCGACCGATTTCAAGGAACTGGACGAGACACCCGATCCGGTGGCGAAGACGGCGAAGATGGTCGCCTCTTCCGCCAGCCATCTGGCGGGCCTGCTCAAGGCCAGCCCCTACCCCGGTTAGAAGGCGTCCTTTGCGGCACGCAGCGCGGCAAATGTCTCCACCGCGCCGCCGCCTCCCCAGCGCGCCTGCAGCACGGGATCGTCGGCCCGGAGGAAGGGATTGGTCGCGAGCTCGCGCGCGAGGCCCATCGGCACGGTGGGCTCGCCCGCCGCGCGCCGCCGCTCCACCTCCGCCGCATAGTCCCCAAGCGCTGCGTTCTCCGGATCGGCATGGAGCGCGAAGCGGGCGTTGGCGGCGGTGTATTCATGCGCGCAATAGAGCGTTGTTTCGGGCGGCAGCGCCTTGAGCCGCGAAAGGCTGGCCCAGAACTGCGGCGGCGTGCCTTCGAACATCCTGCCGCAACCCAGGGCGAACAGCGAATCGCCCACGAAGGCCATGCCCGCCGCCGGCAGATGATAGGCGATATGGCCCATGGTGTGGCCGCCCACGTCGATCACCTGCGCGGTCCATTCACCCAGCGAGACGGTGTCCCCGTCCGCCACCGTCCGGTCCACGGCGGCGATCTTCGCCGCATCGCCCGCGGGGGCAGTGATCGTGCAGCCGGTGGCCGCCTTGATCGCCTCGTTCCCGCCCGCATGGTCCGGGTGCCAATGGGTGTTCCAGATCTGCGTGATCCGCCAGCCCTTGCCCTCGGCCTCGCGCAGATAGGCCTCGGCATCGGGCGTATCGATGCACGCGGTCTCCCCGCTCGCGGGATCGTGCAGCAGGAAGCCGTAATTGTCGGACAGGCAGGGGAACTGGTGGACTTCGAGCATTGCGCTACCTCAGATTCAGCTGCCAGCTCACGCCGAAGCGATCGGTGAGCCAGGTGAACAAGCCGCTGAACCCGTAATTGTCCACCGGCATCAGCACTGCACCGCCTTCGCCCAGCTCCGCCGCAAGCTGGCGCAGCTGAGCCGCGTCGTCGCATTCGACGAAGGTGGAGACGGCGGGGGTGAAGGTGAAATCATGCACCGGCGGGCTGTCATAGAGCATGATCTCCAGCCCGCCCACGCGGATGCGGGCCATGGCGATCTGGCCCGCCTGCTCGCCGCCCTCGTGCTCCTGCAGGAACAACTCCTCGAAATCGGGAAAGGCGCTGCGGTAGAGCGCGAGGGCGGCCTTCGCATCGCCCTGGAACATGAGGAACGGTGTCGCCTGCATCGCCGCACTCCTCAGCTGTCGCGCCCGCGCGGGTGGCGGGGCATGGCTTCGGGCAGCATGACCCAGGAATGGCGGCTCTGCTCATAGACGGAGCGGGCCGGCATGGGGAAAGCGGGATCGGCCAGCGCGCCCACGGCGATGCCGATCATCTCGGGATATTTGCCCGGGCGCGAGAAGACGGTGCTGCCGCAGGCGGGGCAGAAACCATGGACGTAATAGGCGCCGCTGTCGGTTTCCCGGCGGTATTCGGTGGCGGGGCCGGTGATGACGACAGAGCCGGCGGGGAAATAGGCCATCACGCCGAAGGGCGAGCCGCTGCGGCGCTGGCAATCGAGGCAGTGGCACAGCACTGTCATGGCCTGCGCTCCGTCGGCGATTTCGGCGGTCAGTACGCCGCATTGGCATCGGGCCTGCATGAGCCCGGTCTAGGCGCTGGGCGCCCGATAGGAAAGGCCCGCCTGCTCGGCTGAGCAGACGGGCCTTTCGCTGTCTTTACGGCAGCCCCCGAAGGGCCGCGCCGAAGGGGCTTACTCGCCCTTCTTCAGCGCTTCGCCGAGGATGTCGCCCAGCGACGCGCCCGAGTCGGACGAGCCGTACTGTTCGACAGCCTGCTTCTCCTCGGAGATCTGGCGTGCCTTGATCGAGAAGTTCGGCTTCTTCGAACGGTCGAAGCCGGTGACCATGGCATCGACCTTCTGGCCGGTCTGGAAGCGGTCGGGGCGCTGTTCGTCCCGGTCGCGGCCCAGATCGCTGCGCTTGATGAAGCCCGTGGCGCCATCTTCGCCCGCCTGCACTTCCAGGCCGCCATCGCGGACTTCGAGCACGGTGACGGTGACGATATCGCCCCGCTTGAGGCCGCCGCCGCCGGCACCGGCCGCGGAAGGCGCACCCTTTTCAAGCTGCTTCATGCCCAGGCTGATGCGTTCCTTGTCCACATCGACATCGAGCACGACGGCATTGACCATCTCGCCCTTGCGGTGGAGCGCCAGCGCGTCCTCGCCCGAAATGCCCCACGCGATGTCGGACATGTGGACCATGCCGTCCACGTCGCCCGGCAGCCCGATGAACAGGCCGAATTCGGTGGCGTTCTTGACTTCGCCTTCGACCACGGAGCCGACCGGATGCTTGTCCGCGAACTCTTCCCACGGATTGCGCTGGGCCTGCTTGAGGCCGAGCGAAATGCGGCGCTTCTCGGAATCCACTTCCAGCACCATCACTTCCACTTCCTGCGAGGTGGAGACGATCTTGCCCGGATGGACGTTCTTCTTGGTCCAGCTCATTTCGGAAACGTGGACCAGGCCTTCGATGCCCGGCTCCAGCTCCACGAAGGCGCCGTATTCGGTGATGTTGGTGACGGTGCCCGTCACCTTGATGCCCACCGGATACTTGGCGCCGACGCCTTCCCACGGATCGCTTTCGAGCTGCTTCATGCCCAGCGAGATGCGCTGCGTATCGGCATTGATGCGGATGATCTGCACGGTGACGGTGTCACCGATGTTGATCACCTCGCTCGGGTGGTTGACGCGCTTGTAGCTCATGTCGGTGACATGCAGCAGGCCGTCGATGCCGCCGAGATCCACGAAGGCGCCGTAGTCGGTGATGTTCTTCACCACGCCGTCGATCACCTGGCCTTCGGACAGCTTGTCGATCAGCTCGCTGCGCTGTTCGGCGCGGGTTTCTTCCAGCACGGCGCGGCGCGACACCACGATGTTGCCGCGGCGGCGGTCCATCTTCAGGATCTGGAAGGGCTGCGGCATGTCCATCAGCGGGGCGACATCGCGCACCGGGCGGATGTCCACCTGGCTGCCGGGCAGGAAGGCCACGGCGCCGTCGAGATCGACGGTGAAGCCGCCCTTCACGCGGCCGAAGATGCGGCCTTCCACGCGCTTGCCTTCGCCGAATTCGCTTTCCAGCTTGTCCCACGCGGCTTCGCGGCGGGCGCGATCGCGGCTGAGCATGGCTTCGCCATCGGCATTTTCGACGCGGTCGACATAGACTTCGACCTCGGAGCCGATCTTCAGCCCGTGATCGTCTTCACCGCGGGCGAATTCCTTCAGCGCGATGCGGCCTTCGCTCTTGAGGCCGACATCGACGATGGCCATGCCATTTTCGATATTGGTGACGGTGCCCTTGACCACGCGGCCCTCGAAGCCGCCGTCCTCGGCGCCGCCGAGCTGTTCATCAAGGAGTTTCGCGAATTCATCGCGCGTCGGATTGGCTGCAGATGCCATATAGGTCGTATTCCTAATTCACGTTTTTCCGGCCAGGCGGTTGTATCCGCCGGTCTTTGTGGCCGAACTGCCCGCATGGCCGAATGCCGCTGCGAGCGCCCATCGGGGCCGTGCCTTGCCAATGGGAACAGGCGCGGCGAACGCGCGGCCTTGCTCCAATTGTCCGGAAACGGTCCTTAGACGGGCGCGCACATACGCGCAGAGCCGCCGAAAAGCAAGCCTGCTGCGCCCTGCCGCACGGCGGCTGCGAGGGGCGGGCTGGAACACGCTGGAACAGGGTTCTTGCGAAGAGGGTGCAACGGGCGGGGGCTTGCGGCGGCGGCGGCGCGCATCCTTCGACAAACTCAGGATGAGCGGATTTGGGTGCCCGGTCAGCGGGCGAGGGAGGCAGTTGTGGCGGGTGCCTGGAACACGTTGGAACAGGGTTCTTTGGCGGAAACGGCACCGAGGGTGCGGGGTGGCCGGTGGGCGGTGCGCGCATCCTTCGACAAGCTCAGGACGAGCGGATTTGGGTGCCCGGTTAGCGGGCGAGGGAGACGGTTGGGGCAGGCGCCTGGAACACGTTGGAACACACTGGAACAGGGTTCGATGGAAAAACCGGCTCCGCATATTTGTGCGGTAAAGCAAGGCCTTGGCGGGCGCGAAAGGGAGCGGACGGCGGATGTACATGCCCGACCGGTTGCACCGTCTGCCGCCCTGTAGGACAGGGCGAGCGGTTCAGCGGCTGGCCAGCCCGTGCTGTTCCACCAGCGCGATGGCGGCGGCGACTGCCGCGTCGCGGTCCAGCTCCGAAGTGTCGAGCACCACGGCATCCTCTGCCACCAGCAACGGGGCTTCGGCACGGTTGCGGTCGCGCTCGTCGCGCCGGCGCAGATCTTCCTCGATCTCCGGCAGCGTATGGCTTTCGCCGCGCAGGGCCATTTCCTTCCAACGGCGCAGCGCGCGGGCTTCCACGCTGGCGGTGACGAACAGCTTCACCTCCGCTTCGGGCGCGATCACCGTGCCGATGTCCCGCCCGTCCAGCACCGCGCCGCCCGGCTGGGTGGCGAAGGCGCGCTGGCGTTCGAACAGCGCCTGCCGCACCGCGCGGTGGACGGAGACGCGGCTGGCGAGGCCGCCGGTTTCCTCATTGCGCAGTTCGGGATTTTCCAGCAGCGAATCGGGGAAGTCCGTGGCGGCCAGCGCGTCGCTCTCATCCTCGGGATCGCCGCCATTGGCGAAGATCTGATAGCCCACGGCGCGATAAAGCAGCCCGGTGTCGAGATGCGGGAGCCCGAAATGCGCCGCCAGCGCCTTGGCGATCGTCCCCTTGCCCGAAGCGGTCGGGCCATCCACGGCAATGATCATGCCGGGGCGGCCCCGTCCAGCAGCGCTTCGAAATCGGGGAAGCTGGTGCGGATGGGGGCGGTGTCGTCGATCTCCACGCCCGCTTCGCTGGCAAGGCCGGCCACTGCCATGCTCATGGCGATGCGGTGATCGAGATGGGTTGCCACCCGGGCCGGGCCGCCGGGCAGGCGCACGCCGCCGGTGCCGTCGATCACCAGCCCGTCGGGCCGTTCCTCCACCTGCGCGCCGGTGCTGCGCAGCGCCTCGGCCATCACCGCCAGGCGATCGGATTCCTTGACGCGCAATTCCTCCAGTCCGCTGGTGGTGGTGCGGCCATGGGCCAGCGCGGCGGCAACGAACAGCACGGGAAATTCGTCGATCATGCTGGCGGCCACTGCCGGATCGACTGCGATGCCGTGCAGGGCGGAATGGCGCACGCGCAGATCGGCCACCGGCTCCCCACCCACGTCGCGGGCGTTCTCTTCCGTAATGTCTCCGCCCATCTGCCGCAGCACGGCCAGCAGGCCGGCGCGGGTGGGATTGAGACCGACATTCTCGATCACCAGCTCGCTGCCCGGCACGATCAGCGCCGCGACCATGAAGAAGGCGGCGGAGGAAGGATCGCCGGGCACTTCGATTACCTGACCCTGCAGGCGGGCGGGACCGTGGAGGGCGATGATCCGCTCGCCATCGCGTTCCTCCACCTCCAGATCGGCGCCGAAGCCCTTCAGCATCCGCTCCGTATGGTCGCGCGTGGGCACGGGCTCGATCACCCGCGTGGTGCCGTGCGCGTTGAGGCCGGCCAGCAGCACCGCGCTCTTCACCTGCGCGCTGGCCACGGGCAGGCGATAGGTGATCGGATGCGCGGCGCGCGCGCCATGCAGGGTAAGCGGCAGCGTGCCGCCGGGGCTGGCGGCGAAGGCTGCGCCCATTTCGCCCAGCGGTTCCGTCACCCGGCCCATCGGCCGGCGCGACAGGCTGGCGTCGCCGGTGAGGGTGACGGTGAGCGGATGGCTGGCAAGGATGCCCATCAGCAGGCGGGTGGAGGTGCCGCTGTTGCCCATTTCCAGCGGCTCGGCCGGCTGCTGCAGATTGCCGATGCCGGTGCCCTGCACGCGCCATTCGCCGGGGCCCTCGCGGTTGATCGTGGCGCCCATGGCGCGCAGGGCGGCGGCGGTGGCCAGCACGTCCTCCCCTTCCAGCAGCCCGGTGATGCGCGTTTCGCCTTCTGCCAGCGCGCCGAACATCAGCGCACGGTGGCTGATCGACTTGTCGCCCGGCACGCGGATACGACCGGTGAGCGGCCCCGTGGGGGTGAAGCGGCGCGGCGTGGGGAGGGCGGCGGAATGCGCGTTCAAGGGCCTGTCTTCCTGCGCTGGTTTCGGATGAGGGCGGGCTTTTGACAGCGCGGGGGGGCTGTGGCAAGGCGCCCGGGCTCTTGATTGCGCCTCTTGATTCCGGCCCTTGATTGTGATCGGGGGCGTCTCCATCAAGTCTTGCGAATTTACTGGCTCGCCCGTGGGCGGGCATACGAGGATATTTACATGGTCAAGCCTGAGTGGGGCACGAAGCGCAACTGCCCCAAATGCGGTGAGCGCTTTTACGACCTCGGCAAGGACGATCCCGTTGTCTGCATCGAATGCGGCAACGAATGGCAGCCCGAGCCGGTGCTGAAGTCCAAGCAGCCCATTCCCTTCGAGGAAGTGGAGAAGGACAAGAAGCCCGAGGAGCAGGATTCGGATCTCGGGGACGAGGATCTGGACATCGACGAGGATGAGGATTCGCCTGACAACGACGTCGATCTCGGCGGCGATGACGATCTGGGCGTGTCCGGTTCCTCCGACGAGAACGAAGAGGACAATTAAGCTCTTGCGCTGGGGCGGGTCTGCTCATAAAGGGCGGCCCTCCCGAGCCTTGGTGCTTCGGGTGCCGCACCTCCCAGGGTGCGGGAAATTCGGTGAACATGGGGCCGTAGCTCAGCTGGGAGAGCGCTACAATGGCATTGTAGAGGTCAGGGGTTCGATCCCCCTCGGCTCCACCACCGTACGAAAACTGGGACTGTTCCCACGCTGGCTGACGAGTTCTCGTCCGCCGGCGTTTTTGGCGTTTTAGGGGTTGCGGGCCTGCCGATGCACGGCGGCGCGGAAATCCCGGCAGAGGCGGGCGTCGTAAGTCCGGAGTGAAGCGAGGACCATGTTCGATACGCTATCCGATCGCCTGACCGGGGTTTTCGACCGCCTGCGCGGCCGCGGCTCGCTGAACGAGCAGGACGTGCGCGAGGCCATGCGCGAAGTGCGCATCGCCCTGCTGGAAGCCGATGTGGCGTTGCCCGTGGCGCGCGATTTCATCGCCCGCGTCACCGAACGCGCGGTGGGCCAGCAGGTGCTGCGCTCCGTCACGCCGGGGCAGCAGGTGGTCAAGATCGTCAATGACGAGCTGGTCGCCATGCTCGGCGGGGACGAGGACGGGGCGGGCGAGGCGGAGCCGCTGAAGCTCGACGCGCGGCCGCCAGTGGTCATCATGATGGTCGGCCTGCAAGGCTCGGGCAAGACGACCAGCACGGCCAAGATCGCCCGCCTGCTGAAGGAGCGGCAGGGCAAGAAGCCGATGATGGCTTCGCTCGACGTCAATCGCCCGGCCGCGCAGGAACAGCTCAAGGTGCTGGGCGAGCAGGCGAATGTCGCCACCCTGCCGATCGTGGCGGGGCAGCAGCCGGTGGACATTGCCCGCCGCGCGCTGGAATCGGCGCGGCTGCAGGCGGTGGACGTGCTGCTGCTCGACACCGCCGGCCGCCTGCATGTGGACGATGCGCTGATGGCCGAGATGAAGGCCGTCGCCTCCGTCTCCGCGCCCACCGAAGTGCTGCTGGTGGTCGATTCGCTCACCGGCCAGGACGCGGTGAATGTGGCGCAGAGCTTCTCCGACGAAGTGCCGCTGACCGGCATCGTGCTGACCCGGATGGACGGCGATGCACGCGGCGGTGCGGCGCTTTCCATGCGCGCCGTTACCGGCAAGCCGATCAAGTTCGCCGGCACGGGCGAGAAGCTGGACGCGATCGAGCCGTTCCACCCGCGCCGGGTGGCGGACCGCATCCTGGGCATGGGCGATGTCGTCAGCCTGGTCGAAAAGGCCGCCTCGGTCATCGACAAGGAGGAATCCGACAAGCTGGCCGAGCGGATGCTCAAGGGTCAGTTCGACATGAACGACCTGCGCATGCAGCTCAGCCAGATGCAGAAGATGGGCGGGCTGGGCATGCTCGCGGGCATGTTGCCGGGCATGAAGAAGGCCAAGCAGGCGATGGCCGCCAGCGGCATGGACGACAAGGTGCTGGTGCATATGGACGCCATCATCGGCTCCATGACCCCCAAGGAACGCGCGCGCCCCGAACTGCTCAACGCCAAGCGCAAGAAGCGCGTCGCCGCCGGTTCCGGCACTTCGGTGCAGGATGTGAACAAGCTGCTGAAGATGCACCAGGAAATGGGCCGCGCGATGAAGCAGATCAAGAAGATGGGCGGGCTCAAGGGCCTGGGCGCCATGTTCGGCAAGGGTGGCGCCGGTGGGCCCGGCGGACTGGGCGGCCTCGGCGGGGCTGGCGGAGCAGGCGGCGGCATGCCGGGCCTGCCCGGCGGCGGTGCCGGCGCCCTGCCGCCCGAGCTGCAGAATCTTTTGAAAAAGAAGTGATTTACAACGATTTCGTATTGGAAAGGTAATTCGTAATGGCAATTGCACTCCGTCTCTCGCGCGGTGGCGCGAAGAAGCGCCCCTATTACCGCATCGTGGTGGCCGACAGCCGCGCCCCGCGCGACGGCAAGTATCTGGAGCAGATCGGCACCTATAACCCGCTGCTGGCGAAGGACGATCCGGCCCGCGTGAAGCTGAACGAAGACCGCGCCCGCTACTGGCTGGGCGTCGGCGCGCAGCCGACCGACCGCGTGCTGCGTTTCCTCGACGCCGCCGGCATCAAGGAACGCGCTGCCCGCAACAACCCGAACAAGGCCGAGCCGGGCGACAAGGCCAAGGAGCGCGCCGAGGAGCGTGCGGCGAAGCAGGCCGAGGCCGAGGAAGCCGCCAAGGCTGCCGCGGAAGAGGCGAATGCCCCCGCCGAGGAAGTGACCGAGGAAGCGCCCGCCGAAGAAGCTCCGGCGCAGGAAGCGCCCGCTGAAGAAACCCCGGCCGAGGAAGCTCCGGCTGCTGAGGAAGCTCCCGCTGAGGAAGCCTCCGAGGACAAGGCCGAGGGCTGACCCCGGTGCAGGACAAGCCCGTCACCCTTGCCGCCATCACCGGTGCGCATGGCGTGACGGGCGAAGTTCGCCTCAAGCTCTTCGGTGAAGGGCTTGCGGCGCTGAAGCGCCATGGCAGCTTCAACGGCGGCGCGCTGACGCTGAAGGCGCTGCGCGACGATCACAAGGGTGGGGCCATCGCCCGCTTCGCCGAAAGCCCCGACCGCAATGCGGCGGAGGCGCTGCGCGGAACCGCGCTCACCGTCCCCCGTTCCGCCCTGCCGCCGCTGGCGGAGGGCGAATATTACCACGCCGATCTGATCGGCCTCGCCGCCGTGTCCGATACGGGCCAATCGCTCGGCCGGGTGGTGGCGGTGGAGAATTTCGGCGCAGGCGACATCGTGGAGATCGAGCGGCCGGCGGGCGAGGACGGCAGGCCGGGCAAGCGCTTCATGGTCCCGATGGTCGAGGCCGCCGTGCCCGAATGGAATGACGAGCGGCTGATCGTCGCCACGCCCTTCATCGATTGAGAGAGCGCCGGTGTATTGCGCTGGCGATACACCGGCGCTATCCTCAGCGCCTTGTTGACGATCATCGGGCGCACTCCATGGATTTGACCCTCATTTTCGGCGGCACCCTGGCCACCGCTGCGCTGCTGTCTGCCGGGCTCGCGCTGGGCCTCTCGCTGTTGGCGCCGCGCTGGCGGGCCGGACGGCGGGCGATCCTCGCGGCGGCCGTCGCGGCGCTGCTGCCTATGTCGCTGGCCTTCGGCGGCTTCCTGCTCGATGCCGATATCGACGATCCGCAGGATTACGCGCTCGGCCTGCTCGCGCTGATCGTGTTCACCGTGATCCTCTTCGCAATCTTCTGCCTACCCCCCGCCTGGCTGGTGGCGAAACGGCTCGGCCGTGACGACTCCGCCCCGCAGGTGGAGGATCACGCGGCGGGGGACGGTTTGCCCATCGCGGGCTGAGCCTGCCGGCGGCGATTGCGCGCGCGGGCGCCGGGGCGTAACGGCCCGGCCATGAGTTTCGCCGCCACCATCCTGACGCTTTATCCCGAGATGTTTCCCGGGCCGCTCGGCCTCTCCCTCGCCGGGCGGGCGCTGGCGGAGGGCACGTGGTCGCTGGACACGGTGCAGATCCGCGATTTCGCCACGGATCGGCACCGCACGGTGGACGATACGCCCGCGGGCGGCGGCGCGGGCATGGTGCTGAAGCCCGATGTGCTGGCCAGCGCCATCGACCATGCGTTGGCCCGCCAGCCCGCCTGCCCGGTGCTGGCAATGACCCCGCGCGGTCGCCCGATCACGCAGCAGCGCATCCGCGCCTTGGCGGCCGGGCCGGGCGTCACGATCCTGTGCGGCCGATTCGAGGGATTTGACGAGCGGATCTTCGAAGGGCGGCCGGTGGAGCAGGTGAGCCTGGCCGACATGGTGCTTTCGGGCGGCGAACCCGCCGCCTTGGCCATTCTCGATGCTTGCATTCGCCTGCTTCCCGGCGTAATGGGCGCGCCTTCAAGCGGGTGCGAGGAGTCCTTCGAAGAAGGCTTGCTCGAATATCCGCAATATACCCGACCTCAGGAATGGGAAGGGCGCACGATCCCTGAAGTGCTGCGATCGGGGGATCATGCGAAGATAGCCGCGTGGCGGAAACACCGCGCGGAAGAAGACACACGGTTACGCAGGCCGGACCTTTGGGAGCGCCACAGGGGCGCTCGGGACCAGTCTGCCTCTGGCGCGCGGCGCGATGAATAGGGAAGTCGGACATGGGTCTGATCCAGGAACTCGAAGCCGAACAGATCGGCAAGCTCAAAGACGGGAAGGACATTCCCGAATTCCGCGCCGGTGATACCGTGCGCGTCGGCGTGCGCGTCGTTGAAGGCGAACGCACCCGTGTGCAGAATTTCGAAGGCGTGGTGATCGCGCGGTCCAACCGCAGCATCAACAGCAATTTCACCGTCCGCAAGATCAGCTTCGGCGAAGGTGTGGAGCGTGTGTTCCCGCTCTATTCGCCGAATGTGGAAAGCATCACCGTGGTGCGCCGTGGCGTGGTGCGCCGGGCGAAGCTCTATTACCTGCGCGGCCGCACCGGCAAGCGCGCCCGCATCGCCGAGCGCCGCGAGAATGTGACCAAGTAAGGCCCCGGGCCTTCAAACCACGCGATTTCATGCGTAACGAAAGGGCGCTCCGGGCAACCGGGGCGCCCTTTTCTGTCTGGAGCCCGCCCCGCCGATGCGCCTTGCCCGCCATTTCGCCGCCGCCAGCATGCTTGCCCTGCTGGCCGTTCCGTCTATCGCCGCGGCGCAGGAGGATCAGCCCATGGATGAAGCAGCGCAGCATGGCCTGACGCTGGAACGCGTGTTCGGCAGCCCCGGCCTGGACGGACCGAGCCCGCGCAGCGAGCGGCTTTCGCCCGATGGGCGCTATCTCACGCTGCTGCGCAACCGGCCGGATGACCGCGATCGCTACGACCTGTGGGGATATGACCGGCAGAGCGGCGAATGGCGCATGCTGGTGGACAGCGAGAAGCTGGGCTCTGGCCGCGAACTGTCCGAGGCGGAGAAGATGCAGCGCGAGCGGCAGCGCATCGGCAGCCTCAAGGGCATCGTCACCTATGATTGGGCGGAAGATGGCCAGTCCATCCTCGTGCCGCTCGACGGCGATCTCTATCTTGCCGGGCTGGACGGCCGGGTGCTGCGCCTGACCGACACGGAAGAGAGCGAACTCAATCCGAAGCTCAGCGAGACCGGCGCCTATATCGCCTTCGTGCGGGACGGACGGCTGTGGACCGGGGCGCTGGACCAGCTGGCGCCGGACCCGCAGCCGGTCACCCCGGCGGAAGGCGATCTCGTCAGCTGGGGCGTGGCGGAATTCGTGGCGCAGGAGGAGCTTGATCGCTCCACCGGCTTCTGGTGGTCGCCCGACGATCGTCGCATCGCCGTGGCGCGGGTGGATGAAAGTCCGGTGGGCATTGTCACCCGTGCGGCAATCGGCGCCAGCGGCACGCGCACCTATGAACAGCGCTATCCCGCCGCGGGCACTCCCAATGCCGATGTCAGCCTGTTCGTGATCGACCCCGATGGCGGCAACCGCGTGCAGGTGGATCTGGGGACTGACAAGGACATCTATCTGGCCCGCGTGGACTGGGCGCCCGATGGCAGCGCGCTTTACGTCCAGCGGCTGGACCGGGCGCAGACGCGGCTGGACATGCTGAAGGTCGATCCCGCCACGGGGGCCAGCAGCGTGCTGTTCAGCGAGGAAGCCGCGCCCGGCCACTGGATCAATCTGAGCGACAATTATCGCTTCCTGAAGGACGGCAGCCTGATCTGGTGGTCCGAACGCAGCGGCTATGGCCATCTCTATCGCCTGGCGGACGGCGCATGGACCCAGCTCACCAGCGGGGACTGGGTGGTGACCAAGCTGGTCGGCGTCGATCAGGATGCCGGACGGGTCTATTTCACCGGCACGCAGGATGATGTGCTGGCGCAGCAGGTCTATTCACTCGATCTGGCGGAGCCGGACCGGCTGGCGCGGCTGAGCGATCCGGGTTTCGCCAATTCGGCCAGCATGGACAAGACCGGCCGGCTGCTGCTCGTCAGCCGTTCCTCCGCCGCGCAGCCGCCGCAGAGTTATCTCGCGGATGAGGATGGCAACCGGCTGACCTGGATCGTGGAGAACGCCATCGACGCCGATCACCCCTATACGCCCTACATGGCGGGTCATCGTCTGCCGACCTATGGCACGATCCCCGGCGCCGACGGGGAGCCGCTCCACTGGCGGATGATCACGCCGGAGCTGCAGCCGGGCAAGCGCTATCCGGTGTTCTTCCAGCATTACGGCGGGCCGCATTCGCAGACCGTGACCAAGGGCTGGGGCGGCGCGCTGGAGCAATATATCGTCGATCGCGGCTATATCTTTTTCGAACTGGACAATCGCGGCAGCCCCAATCGCGGCGTCGCGTTCGAAAAGCCGATCAACCGCGCCATGGGCAGCGTGGAGGTGGAGGACCAGAAGCGCGGGGCCGAGTATCTGAAGACGCTGGAATTCGTCGATCCCGACAAGATCGCCACCTATGGCTGGTCCTACGGCGGTTATATGACGCTGAAGATGCTGGAGGCCGATCCCGGCCTCTATGCCGCGGGCATCGCCGGTGCGCCGGTGACGCGGTGGGAGCTGTATGACACCGCCTATACCGAACGCTACATGGGTACGCCGCAGGCCGATGCCGCGGCCTATGCCGCTAGTGACGCGATCGAGGATGCGGTGAACATCGCCGATCCGTTGCTGCTGATCCACGGCATGGCGGATGACAATGTGGTGTTCGAAAACTCCACCGAACTCGCCGCGCGGCTGCAGGGGGAGGCGGTGCCGTTCGAGATGATGTTCTACCCGGGCTTCACCCACCGCGTGGGCGGCCCGAAGGTGAGCGTGCATCTGTGGACCACGATCTTCGACTTCCTCGATCGCCACGGCGTAGCGCCCCAGCAGTGAAGGCTGCGCGGACATGAGCCGGGGCGGGGGCGGGCAGCTTTCGCTCGGCCAGTCCTGGGCGATCGGCGTCGGCGGCATGATCGGCGGCGGCATCTTCTCCACCCTTGGCGTGGTCATCGCGGTAGCGGGGCAGTGGGCCTGGGCCAGCTTCCTGATCGGCGGCCTCATCGCGATGGCCACCGGCCACTGCATGTCGTCGCTCACCGTGGCGGGCGACAAGGCCGGTGGGATCTACCGCTTCCTGCGCGATGCCGGTTTCGCCCGCGTGGCCAAGCTGTCCGCCTGGGTGCTGATCCTGGGCTATACGCTGACCTGCGCCGTCTATGCCGCCACCTTCGGCTCCTATCTCGCCAATGCGCTGGGCGGGCCGCACTGGCTGCCCGGCGCGATGGCGGCCGCGGCAATCATCCTGCTCGCGCTGGTGAACCTGCGCGGCGCGGGGGAAGCGGCGGGGCTGGAACTGGCGATCGTGGTGGGCAAGCTGGTGATCCTGGTCGGCCTGGCCGCCATGGGCCTTGCCCGCTTCGATGCTGCCAGCCTGGCCGTGGCGGATCCGCCCGGCTGGTTCGGCGCGGTGGTGGGCGCGGCCAGCGTGTTCATGGCCTATGAGGGGTTCGAACTGCTCGCCTATGATTATGACGAGATGGCGGACCGCAAGCGCCAGATCAGGCGGGTGATGCCGCTGACGATCGGCACGGCGATCGCGGTCTATATCGCCGTGGCGCTGGCCGTGCCGATGCTGACCGGCACCGCCGCGATCGTGGCGGATGGCGAAGTGGCACTGGCCAAGGCGGGGCAGGCCGCGCTGGGCGAGCCGGGGCTGCTGGTGGTGACACTGGCGGCGGCGCTGTCCACCGGCTCTGCCATCAACGCCACGCTGTTCTCCACCGCGCGGCTGGCGCGCGAAGTGGCCGTGGAGGATGAATTGCCGCAGGCCTTCGCGCGGCAGAACCGTGCCGGCGCCCCCTATTTCGGCGTGATGGTGATCGCCGCTGCCGCACTGGCGCTGGCGGTGATCGGCGGCCTTGCCGCGCTGGTCACGGGGGCGAGCGTGGTGTTCCTGCTGGTGTTCGGGACGGTGAACCTGCTTTCCTGGCGGAAAAGCCGCGCGCATCCGGCGATTGCCGCCTTCGGCACCATCGGCGCCTTCGCCGCTACGCTGCTGTTGCTCGCCCATCTCGCCGGCTTTGCCTGAGCTACTCCAGCCTATTCGGGTGCTGAGGGTTGAAAGCACGGGGCGCGGGGGCTAACTCCCCCGCCGCCCGGCAGGCTTTGGTCGGGGACGCGAAAGGTAAGGCAGGACATGGGTTATCGGGTTGCGGTTGTAGGCGCGACGGGCAATGTCGGACGCGAGATGCTCGCGATCCTGGCGGAGCGCGAATTCCCGATGGATGAGGTTGCGGCGGTTGCTTCCTCGCGCTCGGTCGGCACCGAAGTGGAGCTGGGCGACACGGGCAAGATGCTGAAATGCCGCAATATCGAGCATTTCGATTTCACCGGCTGGGACATCGCCCTGTTCGCCGCCGGCTCCGGCCCGGCCAAGGAATATGCCCCCAAGGCGGCTGCGGCCGGCTGCGTGGTGATTGACAATTCCTCGCTCTACCGCATGGATCCCGATGTCCCGCTGATCGTGCCGGAAGTGAATCCCGATGCGATCGACGGCTACAAGAAGCGCAATATCATCGCCAATCCCAACTGCTCCACGGCGCAGCTGGTGGTGGCGCTGAAGCCGCTGCACGATGCCGCCACGATCAAGCGCGTGGTGGTGAGCACCTATCAGTCGGTTTCCGGGGCCGGCAAGGCAGGCATGGACGAACTGTTCGAGCAGAGCCGCGCCATCTTCGTGGGCGACCAGGTGGAGCCGAAGAAATTCACCAAGCAGATCGCCTTCAATGTGATCCCGCACATCGACGTCTTCATGGATGACGGTTCCACCAAGGAAGAGTGGAAGATGGTGGTGGAAACGAAGAAGATCCTCGACCCGAAGATCAAGCTCAACGCCACCTGCGTGCGCGTGCCCGTGTTCGTGGGCCATTCCGAAGCGGTGAACATCGAGTTCGAGAACGAGATTTCCGCGCAGCAGGCGATGGACATCCTGCGCGAGGCGCCCGGCTGCATGCTCGTGGATAAGCGCGAAGACGGCGGCTACGTGACGCCGGTGGAAAGCGCCGGCGACGGGGCGACCTACATCAGCCGCGTGCGCGAGGATCCGACGGTCGACAACGGCCTCACCATCTGGTGCGTCTCCGACAATCTGCGCAAGGGCGCGGCGCTCAACGCCGTGCAGATCGCTGAATTGCTCGGCCGGCGGCATCTGAAGAAGGGCTGAGCCCATGGCGCGGACCTTCGCACTGGCCGGCATGCTGCTGCTGCTGGCCGGCTGCGGAGGGGCGGGGGAGGACCAGCCCCCCGCGCCGTCACCCGGCGGAACATCCGCGCCTCCGCCCACCGCAGCACCTTCTCCCACGCAGGCGAAGCCCACGCCGCGCGCAGTGGTCTATGCGCAGGGCGTGTCCTTCGGCACCAAGCGCCGGCCCTTCAGCACCGCGCGCAAAGTGGTGGAGGACGATGCCCGCGCCGTCTTCCCCGATGCGCCGTTCGAGATCGACCGGAACATGGAATGCGGTGCCGGCCCGATGGAGTTTTCCTCCTTCGGGCCACTGACGCTCAACTTTCAGGATGACCGGCTGGTGGGCTGGCTCATGAAGGAAGGGCCAGGCATGGTGACCAGCGACGGTATCCGTCCCGGTGTCACCCTTGCCGAATTGCGCGGCGAGCGCAGTGTGGAGCTGCTGCCGGACAGCTCGCTCGACGGCGAGTTCCGCTACACCGCGCCCGATGGCGGCACGATCGGCGGCTTCGCCAGCGGTGCGGGGCCGGATGCGGTGGTGACGGCGCTGTTCGCCGGCACAAACTGCTTCTTCCGCTAGTTGCCCCAAGGGTGCGCGCGCCATCAGCTATGGAGGTTTGAGCGTGGAGACGATGACCGGGGGCTGCCAATGCGGCCGGATCCGCTTCTCGGCGGCGGTGGAGCCGGACAAGGCCTATGCCTGCCACTGCAAGATGTGCCGCAAGGCGACCGGCGGGGCGTGGATTGCCTTCGCTGGCGTGCGCAAGGAGGATGTGACGTGGGAGCGTGAGCCGGACTGGTACGCCTCGTCACCCATCGCGCGCCGGCCCTTCTGCAGCCATTGCGGCACCCCGCTGGGCTTCGCCTTCCCGGACAGCGAGACGATGGACCTGACGGTGGGCGCCTTCGACGATCCCGCCGCCTTCCGCCCGGCGCACAATTACGCCACCGAGAGCATGCTCGACGCGTGGACCGATCTGACTGGCCTGCCCGGATATCGCAGCGAGGAGAACGAGGCCGTTATGCGGCGCTGGCACGACGCGGGAATGGAGGCGCCGGAATGAGCGACGGGGACGGAGTACGTAGCGAGAAGATCGCCAGCTTCGATGGCACGCAGCTGGCGGTGCACCGGCTGGGCGCGGGCCGCCCGGTGCTGCTGCTCCATGGCCTGTTCTCGAGCGCGCAGATGAACTGGATCCGCTTCGGCCACGCGCAGGCGCTGGCTGACGCGGGGTTCGAGGCGATCATGCCCGATCTGCGCGCCCATGGCGAAAGCGACGCGCCGCACGACCCCGCCGCCTATCCGGCCGATGTGCTGGTGCGCGACCTGTTTGCCGTGGTCGAGGCGCTGGCGCTGGAGCACTTCGACCTGGTGGGCTTCTCCCTCGGCTCTCGCACGTCGGCGCGGGCAGTGGTCAGCGGCCTCTCGCCGCGGCGGCTGGTGCTGTCGGGCATGGGGTTGGAAGGGCTGGCCGGCTGGGATTGCCGCGCCGCCTTCTTCATCGACGCCATCGATCGCTTCGCGGAAGTGGAGCGGGGCGACCGCGCCTATATGGCGGTGCAGTTCATGAAGACCATGAAGGTGGACCGCGTCGCCGCGCGCCTGCTGCTGCAGAGCGTGTGCGACATGGAAGAGGCGGACCTTGCCGCCATCCGATGTCCCACGCTGGTGCTCTGCGGCGAAGACGATCGCGACAACGGCTCGCCCGAAGCGCTGGCGGATATGCTTCCGGAAGCGCGGCTGCAGCAGGTGCCCGGCACGCATATGAGTTCCGTCACCGAACGCGCGCTTGGGGAGGAGATCGTCCGCTTCCTGGCGGCCTGATTTGCCCGGTTGATTTGCCCTGCCTTCGCGTTCAGACCGGTAGCAATTGAAACAATCCGGACTGCCGAGGACCAATCGCAATGAAACTGCTCGCCTCCGCCGCGCTGCTGGCGCTTGCTGCCAATCTTGCCACCCCCGCCTTCGCCGCGGAGGATGCCCCAGCGACAGAGGCGAAGGCCGAGTTTCCGATGACGCCGCAGGGCGCGGCCGATTTCGTGGCTGCGGCCGAGAAGGATTTGTTCGATTACTCGGTGGATGCGAGCCGCATCGCCTGGGTCAACGCCACCTATATCACCCCGGATACCGACGCGCTGGCCGCGCAAAGCGGCGCCGTGGGTACGGAAAAGGCGGTGCGCTATGCGCTGCAGGCCGCCCGCTACGCCCGCGTGAAGGGTCTCGATCCGGATGTGGCGCGCAAGCTCGATATCCTGCGCAACGGCATCGTGCTGCCGGCCCCGACCACGCCCGGTGCAGCGGCGGAGCTGAACACGATCGCCACCGATCTCCAGTCGCAATACGGCAAGGGCAAGGGCACGCTCGATGGCAAGGCGATCTCCGGCTCCGACATCGAGGCGGAGATGGGCAATCTCGATCATACGCCGGCCGAATACGCCGAAATGTGGAAGAGCTGGCACGACAATGTCGGCGCGCCGATGAAGGACGATTACGCACGGCTGGTGACCATCGCCAACGAAGGCGCGAAGGAACTGGGCTTTGCCGATGCGGGCGCCATGTGGCGGTCCAATTACGACATGGACCCGGATCAATTCGCCGCCACGACGGAGCGGCTGTGGGAGGAAATGAAGCCGCTGTACCTGGCGCTGCACACCTATGTCCGCACCCGGCTGAACGAGAAGTATGGCGATGCGGTGCAGCCCGCCTCCGGCCCGATCCGCGCGGACCTGCTGGGCAATATGTGGGCGCAGGAATGGGGCAATATCTATCCGCTGGTGGCGCCCCCGGGGGCCGGCGATCTGGGCTATGACATCGGCGATCTGCTGAAGGCGCAGGGCAAGCAGCCGCTGGACATGGTGAAGACGGGGGAGGGCTTCTATTCCTCACTCGGCTTCGAAAAGCTGCCCGAAACCTTCTGGGAACGCAGCCTTTTCGTGAAGCCGGCCGACCGCGAAGTGGTCTGCCACGCCAGTGCCTGGGATGTGGACAACAAGGACGATATCCGCATCAAGATGTGCATCAAGGTGAATGCCGATGACTTCGTGACGATCCACCACGAGCTCGGCCACAACTACTATCAGCGTGCCTACAAGGAACAGCCGTATCTCTATCTGAACGGCGCGAATGACGGATTCCACGAAGCCATCGGCGATTTCATCGCCCTGTCGATCACCCCGGAATATCTGGTGCAGATCGGCCTGCTGGACCGTTCGCAGGTGCCCAGCGCCGACAAGGACATCGGCCTGCTGCTGCGCCAGGCGATGGACAAGGTGGCCTTCCTGCCCTTCGGCCTGCTGGTAGACAAATGGCGCTGGGGGGTGTTCGACGGATCGATCAGCCCGGCGCAGTACAACACCGCCTGGGTGGATCTGAAGCGCGAGTATCAGGGCATCGTGCCGCCGGTGGAGCGGCCGGCAGACGCCTTCGACCCGGGCGCCAAATATCACATTCCCGGCAACACGCCCTACATGCGCTATTTCCTCGCGCGCATCCTCCAATTCCAGTTCTACAAGGCCGCGTGCGAGCAGGCGGGCTGGAAGGGACCGCTGCACCGCTGCAGCTTCTACGGCAACAAGCAGGTGGGCGAGAAGCTGAACGCGATGCTGGAAATGGGCGCCAGCAAGCCCTGGCCGGAGGCGCTGGAGGTGTTCACCGGCAGCCGCGAGCTAAGCGCCAAGCCGATGCTCGACTATTTCGCGCCGCTGAAGAAGTGGCTGGACGAACAGAACAAGGGCAAGCCCAGCGGCTGGTAAGCGCCACCGCCCGCCGGGGCTGGCGCCCCGTCAGCGGAATGGCGGTTCGTTGAAGGCCCGCAGCTTGCGGCTATGCAGGCGCGGGCCTTCGGCGCGCAGGATCTCGCAGGAGCGGATGCCGATCTGCAGATGCGCGGCGATCGCTTCCTCGTAGAAGACATTGGCCTGCCCCGGCAGCTTGATTTCGCCGTGCAGCGGCTTGTCCGAGACGCAGAGCAGCGTGCCGTAGGGCACGCGGAAGCGATAGCCCTGCGCCGCCAGCGTGGCGCTTTCCATCTCGATCGCCACGGCGCGGCTTTGCGACAGGCGCCGGGCGGTGTGGGTATAGCGCAGCTCCCAGTTGCGATCGTCCGTCGTCACCACCGTGCCGGTACGCATGCGCTGCTTGAGATCGAGCCCCTGCACGCCGCTGACCTCCTCCGCCGCGGAGGCCATGGCCACCTGCACTTCGGCGATGGCGGGAATGGGGATTTCGGGCGGCAGGACGGAATCGAGCACGTGATCGTCGCGCAGATAGGCGTGTGCGAGGACGAAATCGCCGATCTTCTGCGTGGGGCGCAGGCCGCCGCAATGGCCGATCATCAGCCACGCTTCCGGCCGCAGCACGGCAAGGTGATCGGTGATCGTCTTGGCGTTCGAGGGGCCGACGCCGATATTCACCAGCGAGATGCCGAGGCGGGAGCCGGCATGGAGGTGATAGGCTGGCATCTGGTGCCGCCGCCAGCTCGTTTCCGAAAGCTGGGCGCGTGCCCCTTCGGTCCGCTCCCCGACATGCAGCCCGCCGGTGCCGGTGAGCGCAGTATAGGTGCCATTGCCCACCTGCGTGCCGGCCCAGTCCACGAATTCATCGATATAGCGGTGATAGTTGGTAAACAGCACGAAGCGTTGGAAGTCTTCCGGCGGGGTGCCGGTGTAATGGGCGAGCCGCGCCAGGCTGAAATCGGTGCGCAACCCGTCGAACAGAGACAGCGGCATCGGCATGGCGGGATCCAGCTCGACATTGTCGGCCAGCTCGTCCCCGATCAGCGCCAGTTCGGTGGTGGGGAAATAGCGCGCCAACTCGGTCGGGCGGACGCTCGCCATCGCTGCGCCCTGCTGCCCGTCGAGCACATAGGGGAAGGGGATTTCCTGCCGCGAAGGGACGATCTCGATCTCGATCTCGTAATCGCTCTTCAGCAGTTCCAGCTGCTCGGCCAGATAGCCGGCGAACAGCCGGGGGCGCGTGACCGTGGTGGCATAGGTGCCGGGGAGCTGCAGCCGGCCGAAGGCGCGCGTGCGATCCTGCCGGTCGCCGATCCCGCCGAAATGGATGCGCAGCTCGGGGTAGCAATAGCTGCCGTCGTGCCGCCGCTCGGGGGCGGGCGGGGTGCCGGAACGGGCATATTCGGCGATGTCGTCGCGCAGCGCCGCCACGGCCGCATCATACACGGCGGTAAGGGTGGAAATGATCTGTGCTGAGTCCATAATGGTGTCTAGCCAGCGCTTCGCTACAATCCAAAGTATCTTTGTTGCGATCGCCTAGGCCGGCGTTCCGTGCGCGTCTGGAGCAGGCAAAGAAAAGGGCGCGATCCGCAGTGGATCGCGCCCCTTTTCCTTATGGGAACCGGCAGGTTCAGCCTTCGGCGGCGTCCTCGCCCTCGTCGGCGCCCTGCATCAGCTCGGCCGGGATCTCGCCCGGTTCGAGGGTCGGGTCGACGGCTTCGGTGAAGCCTTCGCTCTCCGAACGCTCGTCCTCGTTCATCTGGGCGATCACGTCCACGCCCTGGCTCTGCAGCTCCGCTTCGTCATCCGAGCGGGCGACATTGGCCTTGATCGTGATGTGCACTTCGGGGTGCAGCGCGATCGTCACGTCGAACATGCCGATCGTCTTGATCGGGCTGCCCAGGATGACCTGGCGCTTGTCGATCTTGTGGCCCTTCTCTTCGAGGCCCAGCACGATGTCGCGCACATTGACCGAGCCATAGAGCTGGCCGGAGTTGGAGGAAGCGCGGATCAGCACGATTTCCGTGCCGGCCACCTTCTCGCCGGACTTTTCCGCATCGCTGCGGCGTTCGGCATTTTCCTTCTCCAGGCGGTCGCGATTGGCTTCGAACACCTTGCGGTTCGAATCATTCGCGCGCAGCGCCTTCTTCTGCGGCAGCAGGAAGTTGCGGGCGTAGCCGTCCTTCACGGAAACGACATCGCCGATCGTGCCCAGCTTCTCGATACGTTCGAGCAGGATGATATCCATCGGTCCGCCCTCCTTACTTCACGATGTAGGGCAGCAGGCCCAGATGGCGGGCGCGCTTGATCGCCTTGGCCAGCTCACGCTGCTTCTTGGCGGAAACGGCGGTGATGCGGCTCGGCACGATCTTGCCGCGTTCGGACATGAAGCCCTGCAGCAGGCGCACGTCCTTGTAATCGATTGCGGGGGCGTCCTTGGCCGAGAAGGGGCAGGACTTGCGGCGGCGGAGGAACGGGCGGGCCATCAGTTGTCTCCTCCACGGCGCTTCCGGTCGCGCTCGTTCTTGCGCATCTGCACGGACGGGCCTTCCTCATGCTCTTCCACCGCGATGGTGAGCCAGCGGATCACGTCTTCGTTGATGCGGTTCTGCCGCTCCAGCTCAGCGACGACACTGCCCGGACCCTCGATGTTGAGGAGGACGAAATGCGCCTTGCGGTTGCGGTCGATCTTGTAGGCGAGGCTCTTGAGGCCCCAGGTCTCGGTCTTGGTAACCTTGCCTTCGTTCGCTTCCACGATTTCCGTGGCGGCGGCGGCAAGCGCATCGACCTGAGCCTGGCTCAGATCCTGACGCGCGAGAAACACATGCTCGTAACGAGCCATGTTGCGCTTCCTTTCACTTCATGCCGATCGCTGGCTTGTCCGCACCGAATGCGCGGGGCCCCTCCGGCTTTCTTTGACGAATTTCCTGCCCCCTCAGGGGCGCGGAAGGGGCGCACATACCGAAATTGCCGGGGAATGCAAGTTCGGCTAGGCCGGAATCAACAAGGGGGAGGAACGATGAAGGCACGAACCATGGCCGTGGCCAGCGCGCTTGGCGCTGCACTGGTGGCAGGCGGGGCCGCGGCACAGGCACCGCAGGAGCCGAAGCTGGAATTCGCCTTCGAAGAGACGGTGCTGCTGGGGCAGGCGGTGGCGCCCGGCGACACTGCGCGGGGCGGACGGCTGATCATCCCGATCACCGGCGGAACCTTCGAAGGGCCGGAAATCCGCGGCGAAGTGGTGCCCGGCGGATGGGACTGGCAATTGCGCCGGGCCGATGGCTGCACCGATGTGAAGGCGGATTATTTCCTCAAGACGGATGACGGCGTGGTCATCAATGTGGTGAACACCGGCGTCATCTGCCCGCCGGCAGCAGGGCAGGCACCGCCGCCCGTGCGCACCCATCCGGTGTTCGAGCCGCCGCTCGGCAAATATGAATGGCTGGGCAAGTCGGCCTTCATCGGCACGCTGGAAATGGCCCCCGATTCGAAGGTGTCGGCCGTGCGCATCCGCTTTTATCGCCTGCGCTAGGGCAGGGCTGCCAGCAGATCCCTGGCGAAGGTGGTGAGCGTGTCGTCCCGCGCGCCCATCACCGCGATCCGGTCCCCCGGGGCGGCCAGTTCGCGGATGCGGGCGCCGCACTCGGCGCGGTCAGCGATATACTCCGCCCGCCCGCCGGCGGCGCGGATCATCTCCACGATGCGTTCGCTGCCCTCGCTGCGGTCCACCGTGCCGCCGAAATAGACCGGATCGCACAGGATCGTCACGTCATCCGGCCCGAGCTCGCGCGCGAAGGTGCGGGCCAGTTCGTGCCCCATCTGGCGCAGCGGGCCATAGCCATGCGGCTGGAAGAAGGCGATCACGCGCCCCTCATGCGCCTTCAGCGTGCGCAGCGTGGCGCGGCATTTCTCCGGATTGTGGCCGAAATCGTCGATCACGGTGATGCCCGAAGGGCTGGTGCCGATGATGTCGAAGCGGCGGGCCAGCCCGGCGAAGCCGCGTAGCGCGCGAACTGCGGCTTCCACCTCGACCCCCGCTGCGGCGGCCCCGGCGATCGCGGCCAGCGCGTTCGAAAGATTGTGCCTGCCGGGCATGGAGAGGACGAGCGGGTGGGCCGTGCCGTCGCGCCGGTCGATCACCGCGGCGCGCAGGCCGGTGGGGCCATATTCGGCGGTGCCGGGCACCACGCCGATCTGCGCGGCCGGGCTGTCGATCCCGTAGGTGAGCACCTTCGGCAGCTTTTCCGCCACGAAGCTGGCCTCCACATCGTCAGCATTCACCACCGCCATGCGTGCGGAGCGCAGGAAATCGCGGAACAGCACGCGCAGCTGCTCCATGCTCTTGTGGTCGAGGCTGACGTTGAGCAGCACGGCGACCTGCGGCCGGTAAAGCGCGATCGATCCGTCGCTTTCGTCCACTTCGCTGACGAAGGTCTCGCCCCGGCCCACGCGCGCGCTGGCGAAGGGGGCGTCGGCGGTGGCGAAGTTCTTCATCACCGCGCCGTTCATGATCGTGGGATCGGTGCCGGCCTGCAGCATGATCCAGCCGAGCATGCCGGTGACGGTGCTCTTGCCGCTGGTGCCGCCCACCGCCACCCCTTGCCCGGCCGCATTGAACAGCTGCGCGAGCAGTTCGGCCCGGCTCATGCGCGGGCAGCCCAGCTCCTTCGCGCGGACGACTTCCGGCACGCTGTCTTCCACCGCCGCCGAAGCGACGAGCGTCTGGCGAGGGGAAGTGATGCCACTGCCGTCCTGCGGGAAGAGGGTGAAGCCCTGCCGTTCCAGCCATGCGAACTTCGCGGGGTTGAGCCCCTGGTCCCGGCTGCGGTCCGACCCGGCAACCTCGGCACCCCGGCCGCGCAGGATGGTAGCCAGCGGCAGCATGCCCGAACCGCCGATGCCAACGAAGAACCACGGGTGATCGGTCAGCGTAGCGGCGTCATTCATGCACTATCTGCTATGCGCGCCCTCTCGACTTTACAACTCGCAAAGCTACCAGTCGCGCATGAGCCGTATCGCCATCTGCGCACCCGCCACACCGATCACCCGCGAACTGGCGGAGCGCGTGAGCGCGCTGGCGGCGGAATTCCCTTCGCTGGAGCTTGCCTTCCACGAGCAGTGCTTTGTCGAACAGGGGCATTTCGCCGGGGCGGACGAGCTGCGGCTGGCGGCGCTGCTGGACTGCGCGAGCGACCCGGCGGTGGACGCCGTGTGGTTCGCGCGGGGCGGCTATGGCGCCAACCGCATCGCCTCTGCGGCAATCTCGCGCATGGGCCCGGCGGCGCGGGACAAGGCGTTCCTCGGCTATTCGGACGCGGGCTATCTGCTGGCAGGGCTCTACCGCGCCGGCATCGGCCGATCGGTGCATGGGCCGATGCCGATGGACCTGCGGCGCGACGGCGGGGAGCAGGCGGTGCGCCGCAGCCTGGCGTTTCTGGCGGGGGAGCCGATCGAACCCGATCACTCGCTGGCGCAGCGGCCGGTGGTGGCCTTCAACCTGATGACGCTCGCCATGCTGTGCGGCACCGATCTGATGCCCGACCTCGCCGGCCATGTGGTGATGGTGGAGGAAGTGGCCGAGCATCTCTATGCCATCGACCGGCTGTTCTTCCACGTTACGCAGCATCTTGGGGGGATCGCCGGGCTGCGGCTGGGGCGGGTGAGCGATGTGCCGGAGAACGACCGGCCCTTTGGCGCGCAGCCGGAGGAAATCGCCCGGTACTGGTGCGCGCGGGCCGGTATTCCCTACCTCGGCAGCGCCGACATCGGGCATGACGCGCAGAACCGGATCGTGCCGTTCGGGGTTGCGGCATCGCAGCGGCTCCCATAGGCGCGGCAACCCGATCAGGAGGACAGGATGACCGCATTCGTATTTCCCGGCCAGGGCAGCCAGAAGGTGGGCATGGGCGCCGAACTCGCCGAGGCGAGCGCGGCAGCGCGCGAAGTGTTCCAGGAAGTGGACGAGGCGCTGGGCCAGAACCTTTCCCGCATTATGCGCGAAGGGCCGGAAGAGGAACTGACGCTGACCGAGAATGCCCAGCCGGCGATCATGGCGCATGCCATCGCCGTGCTGCGCGTGCTGGAGAAGGAAGGCGGCATTGCGATCGCCGCCAAGGGCGAATGCGTCGCCGGCCATTCGCTGGGTGAATACACCGCGCTGGCCGCGGCGGGCGCCTTCTCGCTCGCGGATACGGCGCGGCTGCTGAAGCTGCGCGGGCAGGCGATGCAGGCGGCTGTTCCGGTGGGCGTGGGCGCGATGTGCGCATTGCTGGGCGCGGATCTGGAAAAGACGACCAAGCTCGCCGAAGCCGCCGCCGAAGGGCAGGTGTGCGAAATCGCCAATGACAATGATCCGGGGCAGGTGGTGCTTTCGGGCCACCGCGAAGCGATCGAGCGCGCAGTGGCACTGGCCAAGGAATACGGCTGCAAGCGCGGCGTGCTGCTGCCCGTGTCCGCCCCCTTCCACTGCTCGCTGATGCAGCCCGCGGCCGAGGCCATGGCCGAGGCGCTGGGCCGGACCCCGCCGCAGGTGATGCGCCTGCCGGTCTATGCCAATGTCACTGCCGGCCTGGTCAGCGATCCGGCGGTGGAGCGCGAACTGCTGGTGCAGCAGGTCACCGGCCGGGTACGCTGGCGCGAAAGCGTGATCGCGATGAAGGAAGCGGGCGTAAGCCGCTTCGTGGAACTGGGCGGCAAGGTCGTCGGCCCCATGATCGGCCGCACGGTGGAGGACGTCACCGTCACCAGCGTGCAGACCATGGCCGACATCGAAGCGCTGGCGAAGGAGATTTGATGGCGCGCGCAGAGGCGCAGAGGCGGGGAGATCATGGATCAACCCGTTGATGCGCTGAGCGGCGCCGTCGTCACCGAAGCGATCCGGATTCATCGGGAGCTTGGCCCCGGCCTGCTGGAGAGCGTTTATGAGCTCGTCTTGGCCGGCGCGCTCGCGCGAAGAGGCATCGAAGTCGAGCGGCAGACGCCGGTCGATATCGAGTTCGACGGGCTGCGCTTCGCCGCCGCCTTTCGCATAGATCTGCTGGTCGGCGGCAAGCTGATCGTGGAGATCAAGTCTGTCGAGGCGCTCAGGGCCGTCCACGCCAAGCAATTGCTGACGTACCTGCGCCTGACCCACCGTTCGGTGGGCCTTCTGTTGAATTTTTCCGGCGAAACGATGAAGGAAGGCATTCGCCGGGTGGTCAACAACCATCGTCCGCAATCTTGAATCTTTGCGCCTCCGCGCCTTTGCGCGAGCCAATTGGAGAATGACATGTTCGACCTTACGGGAATGACCGCCCTCGTCACGGGCTCCAGCGGCGGGATCGGCTCGGCCATCGCGCGGGCGCTGGCGCAGCAGGGGGCGCGGATTGCGCTGTCCGGCTCCAACCCGGCGAAGCTGCGCGCCTTTCGGGATGAGCTGAATAACGAATTCGGCCACGATCACGTGGAGATCACCTGCGATCTCTCCAACACCACGCAGGTGGAGGAACTCATCCCCGCGGCCATGGATACGCTGGGCCAGCTGGACATTCTGGTGAACAATGCCGGCATCACGCGCGACAACCTCGCCATGCGGATGAAGGATGACGAGTGGCAGCAGGTGATCGCCATCAATCTGGAGGCGGCGTTTCGCCTGATGCGCGCGGCGGCCCGGCCGATGATGAAGGCGCGCTTCGGCCGCATCGTCACCATCACCAGCGTGGTGGGCGCCACCGGCAATCCCGGCCAGATGAATTACGCCGCCGCCAAGGCAGGGCTTACCGGCATGACCAAGAGCTTCGCGCAGGAAGTGGCGAGCCGCGGCATCACCGCCAATTGCGTGGCTCCCGGCTTCATCCGCACCCCGATGACCGATGTCCTGCCCGACGCCCAAAAGGAGGCGCTGAACAGCCGCATCCCGATGGGCCGCATGGGCGAGGGCGGAGATATCGGCGCTGCCGTGGCCTATCTCGCCTCGCGCGAGGCGGGCTATGTCACCGGGCAGACGCTGCATGTGAACGGCGGCATGGCGATGTTCTCCTGACAGGGCATCACCCTGGCGCAGCGGTGCATTTATCCCCAAGCGAATCCCCGGATAAGGGCATTGATCCTTGCCGCGGGCGATGCCACCGCTAAGGATAGAGGACGATTTTCCGGCGCTTGTGGGCGATTCCGGCCGCAGCGGCGCAAGGGGGTTAGAAGGATACGATGAAGGCCACCATCGAACGCGCGAGGCTGCTGCGCTGTCTGTCTCATGTCCAGTCGGTGGTTGAGCGGCGGAACACGATTCCGATCCTCTCCAACGTGCTGATCGAAGCGGATGTGGACGGCCGGCTGAAGGTGACGGCCACCGATCTGGACCTGCAGGTCGTCGAAAGCCTGGCGGCCGTGTCCGTGGAAAGCGCGGGCGCGATCACCGTCTCTGCACATCTGCTGTTCGACATTGCACGCAAGCTGCCCGACGGGGCGCAGGTGAGCCTGGAGACGGCCGATAACCGGATGACGGTGAAGGCCGGCCGCAGCCGCTTCCAGCTGCCGACCCTGCCGCGCGACGATTTCCCGCTGATCGTGGAAGGCGATCTGCCGACCAGCTTCGAACTGCCGGCCAAGATGCTGGCCGAACTGATCGACCGCACCCGCTTCGCGATCTCCACCGAAGAGACGCGCTATTACCTCAACGGTATCTTCCTGCATGTCTCGGATGAGGATGCGCCGGTGCTCAAGGCCGCGGCGACCGACGGGCACCGCCTCGCGCGTTTCACCCTGCCGCGCCCCGATGGGGCTGATGGCATGCCGGACGTGATCGTGCCCCGCAAGGCGGTGGGCGAATTGCGCAAGCTCCTGGAAGAATCGCTGGACGGGAACGTCGAAATCGATCTTTCGGCCAGCAAGATCCGCTTCACCCTGGGCGGGGAGGGCGGGGTCGTCCTTACCAGCAAGCTGATCGACGGAACCTTCCCCGATTACAGCCGCGTGATTCCCACCGGAAACGACAAGCTGCTGAAGATCGATCCGCGCAGCTTCTACCAGGGCGTCGATCGCGTGGCGACGATCGCGACGGAGAAGACCCGCGCTGTGAAGATGGGATTGGAAACCGACAAGGTCACGCTTTCGGTCACCTCGCCGGACAACGGCACGGCGGCGGAAGAAGTGCCGGCGAGCTACAGTTCCGATCCCTTCGAGATCGGTTTCAATGCCAATTATCTCAAGGATATCCTCGCCCAGATCGACAGCGATACGGTGGAAATCCACCTGGCCGATCCGGGCGCGCCCACGCTGATCCGGCAGGATGAGAAGAGCCCGGCGCTCTATGTCCTGATGCCCATGCGCGTCTGAGCGGGGCGGCGGCAGGCCGTAGTACCAGCCGTACCCGAGCGCCACGCCTGCTCCTGCTGGTGCGGACGGTCGAGTTGCGCTCGACAATCTGGCCCGCCAATCCACGTTGCCAGCAGGGCAGGTAACACCGCCCGCAAGTCTGACAACGTTGTCTCGTTCTTCTGGACAGCAGTCGGTCTCAGCGATACCAACGTCGGGATGGGGCGCGGCTGCGCCCGAGCGAGAGATGCCGCCTTAACGGCCTCCGCGCAGAGAGGGGATGTGCCATGGCTCCGAAGAATGTTTCCGTTTCATCCGGCCTCGCCGCCGTAGCCGCCGGGTTGCTGCTGTGCGCGTCGGCTTCCGCGCAGGAAGCCACGACGGAAACCGGGCGGGTCGCCGGCGCGACGGAAGATGGCGTGGAGATGTGGAAGGGCATACCCTTCGCGGCTCCGCCGGTGGGCGACCTGCGCTGGCGTGCGCCGCAGCCGGCAAAGGGCTGGAGCGGCGTGCGGCAGGCGACTTCCTACGGGCATGACTGCATGCAGGTGCCGTTCCCCAGCGATGCCGCACCGCTCGGCTCCACACCCGCGGAAGACTGCCTGTACCTCAACGTCTGGCGGCCGGCCGGGGCGCAGGGCAAGCTGCCGGTGGTCTTCTGGATCTACGGCGGCGGCTTCGTGAATGGCGGCGCATCGCCGCCGACCTATTCCGGCGCCAATCTCGCACGCCAGGGCGTCGTCTTCGTCAGCGCCAATTACCGCGTCGGGCGCTTCGGCACCTTCGCGCATCCGCAGCTGACCGCTGAAAACGCGGATGGCGGGCTGCTCGGCAATTACGGCTTCATGGACCAGCTAGCCGCGCTCCAATGGGTGCAGCGGAACATCGCGGCTTTCGGCGGTGATCCGGCGAATGTCACCATCGTGGGCGAATCCGCGGGCGGTTCCTCCGTGCACACGCTCGTCACCTCGCCGCTGGCGACGGGGCTGTTCGCGAAGGCGGTGGTGATGTCCGGCGGGGACGGTACGGCGATGAGCGGCAGCGGTCTTGCCGGGGTGGAGAAGATCGGCCTCGACTTCGCGCAGGCCAAGGGCATCGCGCCGGACGATCCGCAGGCGCTGGCAAAGCTGCGCGCCTTGTCTGCGGAAGAGGTGACCGACGGGCTCAACCTGATGGCGCTGTTTGCGCCGCAGGGGCCGCGCACCTTCGCCAGCCCCTTCGTGGACGGGAAGCTCGCGGTGGATGCGGGCGCGGCCTACGCATCGGGCGCGTTCCCGCATGTCCCGATGATGATCGGCGCGACCAGTGCGGACATCGGCGGGAAAACCGGCCCGATGGTCGCCGGCGCGCGCCGGGTGGCCGGCGTAATCGCCGATCAGGGCGCGCCGGTGTACGAATACCGCTTCTCCTATGTCGCGGATTCGGTCGATGCCGATGGCGCCCAGCACGCCACGGACATTCCCTTCTTCTTCGACACAACGGCGATCAAATATGGCGATGCGACCACCCCGCGCGATGTTGCGATGGGGCAGGCGATGAGCCGCTATCTCACCAATTTCGCCAAGACCGGCGACCCGAACGGTGCCGGGCTGCCCCCATGGCCGCCCTACGCCAGCAAGACCGACATGATCATGGACTTTTCCGAGGCAGGGAAGGCGGTTCCGCAGAAGGACCCCTGGGGCGCCGAAATCGACACCGCCTCGTCCCGGCCCGCCGAACAGTAAAGGCACGAAGACATGAAGCGCATTACCTACGCCCTCGCGGCGCTCGCCAGCCTTCCCTCACTGACCTGCGCCACCGGCTCCCTTGTCGCGCAGGAAAGCGCGCCCGCCCGCCCGTGGATGAACAGCAAGCTCACGCCCGACCAGCGCGCCGACCTGCTGCTGCGCGAGATGACGACGGACGAAAAGGTCGCCATCCTCCATGGGCCCATGGCGGTGGCGTTCGGCCCCGGCCAGAAGATACCGGAAAAGGCCGTGGGCGGTGCCGGCTATATCCCCGGCAACGAACGGCTGGGCATTCCCGCGCAGCAGGAAAGCGACGCCAGCCTCGGCGTCACCAATCCCGGGCTGGTCCGCGGGGTGCAGGACATGTCCACCGCCCTGCCGTCCAGCCTGGCGCTGGCGGCCACCTTCAATCCCGAGATCGCCTTTGCCGGCGGGCGCATGGTTGGCGAAGAGGCGCGGGCCAAGGGTATCAACGTCATGCTCGCCGGCGGGGTCAACCTGCTGCGCGATCCGCGTGGCGGGCGCAATTTCGAATATGCGGGCGAGGATCCGCTGCTGGCCGGCATCATGGCGGGCGAAAGCATCCGCGGCATCCAGTCGGCGGACATCATTTCCACGGTCAAGCACTACGCCCTGAACGATCAGGAGCATGACCGCATGACGGCGGATTCGGTGATCGCCGAGGATGCCGCGCGCGAGAGCGACCTGCTCGCGTTCCAGATCGCCATCGAACGGGGCAAGCCGGGTTCGGTCATGTGCGCCTACAACCTCATCAACGGGGTTTACGGCTGCCAGAACGATTTCCTGCTGAACCGCGTGCTCAAGGGTGACTGGGAGTATCCCGGCTATGTGATGTCGGACTGGGGGGCGGTGCATGAACTTGGCGCCTTCACCGCCGGCCTCGATCAGCAGTCCGGCGAGCAGCTGGACAAGCAGGTGTGGTTCGGCGAGCCGCTCAAGAAGGCCGTTGCCGATGGCAGCATCCCGGCCGCGCGGCTGGACGATGCGGCGCACCGCGTGCTCCGTTCCATGTTTGCGCATGGCCTGTTCGACAATCCGCCCGCCAAGGCGGACATCGATTTCGAAAGCCATGGCAAGATCGCCCAGGCCGAAGCCGAGGAAGCGATCGTTCTGCTGAAGAACGCCGGCGGCGTGCTGCCGCTGGCGGCGCAGAGCGGGCGCATCGCGGTGATCGGCGCGAGTGTCGAGGCCGGCGTACCCTCCGGCGGCGGTTCCTCGCAGGTAGCCAATCCCTATCGCCCCTCGGTGGGAGGCGTCCCGGCGCCGGTGCGCACCGTGCCGCTTGGCGGCGAGGGCCTGATGGCGAATTGGATGAATGTCGTGTTCCATCCCTCGGCCCCGCTGGCCGCGATTCGGGAGCGGGCGAAGGGGGAGGTCAGCTTCGACTCCGGCCTCTACCCCGCAGGCGCCGCACGCGCTGCCGGCGAGGCCGATGTGGCGATCGTCTTCGCCTACCAGCCCACGACCGAAGGCGACGATGCGGGGGACATGGCGCTTCCCTTCGGGCAGGACGCGCTGATCGAAGCCGTCGCCGCCGCCAATCCGAATACCATCGTGGTGCTGCAGACGGGCAATCCCGTGCGCATGCCCTGGGCCGACAAGGTGAAGGGCGTCCTGCAGGCATGGTTTGGCGGGCAGAAGGGCGGGGAGGCGATCGCCCGCGTGCTGTTCGGCGAGGTGAATCCCTCGGGCCACCTCCCGCTCAGCTGGCCGGTGGACGAAAGCCAGTTGCCGCGGCCGGAAATTCCCGGCTGGGACGCACCCGAAGGCACGCGGGTGACGGTGAATTACGATATCGAAGGCTCCGATGTCGGCTATCGCTGGTTTGCCCGCCAGTCCACCCAGCCGCGCTACTGGTTCGGGCACGGCCTCAGCTACACCGATTTCGGCTATGCCAATCTGAAGGTCGCCGGCGGCAAGACCGTGACCGCCAGCGTCGATGTGACCAACACCGGCAAGGTGCAGGGCAAGGATGTCGTGCAGCTTTATCTGACCGACAAGCCCGGTGGCGTTGCGCGGCGGCTGCTCGGCTTCCAGAAGGTGGAACTGGCGCCGGGCGAAACGAAGCGGGTGACGCTCACCGCCGATCCGCGCCTCCTCGCCGAATATGAAACGGGTCGCGGCTGGCGGATCGATGCGGGCGCTTACACCGTGGGCGTCGGGCATGATGCCGGAACTATGGAACTGACCGGGTCTGTCACGCTGCGCAGCGCGCGGCTCGATCCCTGAACTGACTGTGCTATCCCCGGTGCGCCAGTGGCGCCCGGGTGATCGGCGCACCCGCTATCGGCCGGCGCGGATCATCGCTTCGATGTCCACGAACTTCTCGCGCGGGGCGCCTTCGCGGGCGGCTGTCTCCTCCGCTTCCTCGATCTTCTTCCAGTCGCGGAAGGTGACGACGTCGAGTCCGCGCTCCGCCGCCAGCCGGTCGAAGCCTTCGCGGCCCGGCTTGCCGGCCGCCGCGTCGTGGTCCGGAAAGTCGGCGGCGATCTTCTCCACCACGCCATAGCCATCGGGCCGATTGGTGCCGATCGTGCCCGACGGGCCACGCCGTGCCCAGCCGACGCAGTAGAGGCCGGGGCCGATACGCCCTTCGTCATTAGTGAAGCGGCCTTGCCGCTCGTCGAACGGCACGCCGGGAATCGGCGCGGTGCGATAGCCGATGCAGCTGACCACCAGATCGGCGGGAATGCGAAAGGTCTCACCCGTAGCTTCCGCGCGGCCATCCACCAGCCGCGTGCGCTCGACCTCCAGCGCCGTCACGCTGCCCTCTCCCACCAGCGCGCGGGGTTGCGCCATGAAGGCGAATTCGATCGTGATCGGCCGGTCATCATCCCCTTGCGCCGCGGCGAATTCGCGCAGCAGGCCCACGGATTTGCGCTGCCCCGGCTCCAGCGCGGCATCCGCCGTCTCCTCGGGCAGGTCCTCGGGCCGGACCAGCGGCCGGGCGCGTTCCAGCGCCCCCAGCTCGCCCAGTTCCTTGGGCGTCATCATGATCTGGTGGGGCCCGCGCCGGCCGAGGATCACGATTCGCCGCAGACGCGAGCTTTCCAGCGCCTCCAGCGCATGGCCCACGATGTCGCTTCCGGCGAATTCGGCCCGGCTCTTGGAAAGAATGCGGGCGACGTCCAGCGCCACATTACCCATGCCGATCACCACGGCGGTGGTGCCGGACAGATCGGGGTTCAGCGCAGCGAACTGCGGGTGGCCATTGTACCAGCCGACGAAGGCGGCACTGCCGAACACATTGCGCAGATCCTCCCCCGGGATGCCCAGCGGGCGATCATGCGGCGCGCCGGTCGCCAGGACCACTGCGTCGTAAAGTTCCTGCAGTTCACCGATCGAAATGTCCTCACCCACGGCGACATTGCCGACGAAGCGGACGTTCTCGCTCAGTGCCACCTTCTCGTAGCGGCGCGAGACGGCCTTGATGGACTGGTGATCCGGCGCCACGCCCGTGCGGATCAGGCCATAGGGAACCGGCAGACGGTCGAACACGTCCACCCGTACATCCTCGCCGAAGGTCTTCTGTGCGGCTTCCGCGGTGTAATATCCGGCGGGGCCGGACCCGATGATCGCGATATGCCGCAATGGCCTTCTCCCAGGGCTTTCAGACCGGGATTGTAACCCGACAAGGAGGCGCGGCAAGCCCTTTGCCGCGGCCCTAAGTGGTGCATTAATTTGCTGTAAAACTGCCGCTTTAACCCTTTGTCAAAGGGGCTAGCCCAGAGGTCGGGCATGTCGCGCCCCGCAAGAGTTAACCGGTTTATCGAGGCGCCGGCCGCCGCCGGGGGCGAGGGGATTGCCGCTTTCGCCCGAACGCTCAGCGAAAGACGACAGGACACCCGCCGCAGCCCCCGCCTCGACCGCTCGCTGGCGGCGAATCCCCCGCGGCCGGAGCGGGGCAACTGGTTTCCGCGACGCTGGCCCTTCCTGCTGCTGTGCATGCTCGCCATAGTCGGTGTCGCTCGACTAGGGGCGGGCGCGTGGCCCCACATGCCGATCCTGCCCCTGCTGGCGGCATCTGTGATCCTTTCCGGATGCGCGCGCTTCACCTTCGACTGGGTGCGCGGACGGAGCTTCGCGGCACATCTGCTCGCCGCCTCCGCGGTCGTGGCGCTGCCGCTGTTCCTGTACGGGCTGGGCATGGCGCTTTGGGCGCTGAGGGGCGGGCTGGCATGGGACATGGTGCTGGCTGCGCTGATCTGCGTCGGCGGGATCGCTTCCGCCTATCTCCGCCGGCAACCGGCGATGATCTTCGCCGGCCAGTTCGCCATCTGGTCGGCCCCGGTGGCGGCGCTGCAATCGCTCGCCGGCCTGCTTACGATGCTGGTCGCTCTCGTCGTCGCAATCCTGATCAGCCGGGAGCAGCTGCGGGAAGAGCATGAGGAGGTCGTCCGCCAGCAGATGCGCGACCGGATGCAGACCCGCGCGCGAGACATCCTGGCCGATTACGAGGAAACCCAGCTCGGCTGGTTCTGGGAAACCGACCGCCGATCGCTGCTGACCTATATCTCGCCGCCCATCGCCAGGGCGCTGGGTCACGAACCGGAAGAGCTGGTGGGCAGCCCGCTGGTGCAATTGTTCCATCTCGCCGACTCGGGGCAGGATGGTGAGCGCACCCTGTTGTTCCATCTCACCGCCCGCTCCGCCTTCAACGAAGTCTCCGTCCGCGCCGCGATCCGTGAGGAGGAGCGGTGGTGGTCCATCAGCGGACGGCCGATTTACGATGCCTTCCACAATTTTGTGGGATTCCGTGGCTCTGGCACCGATCTCACCGAGAAGAAGCGCAGCCGGGAGGATGCCTCGCGGCTGGCGCATTACGATTCGCTCACCGATCTCGCCAACCGGCTGCAGATGTCGCGCACGCTGGAGCGCATCCTTGCCGCCCCACGCGAAAGCGAGCGGCAGTGCACCGTTCTGCTGCTCGATCTCGACCGCTTCAAGCGGGTGAACGACACCATGGGCCATCCGGCCGGGGATGCCCTGCTGAAACAGGTGGCGCAGCGGCTGCTGGGCACGGTGGGGCAGATGGGGCAAGTCGGCCGGCTCGGGGGCGACGAGTTCGAGGTGATCCTGGCCGGTGAAGTGGAGCGCCGCGCAGTAGGCCATCTGTGCGAGGCGATCATTCACGCGCTCTCCCAGCCCTACGTGATCGACGGGCAGCGAGTGGTGATCGGTGCCTCGGTGGGGGTAGCGGTTTCCCCCGATGACGGCAAAACGAGCGAGGAGCTGATCCGCAATGCCGACCTGGCGCTCTATGCGGCGAAGGACGGCGGGCGCGGGCGCTATCACTTCTATGCCGAGGATCTCCACGCGCAGGCGGAGGAGCGGGCGAAGCTGGAGCGCGACTTGCGCGATGCGATCTCGCACGGCGAGCTGGAACTCTATTACCAGCCGGTGATCGCCACTTCCTCCGAACGGATTTCGGGCTTCGAGGCGCTGCTGCGCTGGCGGCATCCGGACCGGGGCTGGGTGCCCACCAACCATTTCGTGGAAGCGGCCGAGGAAAGCGGGCTGATCGCGCAGATCGGCGAATGGGCGCTGCGGCAGGCGTGCCAGGATCTTGCGCGCTGGCCGGAGGAGGTGCGCGTGGCCGTGAACGTCTCGCCGCTGCAATTCGCCAATCCGCAACTGCCCGCAATCGTCGCGCAGGCCATCGCCAGCGCCGGCATCGAGCCGTCGCGGCTGGAGCTGGAGATCACCGAGAGCGTCTTCCTCACGGATGACGAGGGTACGGAGGCGATGTTCGCCGCACTCAAGCGCATCGGCGTGCGCATGGCGCTGGACGATTTCGGCACCGGCTATTCCTCGCTCGGCTATCTGAAGAAGGCGCCGTTCGACAAGATCAAGATCGACCAGAGCTTCGTGCGCGGGGCGACGCAGCCCGGCAGCCGCAACGGCGCGATCATCGCCTCGATCACCGGCCTCGCCCACGCGCTCGGCATGGATACCACGGCCGAGGGGGTGGAGACGCTGGACGAGCTCGATCTGGTGCGGATGCATGGTTGCAGCCATGTGCAGGGCTTCATCTACGAACGGCCGCTGAGTGCGGAGGACGCCGCGGCGCGGCTGGCCTCAGGCCTCACCGCCGTCGCGCGGGGCCCGCGCTCGGCCCGGGCGCCGCGGCAGACGATGCTGCGCAAGGTGCTGCTGGATCACCACGGCCATCTGTACAATGTCACGGTGCGCAATATCTCCGTGTCCGGAGCCATGGTGGAAGGGCTTTGGAACGTGCCGGTAGGCACCGTCTTCCGGATGCACCTATCCGAACGCCACGAACTGGAAGCCGTGACCCGGTGGTGCTCCGCCAATCGCGCCGGCCTTGAATTCGCCGAGCCGCTGGAGCGCGATGCCAGCGGCCGGCTGGCGGCGGTGCAGGAGCGGGCGCCTGATCTCTCCGGCAAGGCCGCGGTGGCGCTGCGGGGCTGACGGAGCCTCCTTAGACAATTCGTAACGGTGTTCGCATAGCCTGGGGGGGACGATCCCGAGGCGGTTTGGAGAGTTCGGGCCAGGAGTGACGATCGGATGGTGATGCGCGGCATGTTGCGCGGGCTGGGCAGCGGCAAACCCGCCTCCGCGCGCGCCCACGCCGGCGCAGCCTCTGGGCGCGGCGCCGACCTCGGCCAGCGGCGTGCGCTGCTGGAAGCCGTCGAGGACGAGGGGCTCGGCTGGTTCTGGGCCAGCAATGTCCGCAACGAGCTGACCTATCTCTCCGCCTCCGCCGTGCAGCGCTTCGCTCCCGGCGCCGCCCTGTTCGGCGAACCCCTGAGCCGGCTGTTCGAAACAGTGGGCGAGGTGCGGGAGCAGCCACAGCGGCCGCTCAGCTTCCTGCTCGGTGCCCGCAGCCGGGTGGTGGAGCATATCGTTCGGCTGGAAATGCCCGAGGGGCCGCAATGGTGGTCGCTCACCGGCCGGCCCGCCTTCGACGAATGGGGGGATTTCATCGGCTATCGCGGGATCGCGCGCGATATTTCTGCCGAATACGCGCGGCAATGCGATTCCTCGCGCCTGGCCGAATATGATTCGCTGACCGGCCTCGCCAACCGCCACCGCATGGGCACGCGGCTGACCGCGATCCTCACCGCCTTCCGCCTCGCCCGCCGCAGCTGCGCGCTGCTGCTGCTCGATCTCGACCGCTTCAAGCATGTCAACGATACGCTGGGACATCCGGCGGGTGACGATCTGCTGAAGCAGGTGGCCCAACGCCTCGGCCGGATCATTCCCGAACAGGCCGAGATCGGCCGGCTCGGCGGCGACGAGTTCAAGATCATCATTCCCGACATGGACGATCGCGGGAAGCTGGGCGAGCTGGCCCATCGCATCATCCAGATGGTGTCGCAGCCCTATTCGATCGAAGGCAGCCGTGCGATTATCGGCACCTCGGTGGGCATTGCCGTCGCGCCCTATGACGGGATCGAGCCCGATGAGCTGGTGAAGGCGGCCGATCTCGCGCTCTATGCCGCCAAGGGTAGCGGGCGCGCGCAATATCGCTTCTATTCCAACGACCTCAAGGATTCCGCGCAGGAACGCCGGGCTATCGAGGAGGATCTGCGCGATGCGCTGCCGCGGGGCGAGCTCCAGCTGCATTATCAGCCCGTGGTGCGCAGCAAGAGCCACAGGCTGACCGGCTTCGAGGCGCTGATGCGCTGGAATCACCCGGAGCGCGGCCCGATCAATCCGGCGCAGTTCATCCCGGTGGCGGAGGAGAGCAACCTCATCTGCGCGCTGGGCGAATGGGCGCTGCGCCAGGCCTGCGAGGACGCCGCCGCCTGGCCCGGCGATCTGCTCGTATCGGTGAACGTCTCCGCCCCGCAGTTTTCCGCTGCCGGTTTCGTCGCCTCCGTGGGCAAGGCGCTCGCCGCCTCGGGCCTCGCGCCAGGCCGGCTGGAGCTGGAAATCACCGAAAGCGTGTTCCTGGGCGATGGGAACATGGCGGCGCGTACCTTCGCCCGGCTCAAGCGGCTGGGCGTCAGGCTGGCGCTGGATGATTTCGGCACCGGCTATTCCTCGCTCGGCTATTTGCGCGATGCGCCGTTCGACAAGATCAAGATAGACCAGGGTTTCGTGCGCGGCAGCACCGAAGAGGGGCAGTCCAACGCCGCCATCATCACCGCCATCGTCGGTCTGGCGGAGGCACTGCGGATGGAGACCACGGCAGAGGGCGTGGAAGCGATGGACGAACTGGCGCTGGTGGCAGCGCGCGGGGCCACCAACGTGCAGGGCTTCGTGTTCTCCCGCGCCATCTCGCAGGCGGATGTGCTGGCAAAGATCGCGTCGGGCGATCTCTATTATGAACCGAGCGGGCCCGAGCGCCACCGCGCCGATCGCCGCAGCCTCTATCGCACCGTGGGCGTGATCCACGAGGATTACCGCTACGACGCCATGCTGCGCAATCTGTCGCGCACCGGCGCGCGGATCGATGGGCTGATCGACGTGCCTGTGGGCACCGAGCTGGTGCTGGACCTGGGGGAGGGGCAATTGGTAGTGGCCATTGTGCGCCGTTCGCAGGACGCGACGCAGGGCCTGGAGTTCGAGACGCCGCTGATCAGCGACGGTGCGGATGGCCTTTGCACCCGCCACCGCATCTCCCCCTATGCGCTGGCTTCGGCGGGGATGCCGCTGCGGGCGCTGCCGCGGGGCGAATATCCGTTTCTGCAGGATCTGATCGAACCGCGCGATCCCAGCCAGCCCGGTCGGCCGCGCTTCATGCAGCTGGACCTTTCCGCCACCTCCTCGCGCGCAACCTGATCGGGCTGCGTCACATCCTGCTGACAGGGCGCCCCTGTGCCGCTAGAGGCGGCGCATGAGCACCGACCTCGCGCTGATCCGCAATTTTTCGATCATAGCCCATATCGATCATGGCAAGTCCACGCTGGCCGACCGCCTGATCCAGGTGACGGGCGGCCTGTCCGAGCGCGAGCTCAAGGAACAGGTGCTCGACAATATGGATATCGAGCGGGAGCGGGGCATCACCATCAAGGCGCAAACCGTGCGCCTGAACTACACCGCGCGCGACGGGAAGACCTATGAGCTGAACCTCATGGACACGCCCGGCCATGTGGACTTCGCCTATGAAGTCTCACGCAGCCTGGCCGCCTGCGAAGGCGCGCTGCTGGTGGTGGATGCGGCGCAGGGCGTGGAAGCGCAGACGCTGGCCAACGTCTATCAATCGATCGAGCACGACCATGAGATCGTGCCGGTCATCAACAAGATCGACCTGCCCGCGGCGGAGCCGGACAAGGTGCGCGCCGAGATCGAGGATGTGATCGGGCTGGATGCCAGCAATGCGGTGCTGACCAGCGCCAAGTCCGGCATCGGCATCGAGGATGTGCTGGAAGCGGTGGTGGACCGCATCCCGCCGCCGCAGGGCGAACGCACGCGTCCGCTGAAGGCCATGCTCGTGGACAGCTGGTACGATCCCTATCTCGGCGTGGTCATCCTGGTGCGCGTAATGGACGGCGTGCTCAGGAAGGGTGAGCAGATCAGGTTCATGCAGGGCGGCACGCAGCATCTGGTGGACAGGGTGGGCTGCTTCACCCCCAAGCGCGTGGAACTGGCGGAGCTGGGGCCGGGCGAAATCGGCTTCATCACCGCGCAGATCAAGGAAGTGGAAGAAGCCAAGGTTGGTGACACGATCACCACCGTGAAGAATGGCGCCACGCAGGCGCTGCCGGGCTACAAGGAAGTGCAGCCGGTGGTGTTCTGCGGCATGTTCCCCGTGGATGCCGCCGATTTCGAAAAGCTGCGCGAAAGCATTGCCCGGCTGCGGCTGAACGATGCCAGCTTCAGCTTCGAAATGGAAAGCAGCGCGGCGCTGGGCTTCGGCTTCCGCTGCGGCTTCCTGGGCCTGCTGCATCTGGAGATCATCCAGGAACGGCTGACGCGGGAATACGACCTCGATCTCATCACCACCGCCCCCAGCGTGGTCTATCGCATCCAGCTGGGCAAATCGCGCACGGACGATGCGCGCGAGATCATGCTGCACAACCCCGCGGACTTCCCCGATCCTTCGCGGATCGAGGAGATCGACGAGCCGTGGATCAAGGCGGTGATCTACACGCCCGACGAATATCTCGGCAGCATCCTCAAGCTCTGCCAGGACCGGCGCGGCATCCAGACCGATCTCACCTATGTCGGCGGCCGGGCGCAGGTCAGCTACGAATTGCCGCTGAATGAAGTGGTGTTCGATTTCTATGACCGGCTGAAGAGCATCAGCCGCGGCTATGCCAGCTTCGACTACGAACAGATCGGGCTGCGCGAAGGCGATCTGGTGAAGATGAACATCCTGGTGAACAACGAGCCGGTGGATGCGCTGAGCATGATCGTTCACCGCAGCGTGGCCGAGGCGCGCGGGCGCCAGCTGTGCGAACGGCTGAAGGACCTGATCCCGCGCCACCTGTTCAAGATTCCGATCCAGGCCGCGATCGGCGGCAAGGTGATCGCCCGCGAAACCATCGCCGCCCTGCGCAAGGACGTGACCGCCAAATGCTATGGCGGCGACATCACGCGCAAGAAGAAGTTGCTGGAAAAGCAGAAGAAGGGCAAGGCGCGGATGCGCGAATACGGCAATGTGTCGATTCCGCAGGAAGCCTTCATCGCTGCCTTGAGGATGGGCGAGGAATAGGTTCGGCGTTCTGGCGCGACGCGGGCTTCGCGCGCATCCTTCTCCACCTCCGCCGCCGCGTCAGCCTCCGTCGCCCCCCAGCGCCGCCCCGGCGAAACGGCACAGGCGTTCCAGTTCGCGGGCCTGGGCGGCGGCGTCGGCGCCCTGCGTCCTCCGCGGCGGCGGGCCGAGCGCGGCGCCGGCGATGTAGCGCAGCCGCGCGGCCGTTTCCTCCGCCGCCAGCCACGGCAGTCGTGGAGCCAGCAGCCGGTGGACGCGCGTGGCGACTCCGGCCATCTCGCCCCACACCGCCTCGCGCGGTTCCGGGGCGCCATGCGCGGCGATTTCGTCCAGCACCACCAGCGCCCGGCCCTGCCGGTCGAAGGCGGCGGGGGCGAGCAGCGGGCCCAGCCAGATGCGCAGCAACTCGTCCGTATCGAACTCCTCCGCCTCCGGCTGGTCCAGCGCGGCCCAGGCTTCGCGCATCGGACCGAGGTTGCATTCGCACAATTCGCCCAGCAGCCCGGCCACGCTGCCGAAATGATAGGTGACCAGTGTGGGGTTGAGGCCCGACACCTCTCCCACCCGGCGCACGGTGAGTGCCGTCACCCCTTCGCGCAGGATCACCTGTTCGGCGGCGGCGAGCAGTCGGAGGCGGGTGGGCTGGCTCATGATCCGCTTCCTCTAGGGCCATACTGGGTCTTGCGTAAGAGCGCGGGATGATGGATTTATACAAGTGTATAAAACGCGAATCCGGGAGAAACGTCAAATGGCAACCGTGGCCGATCCGAACGTGGAAGAGGGCGCGCGTCAGGTGCGCTCCACCATCCGCTATGTCGATCCGGGCGATTTCGTCACCCGCCGCTATGTCAGCCAGGGGGCGGAAATCAACACCGGCACCTATTCCGATCACGAGGTGATCGTGCGCGACGGCATGCCGATCCGCGACCATTTCCAACTCGACGTCCACGGCTTCATGATCGCCCGCAATCCCACGGCGGTGAGCGATTTCGACGACAAGGCCATGGTGGATCGCTTCTATGAGCGGGAAGTGGAAGAGCATATCCGCCGCCTGACCGGGGCGGACAAGGTGGTGGCGCGGGGCTGGATGATCCGCACGAGCGCCGATCTTTCCGAACGCGCCCGGCAGAAGGCGGAGAATTACCAGCACACCGGCGGCGTGCAGCCGCCCGCGGGGGAGGCGCATATCGACCTCAACACTCCCACCTCGCGGCGCATGGCAGACGCCACCTATCGCAAGCATTTCCCCGATGGGCCGGGCTACAAGCGCTTCCTCATCACTTCCTACTGGCGCACCTTCTCTCCGCCGCCGCAGGACGTGCCGCTGGCGCTGTGCGACGGGCGCACCAGCTTTGCCGGGGAGGAGAAGAGCAACACGCTGTTCGTGGTGGACGAGTTTCCGCAGGGCGATGCACTGACCGCGCCGGTGGCGGGGGAGGCGGACATGATGGCTGCCACCATCCCCAGCTACAGCCCGGAGCACCGCTGGTGGTATTTCTCCAACATGGAGGCGGAGGACATCCTGCTGTTCAAGTTCCACGACAGCGATCATGCGCGCACCTGGCGCTGCCCGCACACCGCCTTCTTCGATCCCAGCTTCCCCGATGCGAACACCCGCGCCAGCATAGAGGTGCGCTCGGTCGCCTTCTTCGAATGAGGGGCGGGGCCGCATGGCGGGGGAGAGCGCGCGACTTCACTTGGCGTTCACGATGGCGCTGGCTATAGGCGCGGCATGACGCTTCGCATTTCCCGCAAGACCGCCGTGATCGCCGCGCTGGCCGCCGGCTCCACTCTGGTGACCGGCTGTGCCTCTTCTCGCGGGGGCAACCGCGGCGATACGGCCTATGTCGCGCGCGATGTGGAATCGCTCTACATGGCGGCCAAGGAACGGCTGGACCGGGGCGATGCGAAGATCGCCGCCGCCCTGTTCGACGAGGTGGAGCGCCAGCATCCCTATTCGCCCTGGGCCCGCCGCGCCCAGTTGATGAGCGCCTTCTCCTATTACGTGCGCAAGGATTACACGCAGGCGATCCAGTCCGCGCAGCGTTTCCTGTCGATCCATCCGGGCAACAAGGACGCGCCCTACGCCTATTACCTGATCGCCCTGTGCTATTACGAGCAGATCAGCGATGTGGAGCGGGACCAGAAGATCACCGAGCAGGCGCTGACCGCACTCACCGAAGTGCAGCGCCGCTATCCGGACAGCGAATATGCGGCCGACGCGCGGCTGAAGATCGACCTGGTGAACGATCACCTGGCCGGCAAGGAAATGGAGATCGGCCGCTTCTACGAAACGACCGGCAAATGGATCGCGGCCGACATGCGCTTCCAGAACGTGGTCAAGAATTACCAGACCACCAGCCATGTCGCCGAAGCGTTGTTCCGCCTGACGGAAACCAATCTCGCGCTGGGCATCCCGCAGGAAGCGAAGAAATATGCCGCCGTGCTGGGGGCCAACTATCCCGGCAGCGTTTGGTATGAAAAGGCCTATGATCTCCTGCGCAAGGATGCGCCGCAGGAACTGGCCAGCGCCAACTGAGCGGCGCGGCCCTCAGGTGCCGTAGCGGCGGGCGTCCTCTTCCTCGCCGCGGCTGCAGTTCACGAGCTCAAGCAATTCCCCCATGTGCAGCGCCCGCTCAAAGCGGACGCCGGCAATCCCGTCATGCGCCCAGCGGATGAAGCCGGTCAGCGCCGGGCGCTGACCCATGTTGAGCGTCACCTTCTCGCCTTCGCTGAAGTTGCGGAAGCCCAGCTTGCTGACCCGGCAACCTTCGGAAGAAAGCTCGATCATCAGTCCGCGTGCCGGCTTCCCGCCATCGCGCGGACAGAGACCGACCGGCCTCTTCACGGCGAAGCGCTTCCTCGCGCGGATCATCGTCAAACCGGACATCGCCCCCTCGTTCTCACGGTATCGAGCGACGAATAGCGCATGGTTTGATTAATAAATACTTGTTCTGCCTCTGCAGGCGCCTTGCATCCCCCCATGCAAGAGCGGTGTAAAACGGGCCTGCCGTTGCGGTTTGCGCCGCCGCCCCGTAAAGCGGAAAGCGCGCTATGCTGACTTCGCTCGCGATCCGAAACATCGTCCTGATAGAGGCGCTCGATCTCGCGTTCGCGCCGGGCCTCGGTGTGCTGACGGGCGAGACCGGGGCGGGAAAGTCCATCCTGCTGGATGCGCTGGGGCTGGTGCTGGGCAATCGCGCGGAAACCGCGCTGGTCCGCGCCGGGGAGGATCAGGCCTCGGTCACGGCGACCTTTGAATTCCACGCCTTGCCGCCGCCTATCCGCGAGGCGCTGGCCGAAGCGGAGATGGAGGTGGAGGCGGGCGAACCGCTGATCATCCGCCGCCGCCTGCGCGCCGACGGCGGGTCCAAGGCCTTCATCAACGACCAGTCCGCCAGCGCCGCCCTGCTGCGCCAGATCGCCCCTGCGCTGGTGGAACTGCACGGCCAGCACGACGATCGCGGCCTCGTCAATCCGCGCGGCCATCGCGCTCTGCTCGATCGCTATGCCGGGGCCGATGTGGCGGCGGTGGAGGCGACATGGACCCGCTGGCGCGCAGCGCGCAGCAAGCTGGAAAGCGCCCGGGCGGAGATCGATCAGGCGCGGGCGGAGCAGGATCTCCTCCTCGCTCATCTGGCGGAACTCACTGCGATCGAGCCGCAGGAGGGGGAGGAAGAGATGCTCGCCCTGGCCCGCGCCGATATGCAGAAGGGGGAGAAGCTCTCCGGCGATCTCGAGCAATTGCGGCTGCTGTGGGACGGCTCCGATTCCGCGCTCGCCAGCCTGCGCGCAGCCGCCCGGCGGCTGGATCGCATCGCCGAGGAACATCCCCTGCTTGGCGAGGCGCTCTCCGCGCTGGATCGCGCGGTGATCGAAGCGGGCGAGGCCGAAGCGAAGCTGGAACAGGCGGCGGAGGCGCTGCAGCACGATCCGGCGGAGCTGGACCGCATCGAATCGCGCCTGTTCGAACTGCGCGCGCTGGCGCGGAAGCATGATTGCGCGGTGGACGAACTGCCCGCCCGTATGCGAACGCTCCGCGCGAGCCTAGATGCGATCGAAGCCGGCGATGCCGAAATCGGCGCCTTGCAACGCGCGGAGGAGGAAGCCGGCACGGCCTATCGCGAGGCGGCGCACGCCCTTCGCGCGCGGCGCGTGGAAGCAGCCGGCCGGCTAGACGAGGCCGTGGCGGGCGAACTCGCGCCGCTCAAGCTGGATGCCGCACGTTTCCAGACCGCCGTCACCGAACTGCCGGAAGAGCGGTGGGGGCCCGCCGGCATGGACGCGGTGGAATTTCTCATCTCCACCAATCCGGGCGCTGACTTCGCGCCTCTCGCCAAGATTGCCAGCGGCGGCGAATTGTCGCGTTTCATCCTCGCGCTCAAGGTCGCGCTTGCCGAACAGGGCGGCGCGGCGACGGTGATCTTCGACGAGATCGACCGCGGCGTGGGCGGCGCGGTCGCCAGCGCGATCGGCGAACGGCTGGCACGGCTGGCGGGCGGAGGGCAGTTGCTCGCCGTTACCCACAGCCCGCAGGTGGCGGCGCGGGGCACACAGCACTACATGATTGCCAAGTCGAGCGAGGGCACGGTCACGCGCACTTCGGTGGTGCTGCTGGATGCCGCCGGCCGGCAGGAGGAGATTGCCCGCATGCTGTCAGGCGCCGAGATCACCAGCGAGGCCCGCGCGCAGGCCGATCGCCTGCTGGAGGGCGTGTGATGCGCCTCCCGCTCCTTAGCACCGTGGCCTTGCTGGGCGCCTGCACCACCGCGCCCGCCGATGGCGATCCGCCGCCGCCGCCCCCACTGGCGGCCGATATGCGCGCCCCTGTGCTGGCCCTGTTCGAACACGCGGTGGAGGCCTATTTCGCCGGGGCGGGCGATTTGCCGCCGACCACCTGCGCCGTGTTTCGGAGCGAAGGCGACAATCACGGGGACAGTGGCCTCTCCGCCGCGCAGGAGGAGCGTTTGCTCAAGCGCTTCCCGCGTCTCGCCCCGGCCGATCGCTGCCAGTGGGACGGAAGTAAATATGCCGACAGCATCACCGGCGATCCCGCGACGGTGATCGACGTCTATCGGTTTAGGTGTGAAGGCGACAGCGCTTGCACCGGCTGGGTAAATACGCGCGGCCAAGGTGCCTGTGAACCGGCGGCGCAATATCGCATGCGGTTCGCCGAAGGCCGCTGGCGATTCACGCGCGACGAGCGGGTGCTGGCGCAATAGCCACCGGCAGATGGGGAACCCGGCCGCCGCTGCTGCCGTTCGCCCCACATGCCGCAACCGGATTTTCCCGCCTGGCTGCACTGGCTGGCCATTCTATCACTCGCCATCGGCGGCCTGTGTGCCCTGTGGATCGTCGATGACGTTCGGCGCCACCCGCAGAAGATGGCGATCATGAATGTGGTGTGGCCGCTCACTGCTCTGTTCGGCTCCGTGCTGTGGCTGTGGTTCTATCTCTCCTGGGGCCGGCTGAAAGGCGCCGGCATAGAGGGCTGGGAAGGAGAGCCACCCTTCTGGATCGCGGTTGCCAAGGGCGCGAGCCATTGCGGCGGAGGCTGCACGCTGGGCGACATCATTGCAGAATGGGCGGCCTTCGCTATGCCAGCGCTGGCGGTGTGGTTCGGCTGGCACACGCTGTTCGCCGAAAAGCTCTTCGCCGTATGGGTGCTGGATTATCTCGTCGCCTTCCTCCTCGGCGTGATCTTCCAGTATTTCACCATCAAGCCGATGCGCGACCTCTCCGTGGGGCAGGGCATCTGGCAGGCGGTGAAGGCCGATGCGGCCTCGATCACCTCGTGGCAGGTGGGCATGTACGGACTGATGGCGCTGATCCAGTTCGCCTGGTTCCGGCCGGCCTATGGCGGGCTAGCGGAGGTGTCGACGCCGGAATTCTGGTTTGCCATGCAGCTGGCCATGCTGGCCGGTTTCTGCACCGCCTTCCCCGTGAACTGGTGGCTGGTGCGCGCAGGGCTGAAAGAGCGGATGTGAGCGCTGGAAAGCCGCCGCCATTCGCGCCATAGCTCCGCCCATGGAGCCTGATGCGAACCCGATCTCCGAAGCGGATGCCGCCAACGAACTGATGCGGCTGGCGCGGCAGATCGCCCGCCACAACCGCCTCTATCATGCGGAGGATTCGCCGGAAATCTCCGACGCGGAATATGATGCGCTGGTGCGGCGCAATGCAGAGCTGGAAGCCGCCTTCCCGCATCTGGTTCGCGAGGATTCGCCATCCCGCCAGGTGGGGCACGAGATCGCCGCATCGCCGCTGTCCAAGGTGCGGCACGAAGTCCGCATGATGAGCCTCGACAACGCCTTTTCCGATGAGGAGGTGGAGGAATTCGTCGCCCGCGTGCGGCGATTCCTCTCCTTGGCTGAGGATGAGGAGATCGGCTTCACCGCAGAAGACAAGATCGACGGCCTGTCCTGCTCGCTGCGCTATGAGCATGGGCGGCTGGTGATGGCCGCTACGCGCGGCGATGGCGAAGTGGGCGAGAATGTCACCGCCAATGTCGCCTTCATTCCCGACATCCCCCAGCAACTCGATGGGGAGGCGCCCGATGTGTTCGAGGTGCGCGGCGAAGTCTATATGGAAAAACAGGCGTTTACCGCGCTCAACCAACAGTTGATGGAAGATGCGCGCGAGAAGGCCGAGAGCCGCGGCGAGGCGTTCGATCCTGCATCCGTGCGGCAGTTCGCCAATCCGCGCAACGCCGCCGCCGGATCGCTGCGGCAGAAGGACGCCAGCGTCACCGCCGCGCGGCCACTGCGGTTCTGGGCGCATGGCTGGGGCGCAGCCTCGGACGTGCCGGGCGAGACGCAGCATGAGGTGATGCAGCGGATCCAAGCCTGGGGCCTGCCGATCTCGCCCCACCTGCGGCGGTGCGGTTCGGTGGCGGAGATGCTGCAGCATTATCGCCGCATTGCCGCGGGGCGGACGGGGCTCGCCTATGAGATCGACGGCGTGGTCTATAAGGTCGATCGGCTCGACTGGCAGCGCCGGCTCGGCTTCGTGGCCAAGGCGCCGCGCTGGGCGCTGGCGCACAAGTTTCCGGCCGAGCGGGCGGAGACCACGCTGCAGCAGATCGACATCCAGGTGGGCCGCACCGGCAAGCTCACGCCGGTCGGGCGGCTGGCGCCGGTGCTGGTCGGCGGCGTCACCGTGACCAATGTCACCCTGCACAATCGCGACGAGATCGCGCGGCTGGGCGTGCGGCCGGGGGACCGGCTGGTGGTGCAGCGCGCCGGGGACGTGATCCCGCAGGTGGTGGAAAATCTCACGCGCGAGGCCGATCGCCCGCCCTATGTGTTCCCCGACCACTGCCCCGAATGCGGCAGCGAGGCGGTGGCCGAGGAAGGGGAGGTGGATGTCCGCTGCACCGGCGGGCTGATCTGTCCGGCCCAACGCACCGAGCGGCTCAAGCATTTCGTGAGCCGCGGCGCGCTCGATATTGAAGGACTGGGCGAAAAAACGATCGACCAGTTCTTCGCGCTCGGCTGGCTGGAGAGCCCCGCGGACATCTTCCGCCTGAAGGACCGCCGCGACGACATTCTGGCCCTTGAGGGGTGGCAGGACAAGTCTGTGGACAATCTATTGGCAGCGATCGAGGCCAAGCGTACGCCCGATGCCGCCCGCCTGCTGTTCGGCCTCGGCATCCGCCATGTCGGCGCGGTGACCGCGCGCGATCTGCTCAAGGGGCTGGTGGACATCCACCTGCTTCCCGCAAAGGCGGCCGAGATCCACCGCTATCGCGAAGAGAACCCGCGCGGCGAGGAGGAGAGCGAAGGCAAGTTCAACACGCGCACGGTGGAAGCGATCAAGGCCATCCTGCAGGTGCGGACGGATGGGATCGGCACCGCCGTCGGCAATGCGCTGGCCGATTTCTTCCACGAAGAGCACAATCGCCGCGTGTGGGACGATCTGATGGGGCTGCTCGATCCGCCGCCCTATGAGGTGGAGACGCGGGCCAGCGCGGTCTCGGGCAAGACGGTGGTCTTCACCGGCAAGCTGGAGACGATGAGCCGCGACGAAGCCAAGGCCCAGGCGGAGGCGCTGGGCGCCAAGGCAGCGGGCACGGTCAGTGCTAAGACCGATCTGGTGGTGGCCGGGCCGGGCGCGGGCAGCAAGCTCGGCAAGGCGGCCGAACTGGGTATCGAGGTGATCGACGAGGCAGCCTGGGCGGAGATCGTGAAGGCGGCGGGCTAGGCCGGCGCCCTATCCTTTGCCCTCGTGCGGATGAACGGTCGACAGGCGCGGACACCGACACTATCGGCCAATCATCGCCATGGTTGGGGGCTAGTATGCGTAAGGGTTTGTTTGCCGCGGGTCTGGCGGCCTGCGTGATGTTGGGTGGAGCGACGGCCGCACAGGCGCAGTTTGGCGGCCTGGGAAAGATCCTGAAGGAAGTCGGCGCACCGGCGATCCCCAATATATTCGAGGGCCAGGCGCCGATTTCGACGAGCATCAAGGATGCGACCTACGGCGATCCGACACGCGACGATTTCGTACCGCCCGCAGCGCAGCAACTGACCGCGCTCGAGCGCACGGACAAGGGCGGTTTCCGCCTGCAGCCCGGCTACTACGTCATGGAAGCGCAGAGCTATTGCCTGCACGCCGGCACGCACGGGCCGACGGGCGGCGATGGCTATCTGTATGCGCCGGTGAAGGGCTCCGCGCGCGATGCCGTGATTGCGATCCTGCAGAATTCGAACAATCACCCGGAGATCGAACAGCACGATATCCAGCTGTTGCTGTGGGCGATCGTGGCGCGGGCGAAGTTCGAGGATCTCGACCACAGGCTGCAACTCACCGCCGCGCAATTGCTCACGTCGCGCCAGCTCGCTTCGCTCAACCGCAATGCGCTGTCTGTTCTGACGAGCTCGCAATTGTCGAGCATCACCGGCGGGCTGCCCGGCCCGCTGCGGACGGTCGTCGAGGCCGAGTCCAAGATGCGCGGCCTGCTGACTGCGCCGGGCGGCGTGGATTATTCCCAGATCGAGCAGATCGCGGTGTTGACCGGTGCAGCTCCGATCGGGCCGGGAAGCATGGATGTGCCCACCGAGCGCTGGAGCCTGCACCCCGATGGCTATTGGATTCGCTACCTGCCGAGCGGCTATTCGCACACGACGGTGAACGTCTATGTCGCGCCGGAGAGCCCAGCGGTGGGCAAGGTGTATGATCCGGCACAGGCGATCGCCGTACCCGGCAACACCGCGCGGCAGCGGCTGGCCCAGTCGGGCAGGATCTACGCTAGCTAGGCACCCGCCGGCGTAGCTCGGCATTTAGGTAATCGACGAAGCGGCCTCGGCGGAGATCGTGGAAGCCGCGGGTTAGCTGCGCGGCCCCCACAGGATCAGTGCGGCCCCGCACAGGCATATTGCCGCGCCCGCCACATCCCAGCGATCAGGGCGGGCGCCTTCGACGAGCCACAGCCACAGCAGCGACGAGGCGATATAGATCCCGCCATATGCGGCGTAGGCGCGCCCCGCATTCGTCGCGTCGATCAGGGTCAGGAGCCAGGCGAACAGGCATAGCGACGCGAGCCCGGGAAGCACGAGCAGAGCCGACCGATCGAGCCGCAGCCAGGCCCAGAAGGCAGAGCAGCCGGCGATTTCCGCGGCTGCCGCTCCGATATAGATCAAGAATGCCATCTCGTTGCTCCCCGCTTGCCGTTCCGCGTCAGCCTGCCGCACCGGCACCCACTTCATCACCCCGCCGGCAAAGGGCGTCCACCAGCCGGTGCGCGCACCCGCCTGCGCGAGCATGTTGCTGGTCCACTGGTTGCAGGTGTTGCCGGGCGTGTAGCGGCCTGCGGCGTCGTAGAACACGTCCTGCGGGCCGTAGCCGCGATGGATCACGCGCGGGCGGGGCGGCACGGAGCCTTCGATGGCGGCCACGAGCCGGCGGTATTGCGCCGGGGTGAGGCGCAGCGGGCGGGCCGAGGCGGAGGGGGCAGGGCGCACGTAATGGGCGACATGCAGCACCCCTTTGCCGCCGAGGCCGGCGATCCTGAGCACCGTGCCGGGCGAGAGATCCCACCAGCTGGGCGTGTTGAGAAACACCTCATGCTCGCCCCAGCTGACCGCGACATGGGTGTAGGGTCGCAACGGATCGGCGAGATCGGCGGCGGGAAAATCGCTGCGCCAGTCCTTCTCCGGCGTGACGAGCGGCAGGATCAGCCCGGTGTGGATGCCATTGGTTTCGACCATGATCTCCACCCCGGAGGCGGGTTCCTCCCACCCGGCATTGCGGGGGATCGCGCTGCCGATCCAGCCGGCGAGGGCGAACAGCGCAATACACAGCGCGAGCCCCGCCAGGGCGAGGCCGAGCGCGCGGATCAGCCGACGGGCCGCCGGCGCAGCCACAGTATCGACCAGTCACCATTCACCAGCCGCGCCGCGAGGCGGAAGCCGGCCGTGCGATAGGCGCCGCGCACCGCCGCCTCCTGCGTTTCGAGCAGGCCGGCGAGCAGCAGCGATCCGCCCGGGAGCACCGCCGCTGCGAAATCGCCCGCCAGCGCCACCAGCGGCCCGGCAAGGATATTGGCAATCAGCAGATCATAGGGCGCGCCCGCCTGCAGCACCGGGTGATCCATTCCTTCGGCTGCCAGCATGGTCAGCTGCCCCGCACGATGCCCAAGGGGGATGCCGTTCATCGCCGCATTGCCTTCCACCACCGATCGGCACACCGGATCGATGTCACTTGCCGTGGCGTGGGCAGAGGGCCAGAGATGCATCGCGGCAAAGGCCAGCAGGCCGGTGCCGGTGCCGATATCGGCCAGATTGCGCACCACCACGCCCCGCCGGCGCATTGCGTCCAGCACGGCAAGGCAGCCCGCGGTGGTGGCGTGCTGGCCGGTGCCGAAGGCCTGGCTGGCGGGGATCGTGAAATCGACCACGCCGGGTCCATCCTCGGCGGGGAAATCGGGCGTATGGATGTGGAATCGGCCGGCGCGGATCGGCGTCACCAGCTTCTGGCTTTCCGTCACCCAATCCGTTTCGGGCAGCTTCTCCGCCACCAGTTCCGGCGCCCCTTGCGCGAACAGCGCCGCGACGGCCGCCTTGTCCACCTTGGTCGGGCGGCGCGGCAGATAGGCCACCAGTTGCCAGTCGTCCGGCCTGTCCTCCGCCAGTTCGGAGCCGGTGAGCACGATGTCCGCATCCCAGTCCTCCTGCGCCTCATGCGCGGCGAGGGCCGATTGCACCGCCGGCTTGGGCGCCAGCGCCGTCAGCTTCCAGCTCACCGCGCGGCTTCCTCCGCCAGGCGGGCATCCAGCCGCTTGCCGATGCTTTCGGCATAGGCGCGGCAGGAAGGTTCGCCGAAGGGCGAGCCGAAGGCCAGCCGCTTGCGCATGCCGCTGGCCGAAGGGTGCGGCGTCAGCACGATGGTGCAGCTGAGCTGGCTGAGATGCTGCAGGCCCAGGCGATAGAGCGCGACGTAATCGGGATGATCGCTGAAGCGATAGCTGTCGCTGCTGATCGGCGAGAGGCTGTCGGCATAGACCATGGTGGCGCAGGTGTTGCCCGCGCAGGATCGCCACTGCCAACTAACCGCGCCCGGCGTGTGGCCGGGGGTGAACACGGGCACGAAGGTGAGCGAGCCCAGCTTCACCGGCTTGCCGTCTTCCAGGATGCCATCCACCCGTGCGGGCGCGAAGGAATCGAGAATGCCGTTCTGCGGGTCGAGCTCCGATGGCTCGCCGCTCGCCATCACCGGCGCCGCCGCGGGGGAGGCGAGCAGTTTTGCACCGGTGCGGCGCTGCAATTCCGCAATGCCCCCCACATGGTCGAAATGCTCGTGGCTGGTCAGCAGCAGCTTCACGTCGGACAGCTTGAAACCGAGTTTCTCGATATTGGCCGCGACCACATCGGCGCCCACCCGCGTGCCGCTGTCGATCAGGACATTGCCCTGATCCCCGATCACCAGAATGGCCGTGATGCCGCAGGTGCCGACGTAATAGCTGTTGCCATAGATGCGGAAGGGCGGGCCGGGCTTGTCCCAATCGTCCTGATCCTCGCAAGCGGCCGCCCATTGCTGCTGTTCGGCCCCGTCCCAGCCGGAATCGGCGGGCGTGTCGGGCACCACGGGCGCCGCCGTGGGCTGCGCCTGAGTGGCCGTAGGGAGGAGGGCGGCGGCGGCCACCGCAGCGGCGATGAGGGCGATTCTAGCGGACATAGCTGGCGCCATTGGCATCGATTGTCGCGCCCGTCATGCTCGGCGGCGCGTCCAGTGCGCAGAATGCGGCGATTTGCGCGATCTCGCCCGGCTCGCCCACGCGGCCCAGCGGAATGTCCGCCAGCAGGCCGGGGCCGCCCCGGCTGGCGAGATAATCGCCCGCCATGGCCGTATCCACGAAGCCCGGCGCGATGGCGTAGGACAGGATGCCCTGCCCGGCATAGGCGCGGGCTATCGTCTTGTGCATCGCCAGCATCCCGCCCTTCGCCGCGGCATAATGCCAATGGTCGGGCGAATCCCCGCGATGGCCGGCGCGGCTCGCCACATGGACGATCCGCCCGCGCAGCCCATCGCCCCCCGGCTCCCGCTCCAGCCAGTGGCGCACGGCGAAGCGGCTGAGCTGGGCGGCGGAGGTGAGATTGATGCGCAGCGTATCCTCCCACGCATCCAGCCAGGCGATATCCGACGAATCGAGCGGCGTCGCGCTGAACAGGCCGGCGTTGTTCACCAGCACGTCGATCCGGCCGCCGGCTTGCTCCAGCGCCTGCTGCCACAGCAATTGGGGGGAGGGTGGATCGGAGAGGTCGGCTCCGATCATGCCGGGCTCATGCGCGGTGCTGCCATGGGTCAGCACGGTGGCGCCGCGGCTGCGCAGCAGGTCCGCAATGGCCTTGCCGATGCCGCGGCTCGATCCGGTAATAAGGATAGTGGTCATGCCGTGTTCCTAGACTTTCACGGGGCAGGGGGAAAGGGAAGCACCGCGATCCTTGTCAGAAGCGGCACAATCGCTAAGGGAGCAGGACATTCGCATTCTTCGGGATAACGCCATGGCAAACCGCCCGCTTTCACCGCATCTGCAGATCTGGAAATGGGGACCGCACATGCTCGTCTCCATCCTCCACCGCGTGACCGGCGACGGCATGGCCTTCGTCGCCCTGCCGGTGCTGCTGTGGTGGCTCGGCTCGCTGGCGGCGGGGCCTGAAGCCTATGCGACCTTCGCCTGGGCCGCCACCACGCCGATCGGCTATCTGGTGCTGGTCGGCATTTCCTGGGCCTTCTTCAACCATATGAGCTCGGGCATCCGTCACTTCGTGATGGATATCGGCGCCGGCTTCGAACTGACCACGAACAAGGCGTGGTCGATTGGTTCGACCGCCATCGGCGTGGTGCTCACCGTGGCCTTCTGGGCCGCGATCCTGCTTTCCTGAGGACATATCGCAATGGGCAATGGAACCTCGATCGGTCGTGTGCGCGGGCTCGGCACCGCGCATGAAGGCACGCACAGCTGGCTGCTGCAGCGCTTCACCGCTGTCGGCAATCTGCTGCTGGTGGGCTTCTTCGCGATTTCCCTGATCCTGCTGCCGGATTTCTCCTACGCCACGGTGCGGGGATGGATTTCCTCGCCCGTACCCGCCACGGCGATGGCGCTGCTGGTGATTTCCGTGTTCTGGCATGCGCGCATGGGCCTGAACGAACTGATCGGCGACTATGTTCATGAGGCGGGCAACAAGCTGGCCGCGGTGCTGGCGCTCAATCTCGCGGCCTTCGGCGGGGCGGCCTTCGGCCTGTTCTCGATCGCACGCCTGGCCCTGGGGGGAGCCGCCTGATGGCCAATCCCGCACCCACGACGCCGGACACCACGCCCGGATCGCGCACCGGCACGCAGCCGGCCTATCAGATCATCGACCACACCTATGACGTGGTGGTCGTCGGCGCGGGCGGTTCCGGCCTGCGCGCCACCATGGGCAGCGCCGAAGCCGGACTGAAGACGGCCTGCATCACCAAGGTCTTCCCCACGCGCAGCCACACCGTGGCGGCGCAGGGCGGCATTGCCGCCAGCCTGGGCAACAACACGCCCGATCACTGGCAATGGCACATGTACGACACGGTGAAGGGGTCGGACTGGCTGGGGGACCAGGACGCCATCGAATACATGGTGCGCGAGGCGCCGCATGCGGTGTACGAACTGGAGCACGCCGGCGTGCCCTTCAGCCGCAATGCCGATGGCACGATCTACCAGCGGCCCTTCGGCGGGCACATGCAGAACATGGGCGAAGGCCCGCCGGTGCAGCGCACCTGCGCCGCGGCGGACCGCACCGGCCACGCCATGCTTCACGCGCTCTACCAGCAGAGCCTGAAGTATGATGCCGATTTCTTCATCGAATATTTCGCCATCGATCTGATCATGAGCGGCGGCAAATGCGTGGGCGTGATCGCCATCTGCCTGGATGACGGTTCGATCCACCGCTTCCGCTCGCAGGCCGTGGTGCTGGCGACCGGTGGCTATGGCCGCTGCTATTTCACCGCCACCTCCGCGCACACCTGCACCGGCGATGGCGGCGGCATGGTGCTGCGCGCCGGCCTGCCGCTGCAGGACATGGAATTCGTGCAGTTCCACCCCACCGGCATCTATGGCGCCGGCGTGCTCATCACCGAAGGCGCGCGCGGCGAGGGCGGCTATCTCACCAATTCGGAAGGCGAGCGGTTCATGGAACGCTACGCCCCCTCGGCCAAGGATCTGGCCAGCCGTGACGTGGTCAGCCGCAGCATGGCGCTGGAAATCCGCGAAGGGCGCGGCGTGGGGCCGAACAAGGACCACATCTACCTGCACCTCGATCATATCGATCCCAAGGTGCTGGCGGAGCGGCTGCCCGGCATCACCGAAAGCGGCAAGATCTTTGCCGGGGTTGACCTGACGCGCCAGCCCCTGCCGGTGGTCCCCACGGTGCATTACAACATGGGCGGCATTCCCACCAATTATCACGGCGAAGTCGTGACCATCGGTGCGGACGGCAATCCGGAAACCGTGGTGCCCGGCCTGTTTGCGGTGGGCGAGGCGGCCTGCGTTTCGGTGCATGGCGCCAACCGCCTCGGCTCCAACTCGCTGATCGACCTCGTGGTGTTCGGTCGCGCGACCGGCCACCGGCTGAAGGAGCTGGTGAAGCCCAATGCCGCGCAGGACGAGCTGCCGAAGGACAGCGCCGATCTGGCGCTCACCCGGCTCGATCACTTCCGCAACGCCAGGGGCGGTTCCTCCACCGCCAAGATCCGCACCGACATGCAGCGCGCCATGTCCGCCCACGCCGCCGTGTTCCGCACGGACGAACTGATGGCGGAAGGCAAGCAGCAGCTCGGCCAGATCTACCGCGCGATGGAGGATATCTCCGTCACCGACCGGTCGCTGATCTGGAACTCCGACCTCATCGAGACGCTGGAGCTGGACAATCTGATCGCCCAGGCCACTGTGACGATGCATTCCGCGCATAACCGCAAGGAATCGCGCGGTGCCCATGCGCATGAGGATTATCCCGAGCGCGATGATGCCAACTGGATGAAGCACACCGCGGTGTGGTTCGAAGGCTGGGGCGGCAAGGGCGGCGGCGTGCGGATCGATTACCGCCCGGTGCATGATTTCACCCTCACCAGCGACGCCGAATACATCAAGCCGAAGAAGCGCGTTTACTAATCCACGCCGCGTCCTCCGGCGCCTCGCGGTGCCGGGGGGCGGCTCCTATTCCCCGCCTGCCGCATCCACGCGGTGCGCGCGGATGATCTTCACCGGCTGCGCCAGTATCTGGCCCCTCATCCAGCCTTCGCCTTTCTCCGGATCCACCGGGGAATCGAAAATCGTGCGGACCACCTCCATCCCGTCGGTCACCCGGCCGAACACCGCGTAGCCGAGGCGGAAATTCTCGTCCTCCGACTTCGGATCGGCGTCGAGGCCGGGCTGCGGGCTTACCATGATCGAGAAATCGCCCGTTGCCGTGCCGGGCTCGTTGCGGGCCATCGAGAGTGCACCCACGACATCATGGGTGAGGCCCGTCTCGCTGGTCGGCTCATGCGCGATCGGCGCCATGATCCGCTTCGGATCGTTCTGCGTGCCCCCCTGGAGGAGCCCGTTGGGCTGCTCGCCCCAGTCCAGCCGCATGGCGCGGTAGAAGACGGTGCCGTCGAAGCGGTGGTTGTCCACATAGCGCAGGAAATTGCCCGCGGTGATCGGCGCCCGCTCCACCTCCAGCGCCATGGTGATGTCCCCCTGCTCGGTTTCGAACACCACATCCACCGTGCGCGGCGCGGGCTCTGCCGGCGCATCCTGGGCGAAGGCGGCGGCGGGAAGGATCAGGGCGAGGGGGAGAGCGAATCGTTTCAGCATGGCCGCAGAGTGGAAGGAAGCCGCCCGCAGGGCCAGCCCGATTTGCCGCCCGCGCCCCACTCGGTTCGTCGCAGCTGGAGAACGCTTGGAACGCCGTGGAACAGGGTTCTTTGGCAGAAAAGCGGGCCTGGCACACGAGCCCCCGAAGCGGGAGGCGGGGCGGGATAGAGAGCGCAGCCGGGCATGGCTCGCGCATGGCCGACCGGCGGCGGAGTAGGAAATCCGCCGCGGCACTAGCCCGGCCTTTGTGCGTTAGGCGGGCATGGCACAACAGGGCGAGACGGCGGCGGCGCATGCCCAGCAGAAGCTGGCGAAGAGCGCGGACAAGCTGGTGGAAAGCGCCGACACACAGGAAGACAGTGCCGATCGCCGCACCCAGCTGGCCGCGGACCGTACGCTGCTGGCGGCGGAGCGGACCTATGCCGCCTGGATGCGCACCGGGCTCGCTTCACTGGCGGCGGGCATCGGCGCGAAGGCGCTGCTGGAAGAGCTGGTCCACCCTTGGCTGGTGCTGGCGGCGTCCATCGTCCTGATCCTGTTCGCGGAGTTCTGCTTCCTTGCCGCAGTGTGGCGCGAACTGGCACGCAGCGTGCCGCCGCCCCGACCGGATACCCGGCGCCTGCCGCCCTGGCTGCTGCTGTTGTTCAACAGCTTCCTCCTGGTGCTGGGGCTGGCGGTGCTGATCGGGATCGTCACCCGCTGAGGCGGTTCAGCGCCAGCGCAAATTCTCGCGCGTCAGCTGCTCCACCGAGGTGACGCCCATCAGCTTCATGTCGCGGACGATTTCCGCCTCCAGCAGGCTGAGCGCGCGCTCCACCCCGGCCTGCCCGGCGGCGGCCAGCGCGTAGAGATAGAGGCGCCCGCCGGAAACCGCCTTCGCCCCCAGGCTCAGCGCCTTCAGCACATGGGTGCCGCGTCGCACGCCGCCATCCAGGATCACCTCCACCCGGTCCCCCACCGCGTCGACGATTTCGGCCAGCTGGTCGAAGGGCGCGCGGCTGCCGTCCAGCTGGCGCCCCCCGTGGTTGGAGATCATGATGGCATCCACGCCGATGTCCGCCGCGCGCCGCGCATCGGCCACGGACATGATGCCTTTCAGGCAGAACTTGCCGCCCCAGTCCTGCCGCAGCCGGTCCGCCGCGGCCCAGTCCATCGACTGATCGAGCATGGTGTTGAAATAGTCGGCCACCGAGAGCGCGAAGCTGCTGCCGGCGTCCACATGGTCCTTGAGGTTCGCCAGCTCGAATTTCTCGCGGAACAAATAATCCAGCGCCCAGCGCGGCTTGGCGGCATAGGAGAACACGCTGGCCGGCGTAATGCGCGGCGGGGTGGTGAAGCCGGTGCGCAGGCAGCGTTCGCGATTGCCGCCCACGATCGTATCCACCGTCAGCGTCACCGCATCGAATTGCGCGGCGCGGGCCCGTTCCAGCAGGGCGGCGTTCAGCCCCTTGTCCTTGTGATAGTAATACTGGAGCATCTTGGGGCCGGAGAAGCGGCGGCCGATCTCCTCTATGCTCACGCTGGCGAGGCTGGATATGCCGAACCACAGGCCGAACTTTTCCGCCGCCGCTGCCGTGGCGCGCTCGCCCTGCCAGTGGAACAGCCGCTGCAGCGCGGTGGGGGAGAGCATCAGCGGCAGCGCGGTCTTGCGGCCGAGCACGGTGACGGAGGTATCGACCTCTTCCACGCCCGCGAGCACATTGGGGACGAGATCGACGGCATCGAACGCTTCGGTGTTGCGCCGCTTGGTCGCTTCATCATCCGCCGCGCCATCAATGTAATGGAACACCGGAAAGGGCAGCTTGCGCCGCGCCAGTTCGCGGAAATCGGCGATGTTGTGGCACCTGGCCAGGCTGGTTGCGCGATGCGGCGGTCCGTCCATGTCCGATCCCTAGCCAGCGGCGGCCGCATTGGCAAAACGTTCATCCACGCTTCATGTTTACAAACGTAATCGAATCGCCTACACACGTAATCGTCAGGGAGGACGGTGTGGCGGATTCTACCGATACGATCGAAGGCGGGGCGGAGCGGATCAGCGAGGCCGAACATGCCGTGATGGAGGCGCTGTGGCAGCGCAGCCCGCAGACGGCCGCCGAAGTGTGCGAGGCGGTGTGCGCGGAGCGCGGCTGGTCCATGCCCACGGTGAAGACATTGCTTTCGCGGCTGGTCGCGAAGGGCGCCGTGGACACGGAGCCCGATGGCCGCCGTTTCCTCTATTCGCCCCTGCTGGCACGCGAAGCCTATCTGGGCGGCGAATCGCGCCGGCTGGTGGACCGCCTGTTCGGCGGCCGCGCCGCGCCGCTGTTTGCCTTCCTGGCCGAGAATGAGGCGCTGAGCGACGAGGACATCCGCGAGATCGAGGATCTGCTGCGGGAGATGCGGCAATGAGCGCCTGGCCGCTGGAGATCCTGTTCGATACGCTGCTCTACACGGGGCTGCTGATCGCCGTGGTGCTGTTGCTGCGCCGGCCGGTGGCCCGCCATTTCGGGCCGCAGATCGCCTATTCGCTGTGGGCGCTGCCCTTCCTGCGGCTGATCATGCCGCCGATCGTGCTTCCCGCCAGCTATGCGCCCGAAAGCGAAGCCATGCTGGAGACGGCGCTGGCGGTTCCCGCTGCCCCTTCCACCGGCGTAATGGCCGGCAATGCCGGGGCGGCCATCGCTGCCACGCCTTTCGCCAGCGGGTGGAGCTGGTCCGACGCGGCGCTGCAGCTGGCCGAACAATCGCTCCTGCCGCTGTGGCTGGCGGGGGCGATGGTGTTCCTCGGCTGGCGGATCGTCTCCTATCGCCGGATGCGGGAGGATCTTCTGGCCGAAGCGCGCCCCGTGGGCGACGTGGGCCGCATCCGGCTGGTGGAGACGCCCGCCGTCACCGCGCCGGTGGCCTTCGGCGTGCGGGACAAGGTGATTGCCCTGCCGCAATTCTTCATGGCCCAGCGGGACATCGCCTCGCGCGATCTCGCCATTGCGCACGAGCTGGCGCATCATCGGGGCCGCGATCTGCTTGCCAATTTCGCCGCGCAGGCGGTGCTGGCGCTGCACTGGTTCAACCCGCTCGCCTGGATCGGCTGGCGCGCCATGCGCCGCGATCAGGAAGCGGCCTGCGATGCGCGCGTGCTGTCCGGCCGCGGGCGGGAAGACCGGGTGCGCTACGCCGCCCTGATCGCGAACATAGCTGCGGGGCCTCGCCTTGCACTGGCTGCGCCGATGGCCTGCCCGGTGCTGGGGGAGAAGTCCATCATCCATCGTTTGAGGAGTCTCACCATGACCGAGACGACCCGCCGCCAGCGCCTGCTGGGCCGCAGCCTGGTGGCCGCAGGGGCGCTTGCCCTGCCGCTCACGGCCTCCATTGGCTACGCCGCCGCGGCGCCACTCATGCCGGCGGCGCCCGTGCCGCCAGCACCGCCTGCCGCGCCCGAGCCGCCGGCCGCGCTCTCTGCCCTGCAATTGCCGGAGCCGCCCGCACCGCCGGCTCCCCCTGTGCCCCCGGCCGTCCCGCACTCGGCGCAGATGACCACCTCCGCCGACGGCAAGACGCGCGTGTGGATCTGGCGCGAGAAGGATGCGAACGGCGAGACGCGCACTCGCCGGGTGGAGGCCCATTCGGACGACGGCAATTTCGACGAGGACGAGATGCAGCGCCGCATGGACGAGGCCGAAGCTGCGCGCGACCGGGCTGAGCTGCACCGGGATATGGCGGAAGCCCAGCGCGAACGCGCCGAGGCCCTGCGCGAAGCCGCGCGGGAGCGGCAGCAGGCCTTACGCGAGGCGGGACGGGAGCGGCAGCAGGCGCTGGCCGAAGCGCAGCAGGAGCGCAACCGCGCCTTGCAGGAGATGAGGGCCGAGATGGCGCGCGCCCGCTACGAAGTGAAGCAGCAGCTGGGCGAGGACAGCCCGGTCACCGCGACCGCGCTGCGCCAGCTTGCGGTGGCGGAGAAGGCCGCCACCAGCGCCGCCATGCAGGCAATGAACTTTGCGTTTTCCTGCGATGGGAAAGCCGCGTCTCGCACGGTTGCCGCCAGCGGCACGGGCGCCGTGGCGGTGAACTGCGGCGATTCCGCGATGGCCGTCGCCGTGCAGGGGATGAAGCAGGCGCGCGCCGCCATTGCCGCCAATTCGGCCATTCCCGCGCGGGAACGCGCCGAAGCGTTGCGCGATATGGACGCCAGCCTGGCCGAAATGTCGCAAGAGCTCTGATCGGTCCGAAGCAGTCCCCGGGCCGGTTGGTCATGGCGGCGGAGTTCCGGCAGCGGAGCTCCGCCGCTTTGGCGTGGGCCGCCGGCCGCTAGAGCCCGCGCTCCACGATCCGGTCGCACTGGGTGTCGTCGCCCGACTGCATCCCCAGCCGCAGCGCCTGCATCCGCTGCTCGCTCGATCCATGGGTGAAGTTTTCCGGCACCACTGCACGGCCCGCGCTGCGCATCAGCGTGTCGTCGCCGATGGCGTTGGCCGCGGTCATTCCCTCTTCGAAGTCGCCGGGCTCGATAAGGTCGCGGTTGCGGCCGGCCCAGACGCCGGCATAGCAATCGGCCTGCAGCTCCATCCGCACCTGCAGCTGGTTGGCCTGCGGCGGATTGCTCTGCTGGGCGGAGCGGATTTGCGAGGCCACCCCGGTCAGCTGCTGGATGTGGTGGCCATATTCATGGGCGATCACGTAATAGCGCGCGAAATCGCCGCCCGCGCCCATCTCCTGCGCCATCTGGTCGTAGAAGCTGGTGTCGATATAGATACCTTCGTCCGCCGGGCAGTAGAACGGCCCCATCGCGCTGGAGGCGGCGCCGCAGCCGGACGCCGTGCCCCCGCGATAGAACACCAGTTCGGGCTGTTCGAAGGGGATGCCCGCCTGCTGGAACAGCGGCTGCCAGGTGCGGTTGAGCGAATCGAGCGCGTTGCAGGCTTCCAGCGCATAGTCGTTGGCGGTGCAGAGCTCCTCCGCCCCGCTGCCGGAGGGGGCCTCCTGCCGGGAAGGGCCGGCCTGCTGCAACTGGTCCATGGTGCCGAGCATCTGTGCCGGGTCCACGCCGAACACCAGCGCGCCCACGATCACCACCACCAGCCCGCCGCAGCCGATCTTGCCGCCGCCGCCGCCGGGAAATCCGCCGCCGCCGCCGCTGCGCACGCGGATATTCCCGGGATTGAAACGATCGAGCCGCATGCCTCCTCCTTAAGTATGACTTCCCGCAATTATCGCTGGCGCCGGCGGGTTGCGAGCACCATCTTCAACCGCGTCCCACGGGCATGAAAGCCCAATTTGCAGGAGTTCCTTATGTTCCTCAGCGGCAAGCGTGCACTCGTCACCGGTTCGACTTCGGGCATCGGCCTCGCCATGGCGCGGGCCTTCGCGGCGGAAGGCGCGCAGATCGTCCTCAACGGTTTCGGCGACGAGCAGGAAATCGCGAAGATTCGCGAGGAGCTGGGCGGCGCGGATTATGTGAACGAGGATCTGACCACCGCCGAAGGCGTGGAAGCGCTGATGAAGGGCGCGGGCGAGGTGGACATCCTCGTCAACAATGCCGGCATGCAGCATGTCGCCCCGGTGGAGGAATTCCCGCCGGCGATGTGGGACAAGATTATCGCGCTCAACCTCACGGCGCATTTCCACACCACGCGGCTGGCCGTGCCGGCGATGAAGAAGAAGGGCTGGGGCCGCATCATCGCCACCGCCAGCGCGCATTCGCTGGTCGCGAGCCCGTTCAAGACCGCCTATGTTTCCGCCAAGCACGGCGTGGCGGGCTTCACCAAGACGATCGCGCTGGAGCTGGCGACGCATGGCATTACCGCCAATTGCATCAGCCCCGGCTATGTCTGGACCCCGCTGGTCGAAAACCAGATCCCCGACACGATGAAGAGCCGCGGCATGACGCGCGATCAGGTGATCAACGAGGTGCTGCTGGAACAGCAGCCGACCAAGAAGTTCGTGACGCCCGAACAGGTGGCCGCGATCGCGCTGTTCCTCTGCCGCGACGAAGCCGAGAACATCAACGGCGCGAACTACTCGATCGACGGCGGCTGGACGGCCGAATGATGCGCCGCTGAGGGGGGCACGCTCCGGCTGCTGTGCAGGCAATCGGATGCCCCCCTAGCGGATGGCGCAAACCGCGTTTACATGGGCCGCCACGAATCGTTCCCCCCAGCAGACAAGTGGCACCCATGGAAATCGAAACCGGCCTCACCTTTGACGACGTCCTCCTGAGGCCGGCGGAAAGCGACATCGTGCCGTCGCAGGCCAGCACCCGCACGATGCTGACGCGCGAGATCGCGCTCAACATCCCGATCATCTCTTCGGCCATGGATACGGTGACCGAGGCCGAGATGGCGATCGTGATGGCGCAGCTCGGCGGCATCGGCGTGCTCCACCGCAATCTGACGGTCGAGGAACAATGCGACGCCGTGCGGCGCGTGAAGCGCTTCGAAAGCGGCATGGTGGTGAACCCGATCACGATCACCCCCGATGCCCCGCTGGGCGATGCGCAGGCGCTGATGACGCGCCACAACATCAGCGGCATCCCGGTGGTGACCGAGGCGGGCAAGCTGGTGGGCATCCTGACCAACCGCGACGTGCGCTTCGCCGACAATCCCGCACAGCCGGTGCGCGAGCTGATGACGAGCGACAACCTCGCCACGGTGAGCGAAGGCGTGAGCCAGGAAGAGGCGCGCCGCCTGCTGCACCAGCGGCGGATCGAAAAGCTGCTGGTGGTGGACGATGCCTATAAGTGCATCGGCCTGATCACGGTGAAGGACATCGAAAAGGCGGTGCTCAATCCCGATGCCACCAAGGACGCCAGCGGCCGCCTGCGCGTGGCGGCGGCCACCACGGTGGGCGACAAGGGCTTTGCCCGCACGGAAGCGCTGGTGGATGCGGGCTGCGACGTGATTATCATCGACACCGCCCATGGCCACAACAAGGAAGTGGCCCGCGCGGTGGAACGCGCCAAGCTGCTGTCCAATTCGGTGCAGATCGTGGCCGGCAATGTCGCCACGGCGGAAGCGACTCGCGCGCTGGTCGATGCCGGCGCCGACGCGGTGAAGGTGGGCATCGGCCCCGGCTCCATCTGCACCACCCGCGTGGTCGCGGGCGTGGGCGTGCCGCAGCTGACGGCGGTGATGGAAAGTGCCGCGGCGGCCGGCGGCGTACCGGTGATCGCCGATGGCGGCCTGCGCACATCGGGCGATGCGGCCAAGGCGCTGGCCGCCGGTGCCTCCACCGTGATGGTCGGCAGCCTGCTGGCGGGCACGGAAGAGGCACCGGGCGAAACCTTCCTCTACCAGGGCCGGGCCTACAAATCCTATCGCGGCATGGGCTCGGTGGGGGCGATGGCGCGCGGTTCCGCCGATCGCTATTTCCAGCAGGATATCAAGGATCAGATGAAGCTGGTCCCCGAAGGGATCGAAGGCCAGGTGCCTTACAAGGGGCCGGCGCGCGAAGTGGTTCACCAGCTGGTCGGGGGCGTCAAGGCGGCGATGGGCTACACCGGTTCCGCCACGATCAAGGATCTGCAGCAGCGCGGCAAGTTCATCCGCATCACCAATGCCGGGCTTTCCGAAAGCCATGTGCATGATGTGACGATCACGCGCGAGGCGCCCAATTATCCCACGCGCTGATTTGCCTGTCGCCACCCGCCGCGCGGGGCCGGCGGTGAGGGCACGCCGATGACCCCCGCTGCACGCGTGCAGACCGCGATCGAACTGCTCGATGGCATCATCCGCTCGGCCGAGGGGCTCGGCGCGCCGGCCGACCGGATCGTGGCGGATTGGTTCAAGGCCAATCGCTTTGCCGGGTCGAAGGACCGGCGGGCCATTCGCGAGCTGGTGTTCGGCGCCATCCGCGCCTGCGGGCCGGTGCCCGCCAGCGGCCGTGCGGCCATGCTGCGGCTGGCGGAGGCGGAGCCCGCGCTGGCGCTGGCGCCGCTGTTCGATGGCTCCATCTATGGCCCCGCTCCGATCGCCGAGGGAGAGCGGCCGGCAGCGGGCGGTGTCGCGCCCGGCTGGCTGGAAGAGCGGCTGGCCGCGTCCGACATGGCGGAGGCGGAGGCCGAAGCGCTGCTGGGCCGTGCCCCGCTGGATATACGGGTGAACGCGCTGAAGGCCGATCGTGCCACGCTGATCCTGCCGGAAGCCGGCGAGCCGCTGCCTTCGGCGCAGGGGCTGCGGCTGCCCACGGGCACAGCGGTGGAACAATGGGCAGAGTATCGCGACGGCCTGGTGGAGATCCAGGACGCCGGCAGCCAGCTGGTGTGCGAAGCGCTGGCCGCCCGGGCCGGCGAGGTGGTGGTCGATCTCTGCGCCGGGGCCGGAGGCAAGACGCTGGCGCTGGCGGCGGCCATGGGCAATCGTGGCACGCTGATCGCTGCGGACACCGACCGGGGGCGGCTTTCACGCCTTGCCCCGCGCGCCGACCGTGCGGGCGCGCTGGTCAGCGATGTGGTGCTGCTCGATCCCGGCAAGGAGGAAGCGGCGCTGGCGCAATTGGCGGGCAAGGCGGATGCCGTGCTGATCGACGCGCCCTGTTCCGGCACCGGCACCTGGCGCCGCAACCCGGAGGCGCGCTGGCGCCTGCGCGATGCGGAACTGGCCCGGCTGGTGGCGCTGCAGGCGCGGCTGCTGCGGATCGGCGCGGCGCTGGTGCGCCCGGGCGGCAGGCTGGCCTATGTCACCTGCTCGCTGCTGGACGAGGAAGGGGCGGGGCAGTTCGATGCCTTTCTGGCGGAACACGCGGACTGGGCGGCCCTGCCCGTGGATATTGCCGCCGGCCGCCCGCGCGGCGCGGGCCGCCGGCTCACGCCGCTGCATGATCGGATGGACGGGTTTTTCGTCGCTCTGGCCCGTAAGGCATGATAACCAAGGGATTGATGGCCAACCGTGCCTCCCTCTCCCGCCACCCGTTGAAGGAGTACTTGATGCGCTTCCTGCCTGCCGCCGCCGCCCTTTCGCTTCTCGCGGCGATGACGGCCAGCGCAGGCTATGGCGCGGACCGTGCGCCCGATCCCCGCGCCGCGCAGCTGATCGAAGCCGGGCGCTCCGAACTGGCGCAGGGGCAGGTGGAACAGGCGGTGGACAGCTTCGAAGCCGCGCTGGCGATCGATCCCGGTTACATCCCCCTTTATATCGATCTGGCGGATGCCGCACGCGCCCAGGGCCTGCAGGGCAAGGCGATCCGCTATTACCGCGATGTGCTGGAGCGCGATCCGAAGAACTTCGCCGCGATTTCGGGCGAGGGGAAGGCCATGCTGGAAAAGGGCGCCGTGGAAAAGGCGCGCCGCAATCTCGCCCAGCTGGAATCGCTGTGCGGCAACGGCTGCAGCGAAACCCGCCAGCTGGCCGCCGCGATCGAGAACGGCCCCCCGGCCAACGCGGTGATGACGGCGGAGGCGGCCAAGGCCGATCCGCTCGTCACCCAGAACTGAGCGGCCCGGATTTCAGGTTTCGGGCTTCAGCCTTCAGGCCTTGCCGCGGAACGCCTCCACCACGGCGGCATAGATCTCACGCTTGAAGGGTACGATGATCTCCGGCAGCAATTCCGGATCGACCCACTTCCATTCGCAGAATTCGGGGTGCTTGTGCGCCTCCAGATTCACATCGGCTTCGGTTCCGGTGAAGCGCACGAGATACCAGAACTGCCGCTGGCCGCGATATTTGCCGCCCCACAGCTTGCCCATCAGCTCTTCAGGCAAGTCGTAGTACAGTTCCTGCCCCATCCGATCCACGATCTCCAAATGGCGCGGGGTGATGCCGGTTTCCTCGTTCAGCTCGCGCAGCATGGCGATGTCCAGATCCTCGCCCGGATCGACTCCGCCCTGCGGCATCTGCCAGCGGTCGCCTTCCTTGTTGTCGATACGCTTGCCCACGAAGGCCTGGCCTTCGCCGTTGACGAGCATGACGCCCACGCAGGGGCGATATTCACTGGGTTTGCGGTCGGTCATGCGGCACAGCTAGGCGCAGGAATGCTGCTTTTCCACGCTCATTCGTGCCGGCACAGAAAAACTTGATTGCGGCGCGGGCAGGGGAAACCTAGGTCGCACCGCGATAAGCAGTGTGACAGCCGTCCTTCGGGACGTGCCAGGATTTTGATTCCAGGATTTGACCATGGCTAGCCAGGCGGCCGAACTTCCGGCCCACACCCAGACACCGGATTCAATGGTGGTCCGTTTCGCCGGAGACAGCGGCGACGGCATGCAGCTGACGGGGGGGCAGTTCACCCTGTCCACCGCGCTGGCGGGCAATGATCTTGCCACCTTCCCGGATTTTCCGGCGGAAATCCGCGCGCCGCAGGGCACGCTGTTCGGCGTTTCCGCCTTCCAGATCAACTTCGGCAGCCGCCAGATCAACACTGCCGGCGACGCGCCCGATGTGCTGGTGGCGATGAACCCGGCGGCGCTGAAGGTGAATCTGGCGGCGTTGAAGCCGGGCGGCCTGATCATCGCCGATACGGGGGAGTTCACCAAGCGCAACCTCGAGAAGGCGAAGTATGACAGCAATCCGATAGAGGATGGCAGTCTCGCCAAATGGGATGTGCTGGCCTTCGACATTTCCGCGCTGACGATCGAGGCGGTGAAGGATTACGGCCTTGGCAACAAGGACGCGCTGCGGTGCAAGAACATGTGGACGCTGGGCCTGGCCCTGTGGATGTTCGACCGTGACCGGCAACCGCTGATCGACTGGCTGAACGCCAAGTTCAGGAACAAGCCCGACATTGCCGCCGCCAATGTGGCCGCGCTCAATGCCGGCCACGCCTATGGCGAAACGGCGGAACTGTCCGGCCCGCTCAAGCAGGTCAACATGCCGCCGGTGGAAAGCGAACCCGGCCTCTATCGCACCATCACCGGGGCGGAGAGCGTTTCGCTCGGCCTCGTCGCAGGTGCGCAGCTAGCGGAGCTGCCGCTGTTCTTCGGCGGCTATCCGATCACGCCGGCTTCGGCCATCCTGCACCATCTGGCGCGGCTCAAGGAATTCGGCGTCACCACCTTCCAGGCGGAGGACGAGATCGCGGCCATCTGTGCGGCGATCGGCGCATCCTATGCCGGGCAGCTGGGCATCACCTCCTCCTCCGGCCCCGGCATTGCGCTGAAGGGCGAGGCGATGGGCCTGGCGATCATGGTGGAACTGCCGCTGGTGATCGTGAACAGCCAGCGCGGCGGCCCCTCCACCGGCCTGCCCACCAAGACCGAGCAGAGCGATCTCTATCAGGCGGTCTATGGCCGCAATGGCGATGCACCCATGCCGGTGATCGCCGCGCGCAGCCCGGCCGATGCCTTCGAGGTCGCGATCGAGGCCTGCCGCCTCGCCACGCAATATATGACCCCGGTGATGCTGCTGACCGACGGCTATATCGCCAATGCGGCCGAGCCGTGGAAGGTGCCGGACCCGGCGGTCTACGAACCGTTCCCCGTGACCTTCCTCGAAGAGAAGAACGACGGTGAGACGCTGCTCCCCTACAAGCGCGACGGCAAGGGCGCGCGGCCGTGGATCAAGCCTGGCACGCCCGGCCTGATGCACCGCGTGGGCGGCATCGAGAAGCACGCGCTGACGGGCAATATCGACTATTCGCCCGAGAACCACCAGAAGATGACCGACGCCCGCAAGGCGAAGATCGACGGCATCGCGGTGCCCGATCAGGATGTCGCCGTGGGCGAGGAGACGGGCGAACTGGCGGTGGTCGGCTGGGGCAGCACTTACGGACCGATCCGCCAGGCGGTGCGCCGCTGGCGCGAGAAGGGCAAGAAGGTCAGCCACATCCATGTGCGCCACATCTGGCCGCTGCCCGCCAATCTCGGCGATCTGCTGCGCGGCTTCGACCGCGTGCTGGTGCCCGAAATGAACACCGGCCAGTTCAAGACGGTGCTGCGCGACCAGCTGCTGATCGACGCGGAAAGCCTCACCAAGACGAGCGGCCAGCCGTTCCAGATCGCCGAGCTGGAAGCGGCGATCGGCAAGTTCTTCGATGGCGTGGAAGGCAATGAAGGCGGCGAGGTGGCGCCCAATCGCCAGCAGCTGCCCACTTCGGAATCCGGCCATGACGATGGCACCTATCCCGATGCGCCGTTCCATGGCGACGGCGCCGCAGAACCCGGCGAAGGATCGGACACCAAGGCGGTGAACCAATGAACGACATGACCCCCATCACCACCACGCTGAAGGACTGGGAAACCGACCAGGAGGTCCGCTGGTGCCCCGGTTGCGGCGACTATGCGATCCTGAAGGCGGTGCAGCGCACGCTGCCGCAGCTGGGCAGCGATCCGGCGAACACGGTGTTCGTTTCAGGCATCGGCTGCTCCAGCCGCTTTCCCTATTACATGGAAAGCTACGGCTTCCACACGATCCACGGCCGCGCGCCGGCCTTCGCCACGGGCATCAAGCTCGCCAATCCGGACCTCGGCGTCTGGCTGGTGACGGGCGACGGTGATGGCCTGTCGATCGGCGGCAACCATCTGATGCATGTGCTGCGGCGGAACGTGAACATGCAGATCATGCTGTTCAACAACGAGATCTACGGCCTCACCAAGGGGCAGTATTCCCCCACCAGTCGCGAGAACACGCGCAGCCCGTCGACGCCGCTCGGCTCGGTCGATCACCCGGCCAACCCCTGCGCCTTCGCGTTGGGCGCGGGTGCGCGCTTCGTGGCGCGCGGCTTCGACGTCAGCAAGAACCTGCCCGATGTGCTGAAGGCCGCGCATGCCCACAAGGGCGCTGCCTTCGTGGAGATCTTCCAGAACTGCATCGTCTACAACAAGGACGTCTTCAACGATTTCGCCGCGCCCAAGGGGGCGGAAGATCGCCAGCTGTGGCTGGCCGATGGCGAGCCGATGCTGTTCGGCAGCGAGAAGAGCGGCGGCGTGAAGGGCCTCGCCCTCGATCAGGCGAGCTTCTCGCTCAAGGTGGTCGATGTGGTGGACGGGGACTGGCAGTCCGCGGGCGTGATGGTGCACAATGTGCGCAACCGCACGCTGGCGCATATGCTGGTGGAACTGCCCTTCGGCCCGTTCCCCATGCCGCTGGGCGTGATCTACGACGATCCGGCGCCGACCTTCGAAAGCGCCGTGATCGCGCAGAACCGCGTCGCCAGCGAAGGCAAGGACACCAGCATCGCCAAGCTGCTGGCCAAGGGCCAGACCTGGACCGTGGGAGGCACCGCCGCCGACCCTGTCTGAGCGGCTGACGCTATTTCTGAACAATTCTGTCCGGCCCTTCGCGGGGAAGGGGAAAGGCGCCGCAAGGCGCAGACCTTCTTCATCTGAGGCGTAGCTGGCGGGACACAAGGGGGGCGTGCGTGGGCCTGCCGCCCTTCCGTTTGCGGGGAATCCGGCCGTCCGACGTCATTCGCGTGGCGCGCGCATGCATTCCCTCTGCATCCGCCTTGCGCTTGCCCGGCGGGCGCGGGCGCAATAGAGCGCAGGGGCCATGAAACGCACCCATCTCCCGCTCAACGCCCTGCGCGTGTTCGACGCCGCGGCCCGCCATCTCAGCTTCACCCGCGCGGCGGACGAGCTGGCCGTGACCCCGGCCGCCGTGGGCCAGCAGATCCGCGCGCTGGAAGATGTGCTGGGCGTGGTGCTGTTCCGCCGCACCTCTAAGGGGCTGGAGTTGACCGATGAAGCGGTGGCGGGGCTCGATCCCCTGCGCGAAGGCTTCCTGCGGTTCGAGGAAAGCGTGCAGGCGATGCAGGCGGGGCAGGCCAGTTCCAGCTATACCATCGCTGTGCCGCGCGAATTCTATGCGCAATGGCTTGCCCCGCGGCTCGCCAGCTTCCGCGCGCTCCATCCCGATGTACGCTTCCAGCTGATCGCCGACGAGGAGGCGGACTTCACCGAAGCCAATCTGGATGTCGCCATCAGGCTGGTGGAAGGGCCGGGGGAGCTGGAAGGCGCGCAGCTGGCGCCGGGGCACAAGGTGGCCGTCGCCGCGAGCGAGGGCGGCAGCGACGGATGGATCGCCTGGCCGGGCTTTGCCCTGCCGGATGGGGAGGAGGAGAAGGCGCTGCTGCAGGTCGGCAATGCCGGGCAGGCGCTCAGTTCCGCGATCGCCGGGCTGGGCAAGGCGCTGATGCCGCTGCCGCTGGTGGAAGGCGCGCTGGCCGATGGATCGCTGGTCGCGCTGGGCGAAGTGGAGGAATGCCGCCGGTCATACTGGCTGGTGGCCCCGCGCCCGCAATGGCGGCAGAAGAAGGTGAAGGCGCTGGTGGATCACCTCACCGCCGGATAGGTCCGGCGGAAAGGCGTGTGGGCAGGCGCCGCTTACGCGGGGCTTGCCGCGGCGGCGAGCTGCGTACGGGTGCCGAGCTGCGAAGCACTCCAGGCGCAGGATGCGGCAGCACCCAGCGCAAGCTGATAGCGTTCGATCTGCCCGGCGATGCTGACGGCACAATCGATGTGCCGCTCGCGCTCGCTGCTCAGCGATGCGGCCGAGGCGCGGATCAGGGCTTTCTGGTGGTCGGCGTATTTGCGGTTGAGATCCATGTCATGGCTCCTGGCGTAAGCGGGAGCACTCCGGTCTCTCAGTCACGAGCGCTCACTGGAAGGTTGCTCGCGATGGCGAACAGATACGATGTTTGCCTGCAAAAGGCAACTGCCGCCCGGCCGGCCGCGCCCGGTTGGGCTGGCCGGCAGAACAGCGTCCCGGCGCCTTGCGGCAGCCGGGCAAATGCTTAGTCGACCATGGCGGCGACGATGCGCCGCAGTTCGAACTGGGAAAGAGTGGAAGACAGGATGGCGGGCACATGGCCGCCATCGCGCGCGGATTGCTGCGGCCCGCCGCTGAAGCGAAGGGACAGCGTGTGGCGCCGCGCGGCGCCGGTATTTTCAAGATTCATTCTGGTCCTTGTTCGGCGCGCAAATTCCACGCGCCATGATGGAGATATCAGCGCCTTATGCCGGCGCGCCTGGCCGGGCCAGGGCCTGCGCCGGGAGTCCGCTCACGGAAGGTGATCCGCCCCTTGGTCAGGTCATAGGGCGTCATTTCGACATGCACCCTGTCGCCCGCGACCGAGCGGATGCGAAACTTGCGCATCTTGCCGGCGGTATAGGCGATGATCCTGTGGCCGTTGTCCAGCGTAACGCCGAAGCGACCATCGGGGAGGACTTCGTCGATGAAGCCTTCCAGTGTGAGCAGTTCTTCCTTTGCCAAGGGCAATATCTTCCGTGCTGTTAAAACTGATGCGTCGCGGACTGGCCGCGTGATATGGCCTGCAGCATCGAGGGAAAGGAGAAGCCGGAAAACGGCAGTCAGTTCCGTCGCAGGCGACGTGACGCAGCCGCTAGATGGGCCTTCTGCTGGAAATTGCAAGCGTTGTGCGTTCCGGCCGGTTATGCGACCCGTCGTGCCCCTGCCGCGGTGCAGCCGGCTGGCGGCTTGACCGGCGGGCGGAATCCGACTAGTGGCGCCCGATCCGCAGGCAGGGCAGGTGCAATCCCGGCTCGCCTCGGGCAGATAGAGCTGAACATTGCCGGTATGTCCCGGGGCCTTTCGCGGCCCTTTTCTATTGGACCGGAAGCCCTGGTGCTTCCGATCGGGGCAACCGTCAAAGTAACCCGGTGCCGGTGGGCGCGGGTGGAGTGTCTCAGCCTCGCGCCGATCGGGCCATCTTTCGCTTTGGCGGACGGGTCCGGGTTTCCGCGGCAAGCCACGCTTGCGGCAGGCGGCCGGCGCAAGGCCTGAACCAATCCCCCGATCCCGATGGCACCACCAACCGGTGAAGAGAAGTATGCCGACGATCAACCAGCTGGTCCGCAAGGGCCGAGAGCCCGTCAAGGCCAAGAGCAAGGTGCCCGCGATGGAGCAGAACCCGCAGAAGCGCGGTGTCTGCACGCGTGTTTACACCACGACGCCGAAGAAGCCGAACTCCGCGCTGCGCAAGGTGGCCAAGGTTCGCCTGACCAACGGCCGCGAAGTCATCTCCTACATCCCTGGCGAAGGCCACAACCTGCAGGAACACTCCGTGGTGCTGATCCGCGGCGGCCGTGTGCGCGACCTTCCGGGCGTGCGCTATCACGTGCTGCGCGGCGTGCTCGACACGCAGGGCGTGAAGGACCGCAAGCAGAGCCGTTCCAAGTACGGTGCCAAGCGGCCCAAGTGATGTTCACTGAGGTGAACGTCATCCCGTGCCGGCTGCCCCAGGCAGTCCGATAGGGATCGCTGTCCACCTGGCCGAATAACCGAGGTTAGGAGCCCGACCGCGCAACGAAGCCGGCTTTTGCCAGGCTGGCGGCGGGCCAGAAGAAGGAATTAGCGACATGAGTCGTCGTCGTCGTCCCGAGAAGCGGGAAATCCTGCCCGATCCCAAGTTCGGGGATGTGGTGCTGTCCAAGTTCATGAACAATTTGATGCTGGACGGGAAGAAGTCCACGGCCGAGCGTATCGTCTATGGCGCGCTCGACACGATGGAAACCCGCGCCAAGGCCGATCCGATCGCCATGTTCCATGACGCGCTGAACAATGTGAAGCCGGCCGTGGAAGTGCGCAGCCGCCGCGTCGGCGGTGCGACCTATCAGGTCCCGGTCGAAGTCCGTCCCGAGCGTGCGCAGGCGCTGGCCATCCGCTGGCTGATCTCCGCCGCGCGCGGTCGCGCCGAGACCACCATGGCGGCACGCCTTTCGGGCGAGCTCATGGATGCGGCCAACAACCGCGGCAACGCGGTGAAGAAGCGTGAGGACACGCACCGCATGGCCGATGCCAACCGCGCCTTCAGCCACTATCGCTGGTAAGGTGCGGCGCTGAGATCCGGCTGGAGGGGGTTCTCCTCCGGCCGGGGTCTTCAAGCGGTCATACTTCATATTATATGGGGGCCACTTTCACGCGGCTCCCACACTTTCGAGGAATTTCCCATGGCCCGCAGCCATCCGATCGAACGCTACCGCAATATCGGCATCATGGCGCATATCGACGCCGGCAAGACCACCACGACCGAGCGGATCCTCTACTACACCGGCAAGTCCTACAAGATCGGCGAGGTGCATGATGGCGCCGCGACGATGGACTGGATGGAGCAGGAGCAGGAACGCGGCATCACCATCACTTCGGCTGCGACCACGACCTTCTGGAAGGCCGAGGACGGGCAGGGCGAAGAGCACCGCATCAACATCATCGACACCCCCGGCCACGTGGACTTCACCATCGAGGTGGAACGTTCGCTGCGTGTGCTCGACGGCGCGGTGGCGGTGTTCGACGGCGTGGCCGGCGTGGAGCCGCAGTCCGAGACCGTGTGGCGCCAGGCGGACAAGTACAAGGTTCCGCGGATGTGCTTCATCAACAAGCTCGATCGCACGGGCGCGGATTTCTATTATTGCGTGCAGTCGATCATCGATCGTCTCGGCGCGACCCCGCTGGTGCTCTATCTCCCGATCGGTGCGGAGAGCGACCTCAAGGGCGTCGTCGACCTGGTGAACAACCGGGGCGTCGTGTGGCAGGATGAATCGCTGGGTGCGAAGTTCGACTATGTCGATATCCCCGCCGAGCTGGCCGACAAGGCCGCCGAATATCGCGAGAAGCTGATCGAAACCGCCGTCGAACAGGACGATGCGGTGATGGAAGCCTATCTCGAAGGCGAGGAGCCCGACGCCGAGACGCTCAAGCGCCTCGTGCGCAAGGGCACGCTGAACCAGGCCTTCGTGCCGGTGCTGTGCGGCTCCGCGTTCAAGAACAAGGGCGTGCAGCCGCTGCTCGACGCGGTGGTGGACTACATGCCGAGCCCGATCGACGTTCCCGCCATCCGCGGCGTGAAGCCCGACAGCGAGGAAGAGGACAGCCGTCCGTCGTCCGACGAGGCGCCGTTCTCCGGCCTGGCGTTCAAGATCATGAACGACCCCTTCGTGGGCACGCTCACCTTCACCCGCATCTATTCGGGCAAGCTGGCCAAGGGCCAGGTGCTGAACTCGGTGAAGGACAAGAAGGAAAAGATCGGCCGCATGCTGCTGATGCATTCCAACAACCGCGAGGACATCGAGGAAGCATTCGCGGGCGACATCGTCGCCATCGCCGGCCTCAAGGAAACCACCACGGGTGACACGCTGTGCGCGTCCAATGCGCCGATCATCCTCGAGCGCATGGAATTCCCCGAGCCGGTGATCGAGCTGTCGGTGGAGCCGAAGACCAAGGCCGACCAGGAGAAGATGGGCGTCGCCCTCAACCGCCTGGCTGCCGAGGATCCGTCCTTCCGGGTGTCCACCGACCACGAATCGGGCCAGACGATCATCAAGGGCATGGGCGAGCTTCACCTCGACATCCTCGTCGATCGCATGCGTCGCGAATTCAAGGTGGAGGCCAATGTCGGTGCGCCGCAGGTGGCCTATCGTGAATCGCTCGCCCGCGAGGTCGAGGTCGATTACACCCACAAGAAGCAGTCGGGCGGCTCCGGCCAGTTCGGCCGCGCGAAGGTGGTGGTGAGCCCGGGCGAACGCGGCCAGGGCATCATCTTCGAAGACCAGGTGAAGGGCGGAAACATCCCCCGCGAGTACATCCCTTCGGTCGAGAAGGGCATGCGCGAGCAGGCGGAGAGCGGCTATCTGGTCGGCTTCCCGATCATCGACTTCACCATCAAGCTGGTGGACGGCGCCTATCACGACGTCGACTCGAGCACGGTGGCCTTCGAGATCACCGGCCGCGGCGCCATGCGCGAAGCGGCGGAAAAGGCCGGCATCAAGCTGCTTGAGCCGATCATGAAGGTCGAAGTTGTGACTCCCGAGGAGTTCATGGGCGACGTGATCGGCGACCTCAACTCCCGCCGCGGGCAGATCCAGGGCACCGACAGCCGTGGCAACGCCCAGGTCGTGGAAGCGAACGTGCCGCTCGCCAACATGTTCGGCTATGTGAACGAACTGCGTTCCTTCACCCAGGGGCGCGCGCAGTACACCATGCAGTTCTCGCATTACGACGAAGTGCCGGCGAACGTCGCACAGGAGGTCAAGGAGAAGCTTGCCTAAGGCAGGCCGACCGTCTAGGGGCGGGCGCCTGATTCACCGGGTGCCCTGCCTTATCCCCGTGAAACGCATTCTGAAGAACAGAGGTTATAGGAACAATGGCTAAGGAAAAATTCCAGCGGAACAAGCCGCACTGCAACATCGGCACCATTGGTCACGTTGACCATGGCAAGACGACGCTGACCGCGGCCATCACCAAGGTGCAGGGCGCACCGATCGATTTCGCGAACATCGACAAGGCTCCCGAAGAGCGCGAGCGCGGCATCACCATCTCGACCGCCCACGTCGAGTATGAAACCGATGCGCGCCACTATGCGCACGTCGATTGCCCCGGCCACGCCGACTATGTGAAGAACATGATCACCGGTGCGGCGCAGATGGACGGCGCCATCCTGGTGGTGAACGCTGCCGACGGCCCCATGCCGCAGACCCGCGAGCACATCCTGCTCGCCCGTCAGGTCGGCGTGCCGGCGCTCGTCGTGTATCTGAACAAGGTCGACCAGGTTGACGACGAGGAAATCCTCGAGCTCGTCGAACTGGAAGTGCGCGAGCTGCTGAGCTCGTACGATTTCGACGGCGACAACATTCCGATTGTCAAGGGTTCGGCTCTGGCCGCGCTCGAAGGCCGCGATCCGGAAATCGGCGAGAACTCCATCAAGGAACTGATGAAGGCCGTCGACGAGTTCATCCCGCAGCCGGAACGTCCGGTTGACCGTCCGTTCCTCATGCCGATCGAAGACGTGTTCTCGATCTCCGGCCGCGGCACCGTGGTGACCGGCCGTGTCGAGACCGGCATCGTGAAGGTTGGCGACGAAGTCGAAATCATCGGCATCCGCGACACGCAGAAGACCACCGTGACGGGCGTGGAAATGTTCCGCAAGCTGCTCGACAGCGGTGAAGCCGGCGACAACATCGGCGCCCTGCTGCGTGGCACCGGCCGTGACGACGTGGAGCGTGGCCAGGTTCTCGCCAAGCCGGGTTCCGTGACCCCGCACACCGAGTTCAGCGCCGAAGTGTACGTGCTGTCGAAGGATGAAGGTGGCCGTCACACGCCGTTCTTCGCCAACTATCGTCCGCAGTTCTACTTCCGCACCACGGACGTCACCGGCGAGGTCATCCTCCCCGAGGGCACCGAGATGGTGATGCCGGGCGACAATGTGACGATCGGCGTGAAGCTGATCGCTCCGATCGCGATGGATGAGGGTCTCCGTTTCGCTATTCGCGAAGGCGGCCGCACCGTCGGTTCGGGGGTTGTCAGCTCGATCTCGAAGTAATATAGACGCGCCACCGGCCGGGTCGCGAGATTCGGCCGGTTGCAGTTTCAAGGGGGCCGCCCCTTCCCGGAGCTTCGGATGAAGCGCGGTGAGGCGGGGCGGTCTCTTGTTTTTTGGAAGGCTCCCAGTGGGGCTTTCTTGGCTCTTTCGCATCGGTAGTAGGACATGGACGCTCAGAATATCCGTATTCGCCTCAAGGCCTTCGATCACCGCGTGCTCGACCAGGCAACTGGCGAGATCGCGGACACCGCCCGCCGCACGGGCGCGCTTATCCGGGGTCCCATTCCTCTTCCGACGCGCATTGAGAAGTTCACCGTGAACCGCGGCCCGCACATCGACAAGAAGTCGCGCGAGCAGTTCGAGGTGCGCACCTACAAGCGGCTGCTCGACATCGTGCAGCCCAACGCCCAGACGGTCGACGCGCTGATGAAGCTCGACCTCGCTGCCGGCGTGAATGTCGAGATCAAGCTGGCCTGAGCTGGTTCTCGCAGGCTCCCGCAAGCGGGGGCTGGTCCTCCCGGTCGGACCTTAAACGACCGGACGTGATTGGGCTCCATATGGCCCCGCCGTCTCGCAAGAGCGGCAAGACATAGGGATACCGCCGGGCAACGGCCCGGGCTGCGTCCCCCGTCTCGTCTTCCTTTCGGGGAAGGCACTCAGCCCGGACGGGGCGACGCATGAATCATTGGGCTGACAAGCACCTGGAATGGGTCCGGGTGCCTCTGTGAGGAGAATGGATCATGCGCACAGGCGTGATCGCCAAGAAAGTCGGGATGACCCGCCTCTTCCAGGAGGATGGCCGCCACGTGCCGGTCACCGTTCTGGCGCTTGAGGATTGTCAGGTCGTTTCCCACCGCACTCTGGACCGCGACGGCTATGTCGCGCTGCAGCTCGGTGCGGGTGAGGCGAAGCAGAAGAACGTGGCCAAGCCGCAGCGCGAGCATTTCGCGAAGGCTGAAGTGCCGCTGAAGAAGAAGGTCGCGGAATTCCGCCTCGAAACCGAGGATGGCCTGCTTCCGGTCGGCGCCACGATCAGTGCCGAGCATTTCATTGCCGGCCAGAAGGTGGACATCACCGGCCACACGCAGGGCAAGGGCTTTGCCGGCGCGATGAAGCGCTGGGGCTTCGGAGGCCTGCGCGCCACCCACGGCGTTTCGCTCAGCCACCGTTCGCATGGTTCCACCGGCAACCGCCAGGATCCGGGCAAGGTCTTCAAGAACAAGAAGATGGCCGGCCACATGGGCGACCGCCAGCGCACCCAGCAGAACCTGGAAATCGTGCGCACCGACGCCGATCGCGGCCTGCTGTTCGTGAAGGGCTCCGTGCCTGGCGCGAACAACTCCTGGCTGCTCGTTCGCGACGCGGTGAAGCTGCCGATGCCGGCGGAAGCGCCGTTCCCGGGTGCCGTGCTTCAGAAGAATGCGCCGCAGCCGGAGCAGGATGAGCCGAAGCTGGCCGATCAGGCCGCGGCTGCCGACACCGCTGCCGAGGAAACCAACACCGTCGAGGCCGAAGCGACCTCCGACGAAGGCAAGGAGGGCTGATCCGTGAAGGTGAAGGTCCAGAATATCGACGGCAAGGCGTCGGGCGATATCGAGCTCAATGATGCCGTGTTCGGCGTCGAGCCGCGCGCGGACATCCTGCATCGCGTCGTCACCTGGCAGCTCGAGAACCGTCGCGGTACGGCCCGTCCGACGCGCGAGCGTTCCGAGGTTGCCCGCACCGGCAAGAAGTGGGGCCGCCAGAAGGGTGGCGGCACGGCTCGCCACGGCGATCGTGCTGCGCCGATCTTCATCGGCGGCGGCAAGGCCCATGGTGCGCGCAAGCGCGATTTCGAGCAGTCGCTGAACAAGAAGATCCGCGCTCTCGGCCTGCGCATGGCGCTCTCCGCCAAGGCGAAGGACGGCCTGGTGGTCGTCGACAGCCTCGAGCTGACGGATGCCAAGACCAAGGCACTTGCGGCGACCTTCGGCAAGAACGGCTGGAGCGGCAAGGTGCTGGTGATCGACGGCGACAGCGTGGATGGCGGCTTCAAGCGTGCGGCCGGCAATCTGCCGGGCGTGAACGTGATGCCCGCCGTGGGCGCCAATGTTTACGACATCCTGAAGCATGACACGCTGGTGCTGACCAAGGCCGCTGTCGAAAAGCTGGAGGCGCGCTTCAATGGCTAAGAAGCAGCAAATCGATGCGCGTCATTACGACGTGATCCTTGCCCCGCACATCACCGAGAAGGCGACGCTGCTCTCCGAGCACAATGCGATCGTGTTCAAGGTGGCGAATGACGCGACGAAGCCGCAGATCAAGGAAGCGGTTGAGGCGATCTACGACAAGAAGGTCGTGGGCGTGAACGTCATCGTCCAGAAGGGCAAGGTGAAGCGCTGGAAGGGCAGGCCCTACAAGCGCTCCGATGTGAAGAAGGCGGTTGTCACGCTGGCCGAAGGCGAGATGATCGACATCACCGAAGGCGTGAGCTGATCCCATGGCACTGAAGAACTACAAACCGACCAGTCCCGCCCGCCGCGGCCTGATCCTCGTCGACAAGTCGGCGCTCTACAAGGGCAAGCCCGTCAAGGCGCTGACCGAAGGCAAGCACAAGACCGGCGGCCGCAACAACAAGGGCCATGTGACCTCGCGCGGCAAGGGCGGCGGTCACAAGCAGAAGTATCGCTTCATCGACTTCAAGCGTCGCAAGTGGGACGTGGCTGCCACCGTGGAGCGGATCGAATACGATCCCAACCGCACGGCGTTCATCGCGCTCCTCAAGTATGAGGACGGCGAGCTGGCCTATATCCTGGCTCCGAACCGGCTCGCGCCGGGCGACCAGGTGATCGCCGGTGAGCGCACCGACACGAAGCCGGGCAACGCCATGCTGCTGGGCCAGATGCCGGTCGGCACCATCTGCCACAATGTGGAGATGAAGCCGGGCAAGGGCGGCCAGATCGCCCGCTCGGCCGGCACCTATGTGCAGCTCGTCGGTCGTGACCGCGGCATGGTGATCGTTCGCCTGAACTCGGGCGAGCAGCGTTACCTGCGGGCCGATTGCATGGGCACGGTCGGTTCGGTGTCGAACCCCGACAACTCGAACCAGAACCTCGCCAAGGCCGGCCGCAACCGCTGGATGGGCAAGCGTCCGCTGACCCGCGGTGTCGCCAAGAACCCGGTCGACCACCCGCATGGTGGTGGTGAAGGCCGCACCTCGGGTGGCCGTCATCCGGTCACGCCGTGGGGCAAGCCGACCAAGGGCGCCCGCACCCGCCACAACAAGCAGACGGACAAGATGATTATCCGTTCGCGTCACGCGAAGAAGAAGAGGTAAGCGCAATGGCTCGTTCCGTCTGGAAAGGTCCCTTCGTCGACCTGCACCTGCTGAAGAAGGCAGAAGACGCGCAGGAAAGCGGTGGCCGCGCCCCGATCAAGACCTGGTCGCGCCGCAGCACCGTGCTGCCGCAATTCGTCGGCCTGACGTTCAACGTCTACAACGGCCAGAAGTTCGTTCCGGTGTCCGTGAGTGAGGACATGGTCGGCCACAAGCTCGGCGAGTTCGCGCCCACGCGCAGCTTCCCGGGCCACGCCGCCGACAAGAAGGGCAAGCGATAATGGGCAAGCAGAAGGCTCCCCGCCGCGTCGCGGATAACGAGGCGCTGGCTGTCGGCACGACCATCCGTGGTTCGGCGCAGAAGCTGAACCTCGTTGCCGGTCTGATCCGCGGCAAGAAGGCCGAAGAGGCGCTGAACATCCTCACCTTCTCCAAGAAGGCGATGGCTGTTGAGGCGAAGAAGGTTCTGGCCAGCGCGATCGCCAATGCCGAGAACAACCACGACCTCGACGTCGACGCGCTCGTCGTTGCCGAGGCCAGCGTCGGCAGGTCGATCACCATGAAGCGTTTCCACACGCGCGGCCGTGGCAAGTCCACGCGCATCCTCAAGCCGTTCAGCCGGCTGCGCATCGTGGTCCGCGAAGTCGAGGAGGCCTGATCCATGGGTCATAAAAGCAATCCCATTGGCCTGCGCCTGCAGATCAACCGTACCTGGGACAGCCGCTGGTATGCCGAAGGCGGCAATTACGCGCAGCTGCTCAAGGAAGACATCCGGATCCGCAAGTTCATCGTCGAGAGCCTGCCGCAGGCAGCGATCTCGAAGGTGGTGATCGAGCGTCCGGCCAAGCTGTGCCGCATTTCGATCTATGCTGCCCGTCCCGGTGTGATCATCGGCAAGAAGGGCGCGGACATCGAGAAACTGCGCAGCAAGCTGTCGACCATGACCGAGAGCGAAGTGAAGCTGAACATCGTCGAGATCCGCAAGCCGGAAATCGACGCCAAGCTCGTCGCCCAGGGCATTGCCGACCAGCTGGTCCGCCGCGTGGCGTTCCGCCGGGCGATGAAGCGCGCGATGCAGTCTGCCATGCGTCTGGGTGCCGAAGGCATCAAGATCATGTGCGGCGGCCGTCTCGGCGGCGCGGAAATCGCGCGGGTCGAGCAGTATCGTGAAGGCCGCGTGCCGCTGCACACGCTGCGCGCCAACGTCGATTATGCCGAAGCCGAGGCGCTGACCGCCTATGGCATCATCGGCATCAAGGTCTGGGTCTTCAAGGGTGAGATCCTGGGCCACGATCCGATGGCGCAGGACCGGCTGATGATGGAGGCACAGACCTCCGGCGTCCGTCCGGCGCGTTGAGGGTAGGGTAAGGCAATGCTGCAACCGAAGAAAACCAAGTTTCGCAAGGCCTTCAAGGGCCGCATCAAGGGCGACGCCAAGGGCGGCACCGCGCTGAACTTCGGCTCCTATGGCCTCAAGGCGATGGAACCGGAGCGGATCACCGCGCGCCAGATCGAAGCGGCTCGCCGTGCGATCACGCGCCACATCAAGCGCCAGGGGCGCCTGTGGATCCGCGTGTTCCCCGATGTGCCGGTGTCGAAGAAGCCTGCCGAAGTCCGCCAGGGCAAGGGCAAGGGTTCGGTCGAATACTGGGCTGCCCGCGTGAAGCCGGGCCGCATCCTGTTCGAGCTCGACGGCGTTCCCGGTCCGCTGGCGGCCGAGGCGTTCGAGCGCGCCGCGATGAAGCTGCCGATCAAGACCAAGGTCGTTGCCCGTCTCGGCGACACCTCGCACCTGGGAGGCGAATGATGGCCCAGAACCGTAACACGGCTGAAGACCTCCGCCAGAAGACCGACGATCAGCTTTCCGAAGCGCTCGTCGATCTGAAGCGCGAGCAGTTCAACCTCCGCTTCCAGGCTGCGACCAACCAGCTGGAGCGTCCCGCCCGGATCAAGGAGATCCGCCGCGAGATCGCCCGCATCAAGACCCTGCAGACGGAGCGCCACCAGGCGGCCGGCGCAGCGGCGCAGGCTTAAGGAGCGAAACGATGCCGAAGCGTATTCTGATCGGGACCGTCGTTTCCGACAAGACCGACAAGACCGTGACCGTGAAGGTCGAGCGCAAGGTGAAGCACCCCCTCTACGGGAAGATCATCCGCCGCTCGAAGAAGTATCACGCCCATGACGAGGCGAACGAGTTCAAGGCCGGCGACACCGTCCGTATCGAGGAGACGCGTCCGATCTCCAAGACGAAGACGTGGAAGGTGCTGGATCGCGTTCAGGCCGGCAAGGGCATCGCCGTCGAGGCGAACCTCGAGGTCGAAGGCGCGAGCAACTGAGGCGCCTCGCCCGCTGAGGGCGCAGGCAAGTTTTTAGGAACTGCCGGACTGGTTCCGGCAAGCCGAGTGAGAAGGAACCGGATCGATGATCCAGATGCAGTCAACGCTCGACGTCGCGGACAACAGCGGCGCCAAGCGCGTCCAGTGCATCAAGGTGCTGGGCGGATCGAAGCGCCGCACCGCGGGCGTGGGCGATGTCATCGTCGTCTCCGTGAAGGAGGCGCAGCCGCGCGCTCGCGTGAAGAAGGGTGACGTTCACCGCGCGGTGATCGTGCGCACCAAGAAGGATGTGCGCCGCGCCGATGGCAGCGTGATCCGCTTCGACAGCAACGCCGCGGTGCTCGTGAACAAGAGCGAGGAGCCGATCGGCACCCGTATCTTCGGCCCGGTCGTGCGCGAACTGCGCGGCAAGGGCTTCATGAAGATCATCTCGCTTGCGCCGGAGGTGCTGTAATGGCTGCCGCGAAGATCAAGAAGGGCGATCAGGTTGTCGTTCTTTCGGGTAAGGACAAGGGGCGCACCGGCACGGTGGCCAAGGTCCTGCCGAAGGAAGGCAAGGTCGTGGTTGACGGCGTGAATGTCGCCGCCCGCCACCGCAAGCCCACCCAGACCAACCCGCAGGGCGGCATCGACCGCTCGCCGGCACCCATGGCGATCTCCAAGGTTGCCGTTGCCGATCCCAAGGATGGCAAGCCGACCCGCGTCCGCTTCGAAGAGCGCGACGGGAAGAAGGTCCGCGTTGCCGTCAAGTCCGGGGAGACGATTGATGGCTGAGAACTACACCCCGCGCCTGCGCAAGGCGTATGACGAAACCATCGTCAAGGCGATGATCGAGAAGTTCGGTTACGAGAACCGCTTCGCCGTGCCGAAGCTGGAGAAGATCACGCTCAACATGGGCGTGGGCGAAGCCAGCCAGGACAAGAAGAAGGTCCAAACGGCCGCCGAGGAAATGGAACTGATTGCCGGCCAGAAGCCGGTGATCACCAAGGCGAAGAAGTCCATCGCGCAGTTCAAGCTGCGTGAAGGCATGCCGATCGGCTGCAAGGTGACCCTGCGCCGCGAGCGCATGTATGAGTTCCTCGACCGCCTGGTGACCATTGCCATGCCGCGCATCCGCGACTTCCGGGGCCTGAATCCCCGTTCGTTCGACGGTCACGGCAATTATGCGATGGGCCTGAAGGAGCAGATCATCTTCCCGGAGATCAGCTACGACCGCATCGAGAAGGTGCGCGGGATGGACATCATCGTCACCACCACCGCCAAGACCGACGAGGAAGCGCGCGAGCTGCTGCGCCTGTTCGGTTTTCCGTTCCCGGCCGAGCAGGCCGAAGAGAAGGCGGCGGCGTGAGCCGCCCCCTCGATTTGAACACGCGAAAGTGAGCTTAAGTCCATGGCGAAACTGAGTTCGATCAACAAGAACGAGCGTCGCAAGAAGCTTGTGAAGAAGTATGCGGGCAAATACGCCCGGCTGAAGGCGATTGCCGATGACGAGTCTCTCGACGAGAGCGAGCGTCTGATTGCGCGCCTGAAGCTGGCGGAAATCCCCCGCAACGGGAATCCCACCCGCGTGCGCAACCGCTGCACGACCACCGGCCGCCCGCGCGGCTATTACCGCAAGTTCGGCCTCAACCGGATCGAACTGCGGGATCTGGCCAACAAGGGCCTGATCCCGGGCGTGACCAAGTCGAGCTGGTGAGGACCACGAGATGGCAATGACCGATCCCCTGGGTGATATGCTCACCCGCATCCGCAACGGGCAGCAGGCGAAGAAGGATTCCGTCCTTTCGCCGGCCTCGAAGCTGCGCGCCAACGTGCTCGAAGTGCTCCAGCGCGAAGGCTACATCCGCGGCTACAGCGAAGAAGCTACCGGCCGCCACAAGGCGCTGCGGATCGAACTGAAGTATTTCGAGGGCGAGCCTGCGATCAAGCACGTCGCCCGCGTGTCCAAGCCGGGCCGGCGCATCTATTCGGGCAGCCGCGAGCTCCCGACCGTGCGCAACGGCCTTGGCATCACCATCGTCTCGACGCCGCGGGGCGTGCTTTCGGATGCCGAAGCACGCAACCAGAACGTCGGCGGCGAAGTGCTGGCGGAGGTGTTCTGATGAGCCGCATCGGCAAACGGCCGGTGGCGATCCCGAGCGGCGTCACGGCGAACATTGATAACGGCACGCTCAGCGTGAAGGGCCCCAAGGGCACCCTCGCGATGGGGCTGATGGACGATATCGACTATAAGCTGGAAGATGGCGGGATCTCCGTCACTCCGGCGAACGACACCAAGCGCGCCCGGTCCTTCTGGGGCATGCAGCGCACGCTGGTGTCGAACCTGGTCGAAGGCGTGACGGAAGGCTTCAGCAAGACGCTGGAGATCACCGGCGTCGGCTATCGTGCGCAGGCCCAGGGCCGCAAGCTCAAGCTGCAGCTCGGCTACAGCCATGATGTCGAACTCGATGTGCCGGAAGGCGTCGAGGTGAAGACCCCGGACCAGACCACGGTCGAAGTCAGCGGGATCGACAAGCAGGCGGTCGGCCAGTTCGCGGCCGAGATCCGCCGCTGGCGCAAGCCCGAGCCTTACAAGGGCAAGGGCATCAAGTACCGGGGCGAGTATATCTTCCGCAAGGAAGGGAAGAAGAAGTAAGATGGCCAAGCTTTCTCAGTTTGAACGCCGCCGCCGCCGTGTGCGGACCGCGCTTCGCAAGCACGCGGGCGATCGCCTGCGCCTGTCGATCCACCGGACCGGCCGGCACATCTATGCCCAGGTCATCGACGATGCGGCGGGCCGCACCGTCGCCGCCGCGTCCACGCTCGGCACGAAGGGCTCCTCCGGCGCCAATGTCGATGCCGCTGTGCAGGTGGGCAAGGATATCGCGGCGGCCGCCAAGAAGGCGGGTGTGACCGCTGTCGTGTTCGACCGCGGCGGCTTCCTGTTCCATGGCCGCGTCAAGGCGCTGGCCGATGCCGCGCGCGAAGGCGGGCTGGAGTTCTGATGATGGCAGACGAGAACAAGATCGAAGAGACCACCGTGGTCGAAACCAGCGAAGCCGCGGCGACCCAGTCGGCCGATCGTGGTGCGCCGACGCCCCAGCGCGAAGAGCGCAGCGGCCGTGGCGGCCGTGGCGGTCGTGACCGTGATGGCGGCCGTGGCCGTGGTGGCCGGGGCCGCGATCGCGACGATCGCCGCCAGCGCGAGGATGAAGGTGAGGAGCTGATCGAGAAGCTCGTGCACATCAACCGCGTGTCGAAGACGGTGAAGGGCGGCAAGCGCTTCGGCTTTGCGGCGCTGGTCGTGGTGGGTGACGGCAAGGGTCGCGTTGGCTTCGGCCACGGCAAGGCCCGTGAAGTGCCGGAAGCCATCACCAAGGCGACCGCTGCAGCCAAGAAGAAGATGATCCGCGTGCCGCTGAAGGAAGGCCGCACGCTGCACCATGATGGCAAGGGTCACTTCGGCGCCGGCAAGGTGAATGTCCGTTCGGCTCCGGCCGGTACCGGCATCATCGCGGGCGGCCCGATGCGTGCGGTGTTCGAAAGCCTGGGCGTGGCCGACGTGGTCACCAAGTCCATCGGCACCTCGAACCCCTACAACATGATCCGCGCCACCTTCGACGCGCTGGGCGAGCAGACCTCGCCGAAGTCCGTCGCGCAGCGCCGGGGCAAGAAGGTCGCCGACCTGCTCGGCCGCGGCGGTGCGAGCGAAGCGGAGGCGGAAGCCGCCGCCGAAGCGATCGTGGAGTAAGCTGACATGGCAAAGATCAAGATCAAGCAGATCGGCAGCCCGATCCGTCGCCCGGCCCGGCAGGAACAGATCCTGGTAGGCCTCGGCCTCGGCAAGATGCACCGCGTGGTGGAAGTGGAAGACACTCCCGAAGTGCGCGGCGCCATCGCCAAGCTGCCGCATATGGTGGAGGTGGTGGAGGGCTAAGCCCTTCCTTCACCAGCGATGTTAGGCGAAAGAGGGGGCGATCCCCTCTTTCGTTTTTATGGCGAAGGCGCTAACGGCGCCTTCCGCACCGCGGCCGGGGAGACCGGCCGGCTATGAGGGAGAGTGACCGCGGTCAGTCCCTTCGGTGCACGATTTTGGCGCGAACACAGCGAAAGCGAGTGCAAACTATGAAACTGAATGACATCCGTGACAATGCCGGCGCCCGCAAGGGTCGCATGCGCGTGGGCCGTGGCATCGGCTCCGGCAAGGGCAAGACCGGCGGCCGTGGCCAGAAGGGCCAGAAGAGCCGCTCCGGCGTCGCCGTGAAGGGCTTCGAAGGCGGCCAGATGCCGCTGCACATGCGTCTGCCGAAGCGCGGCTTCAACAACCCGTTCGGCAAGGATTATGCCGAAGTGAACCTGGGCGCGGTGCAGAAGCTGGTGGATGCCGGCAAGCTCGACGCCAAGGCGGTGATCGACCACGCCGCGCTGAAGGCTGCCGGTGTCGCCCGTGGCGGCAAGGATGGCGTGCGCCTGCTCGGCAAGGGCGAGTACACCGCGAAGCTCAGCTTCAAGGTCGCTGGCGCCTCCAAGGGTGCCGTGGCGGCGGTCGAGAAGGCCGGCGGTTCGGTCGAAGTGGCCGCGCCGAAGAAGGCCGCGGCGGACGAAGGCGCCGAATAATTCAGGCGGATTATCCGGGCGGGGTTCTTGTATCCCCGCCCGGCCCCTATATGGGCTGACCTGAAGAGGGGGCGCGCTTCTGCCGCCCATGCAGGCAAGGCAAATTTCCAGACATGGCATCACGCGCCGACAACATCGCGAGCAATCTGAACCTCGCCAATTTCTCCAAGGCGACGGAGCTCAAGCAGCGCATCTGGTTTACGATCGGTGCGCTGATCGTGTTCCGCTTCCTCAGCTTCGTGCCCCTGCCGGGCGTGAACCCGCTGATCCTGTCCACGCTCTATGACCAGACGCGCGGCGGCATCCTCGATCTGTTCAACACCTTCTCGGGCGGCAGCCTGGAGCGCATGAGCCTCATCGCGCTCGGCGTCATGCCCTATATCACCGCCTCCATCGTGGTTCAGCTGGCCGCTTCGCTCCATCCCTCGCTGATGGCGCTGAAGAAGGAAGGCGAGGCCGGCCGCAAGAAGCTCAACCAATACACGCGCTATGGCGCCGTGCTGCTGTGCGCGGTGCAGGGCTGGTTCCTCGCTTCCGGGCTCGAGGCCTATGGCGCGCAGAGCGGGCTGCAGGCAGTGGTCAACCCCGGCCTCATGTTCCGCGTCGGCGCGGTCATCAGCCTGGTGGGCGGCACGATGTTCCTGCTGTGGCTGGGCGAGCAGATCACCAGCCGCGGCATCGGCAACGGCGTGTCGCTGATCATCATGGCCGGCATCGTCGCGCAGTTCCCGACCTTCACCGCCAATATGTTCGAAGGCGGCCGCACCGGCTCGATCGGGCCGGCGGTCATCATCGGTTTCATCGCCATGGTGGTGGGGCTGGTGCTGTTCATCTGCTTCATGGAACGGGCGCAGCGTCGCTTGCTGATCCAGTATCCCAAGCGCGCCAGCCAGCGCGGCATGATGCAGGCAGACCGTTCGCACCTGCCGCTCAAGATCAACACCGCGGGCGTGATCCCGCCGATCTTTGCCAGCTCGCTGCTGCTGCTGCCGCTGACGATCAGCCAGTTCGCCGGCAATTCCGTGGCGACCGACAGCGCGACCTATGGCGTGATCCAGACACTCAACCAGTATCTGCAGCACGGCCAGCCGCTGTATCTTTCGCTCTATGCGATCGGCATCATCTTCTTCTGCTTCTTCTACACTGCCGTGGTGTTCAACCCGGAGGAGACGGCGGAAAATTTGAAGAAGAACGGCGGCTTCATCCCCGGCATCCGCCCGGGCAAGCGCACTGCCGATTATCTGGATTATGTGCTGACGCGCATCACCGTGATCGGTGCGATTTACCTCACGCTGGTCTGCGTGCTGCCGGAATATATGATCGCGCAGACGGGTGTCCCGCTGTTCCTGGGCGGCACGAGCCTGCTGATCGTGGTGAACGTCACCGTGGATACGATCAGCCAGATCCAGTCGCACCTGCTGGCGCACCAGTATGGTGACCTGATAAAGAAGGCAAAACTGAAAGGCCGCCTGCGCTGACGGCGCAGGACGAGCGGGGTAGGGGCACGCGATGAATATCATCCTTCTGGGCCCTCCGGGCGCGGGCAAGGGCACGCAGGCGACCAGGCTGGTGGAGCATCACGGAATGCGCCAGCTGTCGACCGGCGACATGCTGCGCGCGGCGGTGAAGGCGCAAACGCCGGTAGGCCTCAAGGCGAAGGCGATCATGGATCGGGGCGAGCTGGTCTCCGACGAGGTCGTCTCCGCGCTGATCGATGCGGAACTGACCGCGATGGGCGATCACGTGGGCGCCATCTTCGACGGCTATCCGCGCACCGCCCCCCAGGCTGGCCAGCTGGATGAGATCCTTGCCGGGCACGGCCGCAAGCTGGATCATGTGATCGAGCTGGAAGTGGACGAGGATGCGCTGGTTGATCGCATCACCGGCCGCTTCACCTGCGCCAATTGCGGCGAGGGCTATCATGATCGCTACAAGCTGCCCGCGGTGGAGGGTGTGTGCGATCGCTGCGGCAGCACCGAGTTCAAGCGCCGGCCCGACGACAATGAGGAAACCGTGCGCACGCGCATGGCCGAATACCGCGCCAAGACGGCGCCGATCCTGCCGATCTACGAAGCGCGCGGCATCGTATCGCGCGTCGATGGCATGGCGCCCATTGGCGAGGTGACGGCGGCGATCGAGGGAATCCTGGCAAAGCGATGAGCGGCGCGGCCGATGGGCGGAGTGCGAGTTGACCGCGCTCCCGTCGCGCGCGTTCGTCTTTGTCCTACAGGGAATTTACCAGCTTTTGACGCGGCGCCGCAGTTGCGCTATATAATGTGCAGGATCGCATCGCCGCTCATAAGCGGGCAACGGGTTTACTCGTTTGCCTGCTTTCGCGTGTTGACGTGGCGCACGAATCGTCTTAAGCGCGCAGTTCATTCGTTCAATCGGGTATCAGTCCGGCAGGCGGCAGCCTTGGATGCGCGCCGTCCGGCCTATTGCCGTTTTATCGCGGCATTCCCATCTGGGCGGATCGAAGTCGCGATGAGATAGGGCGCCGCCGCGCGTGGCCCCTGTGGAGCATGGAGAACTAAGTGGCTCGTATTGCCGGGGTAAACATCCCCACCAACAAGCGCGTGATTATCGCGCTCACCTATATTCACGGAATTGGTCCCGCCACCGCCAAGCAGATTGCGGACAAGCTGGGCATCGATCACTCCCGCCGCGTGCAGGATCTGAGCGACGCCGAAGTGCTGCAGATTCGCGAAGCCATCGATGCGGACCTGACCGTGGAAGGCGATCTTCGTCGTGAAACCGCGATGAACATCAAGCGCCTGATGGACCTGGCCTGCTATCGCGGCCTGCGTCACCGCAAGGGCCTGCCGGTCCGCGGTCAGCGCACTCACACCAATGCGCGGACCCGCAAGGGCAAGGCGAAACCGATCGCGGGCAAGAAGAAGTAAGCTGCCGGCCAGGCATTAGCTTCTTCTTCGACAGATTCAGGACAGGATACGAACCATGGCACGCGAACCCCAGCGCCTTCGTAGGCGGGAACGCAAGAACATCTCGAGCGGCGTCGCGCATGTGAACGCCAGCTTCAACAACACCATGATCACCATCACCGACGCGCAGGGCAATGCGATCAGCTGGTCCAGCGCGGGCATGATGGGCTTCAAGGGCAGCCGTAAGTCCACCCCCTATGCTGCGCAGGTGGCGGCGGACGATGCCGGCAAGAAGGCCGCCGAACACGGCGTCCGCACGCTTGAAGTGGAAATCAAGGGCCCGGGTTCGGGCCGCGAGAGCGCGCTGCGCGCGCTGCAGGCGGTGGGCTTCACCATCACCTCCATCCGCGACGTGACCCCGATCCCGCACAATGGCGTGAGGCCGTCCAAGCGGCGTCGCGTCTGATCGAACCTGCCGTGGCCTTCGGGCCACCCAGCAATTCGCATCGGCCGCGGCGCTTCAGCGCTTTGCGGCCGATGTCGCCAGAAACTGACCTTTAGGGGAAGCCCATGTCCGTCAATATGAAGAACTGGCAGGAACTGAAGAAGCCCACCGCGCTGGACGTCAAGGCAGGCGGCGACAAGAGCCGCAAGGCCACTTTCGTCGCCGAACCGCTCGAGCGTGGCTTTGGCCTTACTCTCGGCAACGCGCTGCGTCGCGTGCTCCTGTCCAGCCTTCAGGGTGCGGCCGTCACCTCGATCAAGATCGAGAACGTGCTGCATGAATTCTCCAGCCTCGCCGGTGTGCGCGAGGATGTGACCGATATCGTCCTGAACGTGAAGCAGATCGCGCTGAAGATGGAAGGCGAAGGCCCCAAGCGGCTGCAGCTTTCCGCCACCGGCCCGGCCGAAGTGAAGGCAGGCGATATCGCGGTGACGGGCGATATCGAGGTGATGAACAAGAGCCTCGTGATCTGCCACCTGGACGAAGGCGCGACGCTCAACATGGAGCTGATCGTGGACACGGGTAAGGGCTATGTGCCCGCGGTGCAGAACCGCCCGGTGGACGCGCCGATCGGCCTCATCCCCGTGGACTCGCTTTACTCGCCGGTCCGCCAGGTCAGCTATAAGGTCGAGAACGCCCGCGTTGGCCAGGAACTGGACTATGACAAGCTGTCCATCACGGTGGAAACCGATGGCACGGTGACGCCGGAAGACGCGGTGGCCTATGCCGCCCGCATCCTGCAGGACCAGCTGACCCTGTTCGTCCACTTCGAGGATGGCATTCCGCAGCCGACCAGCGCCATGATCGGCGTTGCTGCTCAGCCGGAAGAGAGCGACGCCAACCAGCTCAACCGCTACCTGCTCAAGAAGGTGGACGAGCTGGAGCTGTCGGTCCGTTCGGCCAACTGCCTCAAGAACGACAACATCATCTATATCGGCGATCTGGTCCAGAAGACCGAGGCCGAGATGCTGCGCACCCCGAACTTCGGCCGCAAGTCCCTGAACGAGATCAAGGAAGTGCTGTCCAGCATGGGCCTGCGCCTCGGCATGGATATTCCTGGCTGGCCGCCGGAGAATATCGAGGAAATGGCCAAGAAGCTCGAACAGGAGCTGCTGGGCTAAGCGATTGCGTCGCCCGGCTTCGGCCGGGCTGACGAACCAGGGTGGAAGGCGGCGACCCAGACTGCCGCCGGGATCGGGCTACCTCATACGGGCCCCCTACGAACGGAGTAACAGAAATGCGTCATGGTCTTTCCGGCCGCAAGCTGCAGCGCAAGTCCGGCCACCGCGCCGCCCTGCTGCGCAACCTAGCCGCCGCGCTGATCAAGCACGAGCAGATCACCACCACCACGCCCAAGGCGAAGGAACTGCGCCCCTATGTCGAAAAGCTGATCACGCTGGCCAAGCGTGGCGGCCTTTCCAACCGTCGCCTGGCGCACAGCCGGCTGATGGACGACGCGCAGGAGAAGAAGCTGTTCGAAGCGCTGGCCGAGCGTTACGCTGGCCGCGAGGGCGGTTATACGCGCATCATCAAGGCCGGCTACCGCGCTTCTGACGCTGCCCCCATGGCGGTGATCGAGCTGGTCGACCGCGATGTGGAAGCCAAGGGCCAGGACAGCGGCCCGGTGATGAACGCGGACGAATACGAAGAGGCCTGAGCCTCCCGGTTTTCCGGTCTCCGGCAATTGAAAAGGCGGTTGCGATCGTTACAGTCGCAACCGCCTTTTTCTTGTGCGGAGTTCCCATGCGCCTGACCCTTGCCGCTGCGCTCGCAGCCACTATCGCCACACCCATGCACATTCAGGCCCAGGACATGAACGCACCCGCCTATCCCGAAACCCGCCGCGGTGACGTGGTGGAAACGCAGTTCGGCGAAGCCATCGCCGATCCCTATCGCTGGCTGGAAGAGGATGTTCGCAACAGCCCCGAAGTTGCGGACTGGGTGAAGCGCGAGAACGCCGTGACCGACGCCTATCTGGCGAAGCTGCCCGCGCGCGCGTGGTTCCGCGAGCGGATCGGTGAGCTGTTCGATTTCGAGCGCTTCTCCACCCCGGTGAAGAAGGGCGCGCGCTATTTCTACACGCGCAATTCCGGGCTGCAGAACCAGAGCCCGCTCTATGTTCGCGACGGACTGACCGGTGCGGAGCGGCTGCTGCTCGATCCCAACGGATGGGCTGCGGACGGAGCGACCGCGCTTTCCGGATGGACCCCGTCGCCCGATGGCAGCAAGCTGCTCTACAGCGTGCAGGATGGCGGCAGCGACTGGCGCATCCTGCGCGTGCTGGACGTCACCACCGGGGAGCCGCTGGCGGATGAGATCCGCTGGGCCAAGTTCACCGGCCTTGCCTGGGTGGGGGAGGAGGGCTTCCTCTATTCGCGCTTCCCGGAGCCGGAGGAAGGGCAGGACTTCCAGGCGCTGAATTACAACCAGGCCGTGTATTTCCATCGCATCGGCACGCCGCAGAGCGCGGACGAGCTCGTCTATGCGACGCCGGATCATGCCGATTACATGCATGGGGCGGGCGTCACCAGCGACGGCCGCTGGGCGATCATCACCAGCTCGATCGGCACCGATGCGCGCTATGAAGTGCATGTGATCGATCTCGCAGCGCGCGGCGAGCGCGGGTGGGCGGCGCGGCCGCTCATCACCGGCTTCGACAATGCCTGGAGCGTGGTAGACGGGATCGGTGGCCGGCTGTTCGTCGTCACCAATCAGGATGCGCCGCGCTATCGCGTGCTTTCGACCGATCTCGATGCGGCCGAGCCCGAGTGGAAGGTGATCGTGCCCGAGAAGGAGCAGCCGATCGACGGCGCCTCCATCGTCGGAAACGAGCTGATCGTCAGCTATCTCAAGGATGCGAGCTCGCTCGCGCGCGTGTTCGACCTGTCCGGGCAGGAGAAGGCGCCGATCGAGCTCGGCGGCATCGGCAGCGTTGGCGGCTTCACCGGCGAGCCCGGCGATCCGGAAACCTTCTACAGCTTCTCCAGCTTCAATCGCCCGCCGACGATCTATCGCCTCGACACGGCGAGCGGAGAGCGGACGGTGTTTGCGGAGCCGCAGCTGGCCTTCAATCCCGATGATTTCGTGGTCGAGCAGCGCTTCTACCAGTCGAAGGATGGCACGCGGGTGCCGATGTTCCTGATGCGGCGCAAGGATGTGGCGGCCAGCGGCAAGCCCGTGCCCACGCTGCTCTATGCCTATGGCGGATTCGACATTTCGCTGACGCCCAGCTTCTCTGCCGGGCGCATGGCCTGGGTGCAGGCGGGCGGCGCCTTCGCGCTCGCCAACATTCGCGGCGGCGGCGAATATGGCAAGGCGTGGCACGATGCCGGCCGCCTCGCCAACAAGCAGAACGTGTTCGACGATTTCGTCGCCGCCGGCGAGTATCTCAAGAAGGAGGGGATTACCCCGCAGGATGGGCTGGCGATCCAGGGCGGCTCCAACGGCGGGCTGCTGATCGGTGCCGTGTCCAATCAGCGGCCCGACCTGTTCGCTGCCGGCAATGCCGCCGTGGGCGTGATGGACATGCTGCGCTTCGATCGCTGGACCGCCGGCCGCTATTGGGTGGACGATTACGGCTATCCTTCGAAGGAGGCCGATTTCAAAGTGCTGCGCGCCTATTCGCCCTACCACAACATCAAGCAGGGGACGCCGTACCCCGCGCTGCTGGTGACCACCGCCGACACGGATGACCGGGTGGTGCCGGGCCACAGCTTCAAATACACCGCCGCGCTGCAGGCCGCCGATCTCGGCCCCAAGCCGCAGCTGATCCGCATCGAAACCCGCGCCGGCCACGGATCGGGCAAGCCGACCGACAAGGCGATCGAGGAAGCGGCGGATATCGAGGCCTTCCTGGCCTATTGGACCGGCCTCACGCCGAAGGACTGAATGTTCATAAATGTCGCTGTTTTGCTGAATATCGGCTGACATCCCAGTTCAGCCTCCCGGTATGCCGCGCCGCCTATTTTCCTTCTGCCGGGCACGATTTGCCCGCCCGGCGAAGGAGGTAGCGATGAACAGGATTTCCAGAGGGCTGATCGGCACAGTGGCGGCGGGGGCGGTGGCCATCACCTCTGCCAGCCCGGCATTCGCCCGCGAGCGGCGCTATGACCATGACGACGGCATCGACGCGGGCGACGTGATCGCGGGCGCGCTGATTATCGGCGGCATTGCCGCGGTGGCGGCGGCAGCCAGCAACAATCGCGACCGGCGCGATTATCGGGATTACCGCGATGGCCGCGGCTATCGCGACAGCCCGCGCAGCGCGGTGGAGCAGTGCGTCTATGCGGCGGAGCGGACCGCCAGCCGCTATTCCTATGGCGGACGCGCGAAAGTGACCGACATCCGTGACATCGACCGCCGGCGCGATGGCTATCGCGTGAAAGGCCGCATCGCGGTGAACACCCACGGCCGCGACTGGCGCGTGGGAGACAACCGCTATGGCCGGGGCTGGAACAATGATTATCGCGGATGGAACGATCGCTATCGCGGCTATGATGCCGGCAGTTTCACCTGCCGCGTCGAATATGGCAGGGTGGTCGATATCGATTACAGCGGTATCCGCGGATTATGACCCGGCGCGGGCCGGAGAAGGCAAGGCAGGGCGGGGCCGGTTCAGCGGCCGGCAACCCTCCAATGCCTATTCTCCGGCCCCTTCATGCTAGGATTTTGGCGAATGGCTTTGAAAGATAGCCGCCTGTGCGCCGCCAGTGCCGTGGCCGCCGCCATCTCGCTGGTGGCAACGCCGGCGGCAGCGGTGGATCTGCGCCATGGCTTCGCGCACGCCGCGGTTCGGCCTTACGATCCCGATGCCGGCAATGTGGCGCACCGTGGCTATCGCCGCCATCACGATGGCGGCGGGATCGATGGCGGCGATATCGTGGCGGGCATACTGGCCATCGGCGGAATCGCGCTGCTGGCAAGCGCGGCGAGCAACGACCGGGATCGCCGCGCGGAGCCGCCGCCGCCGCCACCTCGCATGCGCTATCCGCAGGGCGAAGCCTATCCCGCGCCCGGCGCCTATCGCAGCGTGGGGGGCGGCACCGGTGCGATGGACCGGGCAGTGAGCGCCTGCCTCGGCGAGATGGACCGGCGCGGCGAGGCGGTGGATGCCGTGGAAAACGCCTCGCGCACGCCGGAAGGCTGGAACGTGGCCGGCACGCTGCGGAACGGCAGCGATTTCTCCTGCTGGCTGGACGATCAGGGGAGGATCGCCGACGTCTCGCTGGGCGAACCCACCGATCACGGCGGCTATGCACCCGCCGCTCCCGCGCGCGGCGAAGACAACCAGTGGAGCGACGATTACTACAACCGGGCGCGCGCCAATCTGCGCTATTCCACGCCCGATGTCGGCGGCCCGGCGGATGGAAATGTGGATGGCGACCTTGCCCCGGAAGGCGGCAGCGCTTGGTAGCCTAGCGTTCGCGCGAATAGGCGGGCAGTTCGATGGTCCAGATCATCGCCGCGCCGCGCAGGGCGAAGCCCGCCAGCGCGGCGACGCCCCACACTGGGGCCAGCGGTAGCCCCGCGGCGGTTCCCGCCACGCAGACCATGGCCGACAGCGCGGCGGCGGTGACATAGATTTCCGGCCGCATCAGGATGGAGGGCACGCCCGCGACCACGTCGCGGATCACCCCGCCCGCGCAGCCGGTAATCACGCCCAGCACCGCCGCGGGCAGCGGAGCCACGCCGAAGGCCAGCGCCTTGGCCGTGCCCAGCACTGCGAACACCGCCAGGCCGGCTGCATCGGCCCATTCCAGCAACTGGCCTTCCCACCAGCGGCGCGGTGTGAACCAGGCGACCAGCGCGGCGGAAAAGATCACCAGCGCCACCCAGCCATCGCGCAGCCAGAAGGCCGGCACCCCGACCAGCAGATCCCGGATGCTGCCGCCGCCCACGCCGGTGATCAGCGCGAAGAAGGCCATGGTGACGAAGGTCTGCCGCAGCCGCGCCGCTACCAGCGCGCCGCTCAGCGCGAATACGGCGGTGCCGCCAAGGTCGAGCAGCGGGGGCAGGGCGGGGGCGGCGGCAGGAAACATGATCCGCGCGCCATAATCTCAAGCGCGGCGGCTTTCCACCGCGATCAGTCTGTGGCGAACAACTGCCCCAGATCGGCGAAGGCCTTCATCTCGATCGCATTGCCGCTGGGATCGCGGAAGAACATGGTCGCCTGTTCGCCCGGCTGCCCGGCAAAGCGGACATGCGGCTCAATCGCGAAATCCAAGCCCGCCGCGCGCAGCCGGTCCGCCAGTGCCTGCCAATCCTCCATGGTGAGGACGATGCCGAAATGGGGCACCGGCACGTCATGCCCGTCCACCGGATTGGATGCGGCATCGCCCGCGCCCTCCGCCAGATGGGCCACGATCTGGTGGCCGTAGAAATCGAAATCGATCCATTCGGCGCTGCTGCGCCCTTCGGGGCAACCCATCACTTCGCCCCAGAAGGCGCGTGCCTCTGCCAGGTCGCGCACCGGAAAGGCGAGGTGGAAGGGGCGGAGGCTGCTGGTCATCGCGAGGAACCCTTGGCGGCGAGGATGCGGATGGCGAGGCCATAGCCGAGTATGGCGGAGGCGCCATAGCCGATCAGGGGCGCGGGATAGGGCCCGATCAGCGAGGCGAGGGCAAAGCCCGCCACGCAGCCGGAAAAGGCCAGCGCCGGCCCGCTCTGGCGGAAGCTGGCGAGGGGCTGGAGAATGGCGGCGAGCAGTGCCGCGCCCAGCAGGGCGGCCATGGCCGGCTCGCGCCGCCAGGCATCGCCCAGCACCTGTTCAACGAAGCGCACCGGCGCCAGCCAGCCGGCCTGCTGCCATGTGGCAGCGAGACCCGCCGCCGCCACCAGTCCGGCAATGATCGCCGGCGGCTTCCGGTCGCGCAGCAGCACGGCCGCGGCGGCGCCGAACAGCGCCAGCGCGGAGGCAAGATCGGGCTGCAGCAGGGCAACCAGAGCTGCGAAGGCGGTGGCTGCGGGCCAGGCGAAGCCGGACTGGCGCTGCGCCGCCGCCAGCAGCGCGGGAAGCGCGAGCATGCCGGCGTGGAGCGTGACGGGGCCAAGGGCGATCCAGCGCCGCACCGGCTCCGTCGCCGGCTCCATCAGCAGCGGCAGGGCAAACAGGGCAGCGAACAGCAGGATCGCCATCGGCCATCCGCCGGGCACGGCGCGGCGAAGGCGGACAGCGGCGAACACCGCCGCCAGCAGCAGCGCGCCGCCGTTGACGAGGAGATAGGATCCCGGTGCGCCGCCCATCGCCATGAAGGCGATGCCGGCCGCCACCGCGGCGGCGCATCCGGCAAGGGGCAGCAGGGCTCGGCCGGATGCGGACACGCTTGTCAGGCGATCAGATGTGGATCGGCTTGCCCTGCACGGCCATCGCCGCTTCCTTCAGCGCTTCGGCATGGGTGGGATGCGCGTGGCAAGTGTAGGCGATATCCTCGCTGGTGGCGCCGAATTCCATCGCCTGCGCAGCCTGGGCGATCATCGTGCCCGCTACGCTGGCGATCATCCATACGCCCAGAACGCGATCGGTGTTGGCATCGGCGATCACCTTCACGAAGCCGTCCGGCTCGTGATTGGTCTTCGCGCGGCTGTTCGCCAGCATGGGGAACTTGCCGGCCTTGATCGCATAGCCCTTTTCCTTGGCGGCTTCCTCGGTCAGGCCGACGCCGGCGATTTCGGGCATGGTATAGACGACGCTGGGGATCACATTGTGGTTCACGATGCCCGTCTGCCCGGCGATGTTCTCCGCCACGGCGATGCCTTCGTCTTCCGCCTTGTGCGCCAGCATGGGGCCGGGGATCACGTCGCCGATGGCCCACACGCCGTCCACGGCGGTGCGGAAATCCTCGCCCGTTTCGATCTGGCCGCGCTGGTTGGTTTCCAGCCCGATATTTTCCAGCCCCAGCCCTTCGGTGTTGGGGCGCCGGCCGATGGAGACCAGCACGCAATCGGCCTCCAGCGTCTCCGCATCGCCGCCCGCGGCCGGCTCCAGCGTCAGGGTGGCCTTCTTGCCCTTCACGCTGACGCCGGTCACCTTCGTGCCCAGCTTCAGCTCCATGCCCTGCTTCTTGAAGATCTTGGCCGCTTCCTTGCGGACATCGCCGTCCATGCCGGGCAGCAGCTGATCGAGATATTCCACCACGATGACTTCGGCGCCCAGCCGGCGCCACACGCTGCCGAGCTCCAGCCCGATCACGCCGCCGCCGATCACCACCATCTTCTTCGGCACGGCGGGCAATTCCAGCGCGCCGGTGGAATCGACCACCACGCCCTTGGCATTGTCCACTTCCACGCCCGGAAGCGGGGTGACCGAAGAGCCGGTGGCGATGACCACGTTCTTCGCCGTCACCGTTTCGCCGCCCACCTTCACGGTGTGCGCATCCACGAAGCTGGCGCGATCCTTGAGCCAGGTGACCTTGTTCTTCTTGAACAGGAACTCCACCCCGCCGGTGAGCTGCTTCACCGCATCGCGGCGCTGGCCGTGCATCGTATCCAGATCGAGCTCGGGGCTGACCTTGATGCCCAGCTTGGCCATCATGCCGCCCGCCGCCGCCTCGAAATATTCGGATGCGTGGAGCATGGCCTTGGAAGGAATGCAGCCGACATTGAGGCAGGTGCCGCCCAGCGTCTCGCGACTTTCGGCGCAGGCCGTCTTCAGCCCCAGCTGCGCGGCGCGGATCGCGGCGACATAGCCGCCGGGCCCGGCGCCGATGATGAGGACGTCATAGTCGTAGGTCTGGTCAGCCATAGTTCTCTTCCGTCGCGCCCGTGCTTCGACAGGTTCAGCACGGGCGGGCTTGCATTATCGAAGCCAGGACCCGCTCATCCTGAGCCTGTCGAAGGATGTGGCACACACTTCCACTTACAGATCGATCAGCATCCGCATCGGATCCTCGATCGCTTCCTTGATGATCTTCAGCGCCGTCACCGCCTCGCGCCCGTCGATGATGCGATGGTCATAGCTGAGCGCGAGATACATCATCGGGCGCACCACCACCTGGCCATCGCGGACCACCGGGCGATCCTCGATCCGGTGCAGGCCCAGCACGGCGCTCTGCGGCGGATTGATGATCGGCGTGGACATCAGCGATCCGAACACGCCGCCGTTGGAAATGGTGAAGGTGCCACCGGCCATGTCGGCCATGGTCAGCGTGCCGTCCTTGGCCTTCTGGCCGAAGCCGGCGATCGCCTGCTCCACTTCGGCGAAGCTCATCTGGTCCACGCTGCGGACCACCGGCACCACCAGCCCGTTGGGGGCGCTGACGGCGACCGAGAGATCGAGGTAATCGTGATAGACGATCTCGTCGCCCTCGATCTTGGCGTTCACCGCCGGCACGTCCTTCAGTGCCAGGCAGGCGGCCTTGGCGAAGAAGCTCATGAAGCCCAGCTTGATGCCGTGCTTCTTGGCGAACACGTCCTTATAGTGTTCGCGCGCTTCGATCACCGCGCTCATGTCGCAATCGTTGAAGGTGGTCAGCAGCGCCGCTTCTTCCTGCGCGCCCTTCAGCCGCTTGGCGATGGTCTGGCGCAGGCGCGTCATCTTCACGCGCTCTTCGCGGCGCTCGCCTTTGGCGGACGGGGCGGGAGCGGGCGAGGGGGCCGGGGCGCTGGCGGCGGGCGCGGGGCTCGCCTGCTTGGCCTTGGCGGCGACCAGCACGTCTTCCTTCGTCAGGCGGCCGTCCTTGCCGGTGCCCTTGATCGTGGTCGGATCGACCCCGTGTTCCAGCACCGCGCGGCGCACCGCGGGGGAGAGGGTGGAGGCGGCATCCTCGGTCGCGGCCTCAGGTTCCGCGGGGGCTGGGGTGGGAGCCGGGGCCGGAGCAGGGGAGGGCGCGGGCGTTTCGCGCACTCGCGTGCCTTCGGGGCCGGCGCTCGGCTGGCCGTCCTCGATGGAGGCGATCACCGCGCCCACTTCCACCGTATCGCCCACCTGCACCCGGTATTCACCCATGGTGCCGGCGATCGGCGCGGGGACTTCCACCGCCACCTTGTCGGTTTCGAGGCTGGCGATCGGCTCGTCCAGCGCCACGGGGTCGCCCGGCTTCTTCAGCCATTCACCGATCGTCGCTTCGGTAACCGATTCCCCGAGGACGGGGACTTTTACTTCACTGGCCATGTCTCGTTCCTTCAGGCCTTGCCCTGCTTGTTCCTGCTGTTGCGCTGTGCCGCGCCGCCATCGGCGAGGCCCAGCGCGATATCCACCAGCGCCTGCTGCTGCACCGCATGCCGGCTGGCGAGCCCGGTGGCGGGCGAGGCCGCCACTTCGCGTCCGGCATAGAACGGCCGCATGCCCTGGTGCCCGGCGGCGATCAGCGCATCTTCTATCTTGCTTTCGACGAAGAACCACGCGCCGTTGTTCTTCGGCTCTTCCTGGCACCAGATCACCTGTTCCAGGTTCTTCATGCGCTTGAGGCGCACGGCCAGCGGTTCGCCGGGGAAGGGATAGAGCTGTTCGATGCGGACGATGGAGGTGTCCTCCAGCTTTTCCGCGTCGCGCTTCTCGATCAGATCATAGGCGACCTTGCCCGAACACAGCACCAGCCGGCGGACCTTCTCGTCCGCGATGTCGCTGGTGTCGGACATGATGCGCTTGAAATGGCTGTCGCCCAGGAACTCGCCCGCTTCGGACTTCGCCATTGGATGGCGCAGCAGGCTCTTGGGCGTCATGATGATCAGCGGCTTGCGGAACGGCCGCAGCATCTGCCTGCGCAGCAGGTGGAAGTAATTGGCCGGAACGGTGATGTTGCACACCTGGATGTTGTCGTTCGCGCACAGCTGCAGGAAGCGTTCGAGCCGGGCGGAGCTGTGCTCCGGCCCCTGGCCTTCATAGCCATGCGGCAGCATCAGCACGAGGCCGTTGGCCCGCAGCCACTTCACCTCGCCCGCGGCGATGTACTGGTCGATGATGATCTGCGCGCCATTGGCGAAGTCGCCGAACTGCGCTTCCCAGCATACCAGTGTCTTCGGATCGGCCGAGGCGAAGCCATATTCGAAGCCCAGCACGCCATATTCGGACAGCGGGCTGTCATAGACCTCGAACTTGCCATGCGGCAGGGTGGTGAGCGGGATATATTTGCGCTCGCTGGCCTGGTCGAGCCAGATGGCATGGCGCTGGCTGAAGGTGCCGCGGCCCGAATCCTGGCCTGACAGGCGCACGCCGAACCCTTCGGTGACGAGGCTGCCGAAGGCCAGCGCCTCCGCCGTCGCCCAGTCGAAGCCGCTGCCGCTTTCGAACATCTTGGCCTTGGCCTCGATCACGCGGCGCAGCGTCTTGTGGATTTCCAGATCCACCGGGACATTGGTCAGCGTGCGGCCCAGGCTTTCGAACAGCTTGCTTTCGATCGCCGTATCCACGTTGCGACGCGCGGTTTCGGGATCGGCAGGCTTGTGCAGGCCGCTCCACCGCCCGCCGAACCAGTCCGCTTCATTGGGCTTGTAGCTCTTGGCGGCTTCGAATTCCTCCTCGAGCACGCTCACGAAGCGGTCCGCCTGCTCGCCGGCCCATTTGCCGTCGATCACGCCTTCGTCGGTCAGGCGCCGGGCATAGATTTCGCTCACCCGCGGATGCTGGCGGATCTTTGCGTACATCAGCGGCTGGGTGAAGCTCGGCTCGTCGCCCTCATTGTGGCCGAAGCGGCGATAGCACCACATGTCGATCACGATATCGCGCTTGAACTGCATGCGATATTCGATCGCCAGCTTGCAGGCGAAGGTCACGGCTTCGGGATCGTCGCCATTCACATGCAGGATCGGCGCCTGCACGCCCTTGGCCACGTCCGACGGGTAGGGGGACGATCTGGCGAACTGCGGGCTCGTGGTAAAACCGATCTGGTTATTGATCACGAAGTGGATGCAGCCGCCGGTGTTGTATCCGCGCACGCCGGAGAAGCCGAAGCATTCCCATACGATGCCTTGGCCGGCGAATGCGGCATCGCCGTGGATCAGCACCGGCAGCACCTTCTCGTGCCGTTCCAGATCCTCGTGCACGGCCTGCTGCGCGCGCACCTTGCCCAGAACCACCGGGTCCACCGTTTCCAGATGGCTGGGGTTGGGGACCAGACTCATATGCACCTTGATCCCGTCGAACTCGCGGTCGGTGCTGGTGCCGAGGTGATATTTCACATCGCCCGATCCGCCCACGTCATCGGGATTGGCGCTGCCGCCCGAAAATTCGTGGAAGATCACGCGATAGGGCTTGGCCATCACGTTGGCGAGCACGTTCAGCCGGCCGCGATGGGCCATGCCATACACGATCTCGCGCACGCCCAGCGCGCCGCCATATTTGATCACCGCTTCCAGCGCGGGGATCATGCTTTCGCCGCCGTCCAGGCCGAAGCGCTTGGTGCCGACATATTTCTTGCCGAGGAACTTCTCGTATTCCTCGCCACGGATCACGGCCGAAAGGATCGCCTTCTTGCCGTTCTCGGTAAACTCGATCTCCTTGTCGGCGCCTTCCATGCGGTCCTGCAGGAAGCGGCGCTCCTCGATGTCGGAGATGTGCATGTATTCGAGGCCGACCTTGCCGCAGTAATTCGCGCGCAGGATCTCCACGATTTCGCGCACCGTGGTCCATTCGAGGCCAAGGTTTCCGCCGATATACACCGGCCGGTCCAGCGCATCGCCGGAGAAGCCGTGATATTCGGGCGTCAGGTCAGCCGGCAGTTCCGAATGGTGCAGCCCCAGCGGATCGAGATCGGCCGCCAGATGGCCGCGCACGCGATAGGTGCGGATCAGCATCATGGCGCGCACGGCGTCGTCCGCCGCCCGCTCCACCGCGCCTTCGTCCATCGCCTTGCCGGATTTGGCGGCGGCCTTTTCCACCGCGATCTTCATCGCGGTGGGGTCCATCGCCTCCGCCAGATCGCTGCCGGCGCCGGTCAGCGGCCAGCGGCGGTTCTGCCAGCTCGGCCCGGGCTGCGGGCCGTCCTGCGCCGGCAGCTCGGGGAGGAAATTCTGCGCTTCGTTACCCATCATGCGGCTCCGTGAGCCCCCGCAACGCGTGCGGAGGCGGGACTGTTCAGGCCAGTTCCTTCAGCAGCGCGTCGAGCGTGGTGCCGAGTTCGCTGGGGGAGGGGGACACGCGGATGCCGGCTGCTTCCATCGCGGCGATCTTGTCTTCCGCGCCGCCCTGGCCGCCGGATACGATCGCCCCGGCATGGCCCATGCGACGTCCCGGAGGGGCGGTGCGGCCGGCGATGAAGCCGACCATCGGCTTGCTGCGGCCCTTCTTCGCCTGGTCCTTGATGAATTCGGCCGCTTCCTCTTCCGCCGATCCGCCGATTTCGCCGATCATGATGATCGACTTGGTTTCGGGATCGTCCAGGAACAGGTCCAGCACGTCGATGAAATTGGTGCCGTTCACCGGATCGCCACCGATGCCCACGGCCGTGGTCTGGCCCAACCCCACGGCGGTGGTCTGGTGCACGGCTTCATAGGTCAGCGTGCCGGAACGGCTGACGACGCCCACCGAACCCTTGGAGAAGATGGAGCCGGGCATGATGCCGATCTTGCATTCGCCGGGGGTCAGCACGCCGGGGCAGTTGGGGCCGATCAGCCGGCTTTTGCTGCCGGACAGTGCGCGCTTCACCTTCACCATGTCCAGCACGGGCACGCCTTCGGTGATCGCCACGATCAGCTCGATCTCGGCATCGATCGCTTCCAGGATGGAATCCGCGGCGAAGGGCGGCGGCACATAGATGCAGGATGCAGTTGCGCCGGTCGCCGCCTTGGCTTCGGCCACCGTGTCATAGACGGGCAGGCCGATATGCTCGCTGCCGCCTTTGCCCGGCGTCACGCCCGCAACCATCTTCGTGCCATAGGCCAGCGCCTGTTCGGTGTGGAAGGTGCCGGTGGCACCGGTCATCCCCTGGGTGATGACCTTGGTGTCTTTGTTGACGAGGATGCTCATTCGTTGTCCAGTTCCTTGAATTGCCGAGAAATCGAGCGCCAAGCACCCTGCGATTCCGGCTTCAGTTCGTCGCCGGGGAAGTAGATCTCACCATCCCCTTCGTCGCCACTCACGTCGTAAAATCCAACGCCGTATTTCACAGCCAGAGCGCGCACTAACGGATATACATTTTCTGCTTCCGACCAACTGAACGCCGCGTAAATCACGTGATGACCTATGCTGTAATCGCCGAGCCGATCTTCAACGCCCGGCTCTAGCATTTCCTCATCGGTAACCGCATTCGGGCCGTTCATATTGGGATAGGTTAGCCGCATTGCCTCATACCAGGCGGCAAGAGCAGGTGTAGTGTTAGCCGGGTCGCTGTAGTTGTGACCCTCAGACCACTCAGCTTGCTGATGATACCATTCCAGAAACGCCGCGCGCTCATGCGGCGCGGCGACTGGATCAAATACCATCAGATCGTAGCTCACCGGTCTGTCCTCACGCCAGCGAGCTATCCAGCCCCTTGCAGGCCAGCAGCAATTCCTCGACGGCATCGACCGACACCTTGAGGTTGCTCGCTTCCTCGTCGGACAGCTCGATCTCGACCACATCCTCAATGCCGTCGGCGCCGATCACGGCGGGCACGCCGACATAGAGGCCGTCCACGGAATATTTGCCTTCGACATAGGCGGCGCAGGGCAGGATGCGCTTCTGGTCGCCCAGATAGGCTTCGGCCATCGCAATGGCGCTGGTGGCCGGCGCGTAATAGGCGGAGCCGGTCTTGAGCAGGCCGACGATCTCGCCGCCGCCGCTGCGCGTGCGCTGGACGATCTCGTCCAGCTTGCCGGCATCGACGCCCTTGATCTTGGCCATGTCGTTCACCGGAATGCCGTTGATCGTGGAGTAGCTGAGCACCGGCACCATGGTGTCGCCGTGGCCGCCGAGCACGAAGGCGTTCACGTCCTTGACGCTGACGCCGAATTCCCAGGCGAGGAAGGTTGCGAAGCGCGCGCTGTCGAGCACGCCCGCCATGCCCACCACCTTGTTGTGCGGCAGGCCGGAGAATTCGCGCAGCGCCCACACCATCGCATCCAGCGGGTTGGTGATGCAGATCACGAAGGCGTCGGGGCAATTGTCGCGGATGCCTTCACCCACGGCCTTCATCACCTTGAGGTTGATGCCGAGCAGATCGTCGCGGCTCATGCCGGGCTTGCGCGGCACGCCGGCGGTGACGATCACCACATCGGCGCCGGCGATATCGGCATAATCATTGGTGCCGGTGATGCGGGCATCGAAGCCTTCCACCGGGCCGCACTGGCTGAGATCGAGCGCCTTGCCCTGCGGAATGCCTTCGGCAATGTCGAACAGGACGATGTCGCCCAGTTCCTTCTTGGCTGCGAGATGGGCAAGGGTGCCACCGATCATACCGGCGCCGACGAGCGCGATCTTTTTGCGGGCCATGGGCTTTGTCGATTCCTCCAAGCTGCGCGGGCGCTGGAAAGCGACGGAAAAAACAGGCAGCTCCCCGCGTCCCGCGAAGGGAGGGCCCGGACTGTTGGCGTGGACCTAGGCGCGGCCCACGCCCATTGCAACCGCGAAAAAGCCCTCGGCTGCAACTATCTTTGATATCAGTTCGCAATATCAAAAAAGCCGGAAAAGCAGGTGGTTCCATGCCCGGTGGCGTGCCGCCGGGGCGGCGCGTCAGGGTGCTGCGCGGCGCAGGTCGGGGCTCTCCTCGCGCTCCTGCGCCAGCAACATCGCCGCCAGGTAATCCGGCACGGCCCGGCTGAAATAGTATCCCTGGCCCAGCGTGCAACCGGCGTTGCGCACGGCATGGACCTGATCGATCGTCTCCAGCCCCTCGGCCACGATTTCCATGTCCAGCGTGTTGCCCATTTCGGCCACGGCGCGGATGATCGCGTCGCTCTTGCGCCCGACATTGGGGCCGGACACGAAGCTGCGGTCCACCTTGATCGTGCAGAAGGGGAACTTGTTGATATAGCCCAGCGAGGAATAGCCGGTGCCGAAATCGTCCAGCGCGAAGCGCACGCCGACGGCGGAAAGCTCCTCGATAAAGCGCGCGGTGTGCTGGTTGTCGTCGAGGAACAGGCTTTCCGTCACCTCCAGCTCCAGCCGCCGGGGATCGAGGCCGGCCTCGCGCAGCGCGGTCAATATGCCCAGCGCCGCCCCGGGCGCGCGCAGCTGCACGGGGGAGAGGTTGACGGCGATCGTCACGTCCTCGGGCCACTGGGCGCAGGCGCGCGCCGCCTGGGCGGTGATCCAGTTGCCCAGCGTGATGATCACGCCGGTTTCCTCGGCCACCGGGATAAATTCGTCGGGCCGCAGCTCGCCCTTCTCGGGGTGGAACCAGCGCACCAGCGCTTCGAAGCTGCGGATGCGGCCGGTGTCGAGATCGACGATCGGCTGGAAGAAGATCGACAGCTCGTCGCGCGCGATGGCGGCGCGCAGCTCGGCCTCGATTTCCTTCTTGCGCACGAAGGCGCGGGTCATGGAGGTGTCGAAGAAGCACACCTGGTTCCGCCCGCCGACCTTGGCGTGATACAGCGCCAGATCGGCGCCCTGCATCAGCGTGTCGATGTCCGGCGCGTCATCGGGCAGCAGCGCCACGCCCATCGAGGTGGAGATGTCGATCCGCCGCCCGTCCAGCCGCAGCGACTGCGCGATTTCATCGGCGATGGCGCCGGCCAGCCGCTCGCTCTCGCGCCGGTCGGCCACATCGGCCACCACGATGAACTCGTCGCCGCCGAAGCGCGAAAGCACCGAGCCCTGCGGCACCTGGGCGCGCAGCCGCTTGGCCACTTCGGCCAGCACCCGGTCACCCACCGGATGGCCGAGCGTGTCGTTCACTTCCTTGAACTTGTCGAGATCGAGCCAGAACATCGCCAGCTTGCGGTTTTCCGGCAGCCCCATCAGCAGCTCGACGAGGTCGTGGTTGAGCCCTGCGCGATTGAGCAGGCCGGTGACCACGTCGGTGCGGGCCAGCCGGCGCATGTTTTCCGCCATCCGCCCGCTCGCTTCGGCCGCAGCGATCTGTTCCTTCAGCGTGCGATAGGAGCTGAGCGTGATCGCCACCATGCCCCACAGGGCGAGCAGCAGGCAGGCCGCCAGCGTGGGCAGCACGATGCCGCCCGCTGCCGCGGCCACCAGCACCACGGGCATGACCGACAGCAGCATCTGCCCGATGGCGATGCGCGGCCGACCGGCGCAGCAGGCGGACATGCCCACGCCGAAGATCAGCGTACTCGCCACCGCCAGCACCTGCACCTCTGCGGGGGGCGCCATATACAGGACCACCGCCGCCAGTACGCCGGACAGCAGCGCATAGGCAAAGGCCCCGGCCGCATAAGCCAGTTCCAGCCGACGCGCATCGCCGCGCGCGCCGGAGCGCGCCAGCCAGCTCGCGGCGCCGATGCGGCACAGCCCCACGATCAGCAGAAGCCCGGCGAGGAGCGAGGTGAGCGGCGTGCGCATGATTGCGGCGACGGAGACGGCCGCCGCGCAGCCGGCGAGAGCGCCCACGCTCAGCGTGTTCGGCTGGGTGTAGAGCGTCTGGACCAGGCGCAGGCGCACGTGATCGTCTCGATCGCCACCGCGAATCAGCGCGCTCAGGATTTCGCTCAACCGTTCGATCGTCTTGCTCCCCGGCGAACGGACTAGCGTACCAACGTCAATGTGCGGTTAATGCGTCGGCAACTGCGCTCCACGGCCCTCTGCGGTCGCGCGGCGTCAGCCGGCGGAGCCGATGCGCGCGTCGAGATCCCCCGCCATCCGCCGGTCCAGCGCGCGGCAGATCTCGCGCCACCACTGATACTCCTCCTGCCGCCCGGCGGCGAAGGCGGCCACGGCCTGCGTATGCGCGCTGCGCGCGGCGGCGAGGCCGTGGCGGGCGAAGTGGTGCAGCGCCGCATGCAGCATCACGTCGCGCGGCATCGCGCCCGCCTGCGGCTTGCCCTCACGGGCGCGGCGCAGGGAGCGCGCGCCGGCCGCGTTGTCATTGGCAGGCACGCCGCAGGCGGCACGCGCATTGCGGGGGGACATGCGGGTCCGGCAGGCAGAGGGCGGGGCGGCAAAGCGGATCGTCATCGGTGGTTCTGTCGGCTCCAGGAAAGCGTATGCCGTTCCAATAGACCGGTGCAGCTAAGCAAGCGTTCCGACACATGGTTGTCCGAATACTAATCCCCGTCCCCGTGTGCCACGGAGCGCAGCAAAAGCCCGCTTCAGGGATGCGCAATCCAGCGCCCGCTCCGGCTATATTCCTGTTTGATTTCACCGCTTTGCTGCGCCACGCCCAGCAGCGACTGGGGCGCCCTGGCCGCGGGCTCGGGGGCGACGGGCGCGGCCGCCTGCGGCATCGGAACGGGGAGCGCGGTGGCGGCGAACTGCCGTTCATACGCTCGCGCCAGCGCCAGCGGGTCCGCCACTGCCGCTGTGTCGGACACCAGCGTCGCCGCGGTGCGCGGGGCGGGGCCAGGCACCGGCTCGCGCCCGCGATAGGCTTCGGTGAAGGCGCCGGCCATGCCCGCCGCGCCGCGCCAGCGATAGAAGCGATGCGCGCCGATGGCGCCCACGCTCTGCAGGCTATCCGCCCAATAGGGATGCACCGCCAGCGTGTGATAATGCGTCGCCAGCCCCACGGGGCGATAGACCGCGCCCGCCAGCGCCGCGCGCGCCACGCGGGAAGCGCGATCCCACCACAATTGGGCGGGCGCCCGAGCCAGAGACCCGTCGCAGGTGAAGGTGAACTGGCAGCCGGTGCTCCGTTCGGAGCCCTGGAACACCACGCCGCACACCGTATCGGGATAGCTGGGGTGCGCCACGCGGTTCAGCACCACCTGCGCCACGGCCCGCTGCCCGGCATCGGATTCGGTCGCGGCCTCGTAATAGATCGCCATGGTCAGGCAGCGTTGCGCCCGCAGCCGGTCGGTAGCGGTGCCTGCCGCCGTCAACGCCCGGGCAGCGGGGCCCGTCGGCAGCAAGCCGGGGATGCCCGGCGGCGCGGCATAATCCGCCTGAGCCGGCGCTGCTTCGCGCGCGGCCGCGGCGGAGGGCACATAGGGCGCATCGGCAAGATAATAGAAGGCGGAACCCGGGAAGCTTTCCCCCGGCACTTCGAACCCCAGCGGCTTTACCGGCGCAGGGGCCTCGACCGGTGCGGGCAGGTGCCATTCGCCCGGCGCGGCAACGGCAGGCACGGCGAAAGCGGCGGCCAGCACCGCCAATCGCCGCCCGGCGTGGCGTGGCCCCCGGCGCGCACCGATCCCCCGCGCACCCGCGCGGCGCGAGAACTTCGCGTGGAAGTCCCGCGGCCTCGGCTCCGGGCTCGGCCAGCTGTCAGGCAATTTCGCACCCTTCGAATCGCAGCACTGCGCAACGGCCTCAGCCTGCGCGCATGATGCCGCCTAGCCGCGCGGACCCGTCGCCGCAGCAGCAGCGCTGGAGCGGTCCCAAAATTGGACGGTGCTACCCCTCCGCGCCGCCGCGCAGGGGAAAGCGCAGCAGCGGTTCGTAATGCGATCCGCCCTGGCCCATCAGGCTTTCGTAGAGGATGAACTCGCGCACTTCGAACGGCGCGCTGTGCAGCATGGCGTGCTGCGCCAGCCAGCCGGCAATCGGCCCGCTCGAACTGTTGAGCCGCGCCAGCGTGACATGCGGCGTGAAGCGGCGTCGCTCCGGCGGCAGGCCCGCACTGCGGCAGGCGCGCTCCACCCGGCGCTGCAGCACCGCCAGCGCGGGGGAGGGCGCGATGCCGGCCCACAGGGCATGGACCCGCCGCTTGTGTTCGAAATGGCCCACGCCGGTGATTTCCAGCGTGAAGGGCGGTGCCTGCAACTGCTCCAGCGCGGCGGCCAGATCCTCCGCCTCGCGGGCACCGACTTCGCCCATGAAGCGCAGCGTCAGGTGCAGCTGGTCCTCATCCTGCCAGCGCGCATTCTCCACCCCTTCCATCGTGTCGATCAGCGCATCGCGCACGGAGGCGGACGGACGAATGGCGGCGAACAGGCGGGGCATGGGCAGAGGATAGGCATGGACGCCGGGCAGGCAAGCACCGGAAGGCAAAGCGTGGCGACCATGTGCCCGTCACCCCGGGCTTGACCCGGGGTCTCGCGCTGCCCGTCGAGGCAGGGTGGCTCCGCAAGGCAGCGGGGCCCCGGCTCGGGGGCCGGGGCGACGAGGTGGGGGTAGTCGACAGGCGAAGGGCCGCGGCGCAACGCACCGCGGCCCCCGCCCCGGAGAACCGGCGATCAGAAGCTGAAGCCAGCCCCGGCGGTGAAGCCGCCATTGCCATGGGTATCCATGGTGGCCCCCGCCTTGGCCACCACGCGGCCTTCGCTGAAGGCGGTGGAGGCGCCGAGGGCGAAGGCCGTCTGCCCGCGATAATGGCCGATCGCGCCGCCAACCATCGCCCGCTCGGGATCCAGCGTCTGCGGAATGCCAGCCATGGCCAGCGCGCTGGCGGTGCCGGAATAGGCGTCACGGCGCAGATCGGCGAGGTCGAAGCCCACCTGTGCGATGCGCTGGTCGGTGTAATCCATCGACGTCGCCATGGCGGCATCCAGTCCGCTTTGCATCTGGCCCAGATTCACCGCGTCAGTCGCCAGCGTGCCGTTGGCGACGTTGTGCAGCGCCACCGGTGCGCCGCCATCCGCGCCGACCAGCGCCACGTCATTGGTGATCGTGCCGCCATTGCTGACATTCGGATTGGCGGGATCGGAATATTGCACCGCCACCACCGTGCTGCCGGCCAGATTGTTGTTGATCGTGTCGATGTCGGCCGTGTTCTGGTCGATATCGGCGCGGTTGGCGGCCACGGCCTGATTGGTCGCATAAAGCTGCCCGCCATTCACCGCATCGGTGGAATCGGCCGCCAGCGTGCCGGGGGCCACATTGGTGAGGCGCACCGGCGCCGCCACCGCGCCACGCATGGCGACGGTGTTGGTGGGCACCGCGCTGGGCACGGTGGCATCGGCGTCGGTGACATAGCCCACCGGTGAATTGGCGACCTGCTGCTGCAGCACGTCGATATCCGCCTCGTTCGCGGTCACCCGCACATTGGTGGCGTAAAGCTGCGATCCGTTCACCGCTTCGGTGGAGGTATCGGCCAGCGTGCCGTCGGCCACGTTGGAGATGGTGGTGCCGGTCGTGCCGCCCAGCGTCACCGATGCCAGCGATGCATCGTCATAGGCCACGGCATTGCCCGCCACCGGGTCGATCGCCGCGATGGCGCTGGAGTTGGCGATCACGCGCTGGTTCACGTCGAACAATTGCGCGCCGTTCACCGCATCGGTGGATGTGGTGTTGAGCGCGCCCGGCGCCACATTGGTCAGCCTGGTGCCGCCGGCCCCGCCCAGAGTGGCGGTGGCCTGCGTGGCATCGTCATATTGCACGGCTGCGTCCGCCAGCGCGTCCACCGCATCCAGCGCGCCTTGCACCTGGCCCACGGTGGCGGCATCGGTGGCGGCGGTGCCGGGGGCGATATTGGTCAGCTGCCGCTCCGCGCCCGGCGCGCCGAAGGAAACCTCGCCGGCAGAGCTGTAGGTTCCGGCAAGGCCGGGTGCGGCATAGCCGGTCTGTGCCCCGCGCGCGGCGGTGGAGCCGGTGCCCAGTGCCACGCTATTGGCCGCAGTCACGCTGGCATCGGTGCCGATGGCGACGGAGGCGGGGGCAGTGCCCGTCACTGTGGCGTTGTTGCCCAGGGCGATGGAATTGACATCGGCGGCGGAAGGCGCCGCCCCGTCGGCCCCCAGGCCGGTGATCTGGTTGCCGCCGATGGCGAGGCCGCCTTCGGCATCGAGCTGGAAGCCGTCTGCCGTCACGTTGCAGCTGTCGGAGGCGCCAACGACATTGCCGTCGGTATCCAGGATCTGCAGATTGATCGGGTCGCCCTGGGCCGCGTCGGCGAGAATGGAGTCCAGATCGAGATCAAGATCGGTGATGTCCGCCAGTGGCGCAAGCAGCAGCGTGACTGTCGTCAGTCCATTTTACGGTCGTTTCGGTTTGTTCGACGATCGGCTGATTTACGGCGCCGATAACTTCCGTGATTGCGGAGCGGGGCAAGGTTATTCCCGTGCACAGGTCCACCGCCGGTTGCAGCGCCTGAGCCTGCACGGGGGCGGTGAGCGCTGGCGCCGTTATTCCCCCTGCTGCGACCGAGAGCAGCAGGGCCTTGCGGACGGTGTTCCTCATGTAGTCTCGCATGTGATCATCTCCGTAACCTCCCGTCCGTGAAGGATTTTTTTGTTCTGTGCGGGTGAAAACAGAGCTGATCGGTTAACAAATTGTTAACGCAAAGTTATCAGGAAATACGGTCGAAATATTAAGTATAAATGTGTAATAACCTAGGTTATTTTCTTTATAGCACTAAAAAGAACAAGGTGCTGGAACAGATGCAGAAGTGGGGTGTTTGGTTCTGTTAAGCTTCGCGGCGGCAGGCATTCGTTTTGCGCTGCAACGCCGGGCAAACCGCCCCTTCCATTGTGCGCCGCACATTCCCACATGCACCCCGCGGCGGTTCGTCCCGCCTCTTGACCGCCACGAACATTTGCGGAACATCCTGCCTTTATGAGTCTGACAAAAATTTCCGTCCGCGGCGCGCGGGAGCATAATCTCAAGGGCGTGGACATCGATCTGCCACGCGACTCGCTGATCGTGATCACCGGCCTCTCGGGCTCCGGCAAGTCGAGTCTCGCCTTCGATACGATCTATGCCGAAGGGCAGCGGCGCTATGTGGAAAGCCTTTCCGCCTATGCGCGCCAGTTCCTGGAAATGATGCAGAAGCCCGATGTCGAGCATATCGAGGGGCTCTCCCCCGCGATCTCGATCGAGCAGAAGACGACGAGCCGCAACCCGCGCTCCACCGTGGCCACCGTCACCGAGATCTATGACTACATGCGCCTGCTGTGGGCGCGGGTGGGCATACCCTACAGCCCGGCCACCGGCCTGCCGATCGAGGCGCAGACCGTCTCCAACATGGTAGACCGGGTGATGGCGCTGCCCGAAGGCACGCGGCTCTACCTGCTCGCCCCCGTGGTGCGCGGGCGCAAGGGTGAATACCGCAAGGAACTGGCCGAATGGCAGAAGGCCGGCTTCACCCGCGTGCGCATCGACGGCGAGATCTACGAGATCCAGGACGCGCCCGCGCTCGACAAGAAATACAAGCACGACATCGAAGTGGTGGTGGACCGCCTCGCCGTGCGCGAGGGGATCGAGACGCGGCTGGCCGACAGCTTCGAAACCGCGCTCAAGCTGGCCGAGGGGCTCGCCTATGCGGACCTGGCCGACGGCGTGGTGCCGGGGCGCGAGGGGGAAGGGCAGGGCACCAATCTGAAGGGCGCCGGCGTCCCCGCCAACCGCATCGTGTTCAGCGAAAAATTCGCCTGCCCGGTCAGCGGCTTCACCATCGAGGAGATCGAGCCGCGGCTGTTCTCCTTCAACGCGCCGCAGGGCGCCTGCCCCACCTGCGACGGGCTGGGGGAGAAGCAGCTGTTCGATCCGCAGCTGGTGGTCCCGAACGAGGAGCTGAGCCTGAAGAAGGGCGCCGTGGTGCCCTGGGCCAAGAGCAACCCGCCCTCACCCTATTACATGCAGGTGCTCTCGAGCCTGGCCAAGGCCTATGACTTCAGCCTGGAAACGCCGTGGAAGGATCTGGCGGCGGACCAGCAGACCATCATCCTCCACGGTACCGGCGGCATGGCGGTGGACCTCACCTTCAAGGACGGGCGCAAGGAATACACCGTGCGCAAGGCCTTCGAAGGGGTGATCGGCAATCTCAACCGCCGCATGCAGCAGACGGACAGCGCCTGGATGCGCGAGGAACTGGCCAGGTTCCAGACCGCGCAGCCCTGCGAGACGTGCCATGGCGCGCGCCTCAATCCCAAGGCGCTGGCGGTGAAGGTGGCGGGCGAGGATATCGCCACGCCGGTGCGCTTCTCCGTCACCAACGCGCTGCAATGGTTCACCGATCTGCCGGAGCGGCTGAACGACCAGCAGAACCAGATCGCCCGCGCCATCCTCAAGGAGATCGTGGAGCGGCTGGGCTTCCTCAACAATGTCGGGCTCGATTACCTCAATCTCGACCGCACCAGCGGCACGCTGAGCGGCGGGGAGAGCCAGCGCATCCGCCTCGCCAGCCAGATCGGCAGCGGGCTGTCGGGCGTGCTCTATGTGCTGGACGAGCCGAGCATCGGCCTGCACCAGCGGGATAACGACCGGCTGCTGGTCACGCTCAAGCGGCTGCGCGATCTCGGCAATACGGTGATCGTGGTGGAGCATGACGAGGATGCGATCCGCGCGGCGGATTATATCGTCGATCTCGGCCCCGGCGCCGGCGTGCATGGCGGCGAAGTGGTGGCCGAAGGCGATCTCAAGGCGATCCTGAAATCGAAGAAGAGCCTCACCGCCGCCTATCTCAACGGCACCCGCGAAATCGAGGTGCCGGCGAAGCGCCGCAAGGGCAATGGCAAGAAGCTGACGGTGCATGGCGCGCGGGCCAACAACCTCAAGGGCGTCACCGCCTCCATCCCGCTCGGCACCTTCTGCTGCATCACCGGCGTCTCCGGCTCGGGCAAGTCCAGCTTCACCATCGACACGCTCTATGCCGGCGCCGCGCGCACGCTCAACGGCGCGCGGGTGATCGCCGGGCCGCATGACCGGATCACCGGCCTCGAACATTGCGACAAGGTGATCGAGATCGACCAGTCGCCCATCGGCCGCACCCCGCGCAGCAACCCGGCCACCTACACCGGCGCCTTCACCCAGATCCGCGACTGGTTCGCCGGCCTGCCGGAGGCGCAGGCGCGCGGCTACAAGGCGGGGCGCTTCAGCTTCAACGTCAAGGGCGGCCGGTGCGAGGCGTGCCAGGGCGACGGCCTGATCAAGATCGAAATGCACTTCCTGCCCGATGTCTATGTCACGTGCGAGGAATGCCACGGCAAGCGCTACAACCGCGAAACGCTGGAGGTGAAGTTCAAGGGCATGAGCATCGCCGACGTGCTCGACATGACGATCGAGGATGCGGAGGAGTTCTTCAAGGCCGTGCCCCCCATCCGCGACCGGATGCATATGCTGAACGAGGTCGGCCTCGGCTATGTGAAGGTGGGCCAGCAGGCCACCACGCTTTCGGGCGGGGAGGCGCAGCGGGTGAAGCTCGCCAAGGAACTCAGCCGCCGCTCCACCGGGCAGACGCTCTATATCCTCGACGAGCCGACCACCGGCCTGCATTTCGAGGATGTGCGCAAGCTGCTGGAAGTGCTGCAGCGGCTGGTGGACCAGGGCAACAGCGTGGTGGTGATCGAACACAATCTGGATGTCATCAAGGTGGCGGACTGGATCGTGGACCTCGGCCCCGAAGGCGGCGTGCGCGGCGGCGAAATCGTCGCCGAAGGCACCCCCGAACAAGTGGTGCAGGAACCGCGCAGCTTCACCGGGCACTATCTCAAGCCCCTGCTCAAGGCCGGCTGACCAGGGCGCGGCTCCTTCGACAGGCTCAGGATGGGCGGGGGAGGGGTGGGCGCGCCCGCTCCACAGGCTCAGCATGAGCGGCTGCCGGCTCCCCTTCGTCATTCCCGCGCAGGCGGGAATCCAGTGCGGCCCAGTGCGGTGGAGCGCGCATCCTTGGGCAAGGCTCAGGATGAGCGGGGGAAGGGCGCCCCTACCCTCGTCATTCCCGCGCAGGCGGGAATCCAGTGCGGCCCAGTGCGGTGGAGCGCGCGTCCTTCGGCAAGCTCAGGATGAGCGGACCGGGCGTGGGCGATCTGGGAATGGAGTGACTCGGAAGCGGGGGGAGGCCACGGCGCGGGATTCCCGCCTGCGCGGGAATGACGGAAAAGGTGGGCCGCTCCCGCTCCCATCCCCAAACCCGTTCATCCTGAGCTTGTCGAAGCCCGCTCATCCTGAGCCTGTCGAAGGATGCGCACGAGGCCGGCTGGATTCCCGCCTACGCGGGAATGACGAAGGAGGGGGTCGCACCCCACACCCACACCAAGCCCCACACCCCTACACCGCTCATCCTGAGCCTGTCGAAGGATGCGCGCCAACCCAACCCAACCACCCAACACCCACAAGCGCCCCGCCAGCGCGCTAAACCAAATCCTTACCCCTCGCCGCCATCCTGCGGAGGCAGCGCAGGGCAGGGAGGCACAGGTGCAGCAGGTTCCGAAATGGCTGTTTCCGGTGCTGTTCGCCGTCGTCGGCGTGCCGCTGATCCTGTGGGACGCGGGGCGAACCAGCGGGCAGCTGGACGCGCTCGACAGCCGGGAGACCCGTGAAGCCAACTGCCGCCGCAAGCTCGGCCCGCTCGGCCTGTCCGGTTCGGAGGCCGACAATCTGTGCCGCTGCGTCGTCGCCGAGGCCGAAGCGCGCGGCGTCACCACCGCCTATGGCGGCTATGACAAGGCCACGCTCGCCCCCGTGCTGCAGCTTTGTGCCGAGGCTCACGGTATTCGGTGAGGGGGGTGGAGTCGGTGCCCCATTTCTCCATCCCATCGGTTCGCTGTTCTTCGCCCCGGTTCTGCATGAGACGATCACCGGATCTGTTCAGACCGGACCGAAGAATTCATCTGGGGACCCGCAGAAAAGCCCCCGCCGAAGCGGGGGTAAGGTGTTGATAAAAAGCCGAGGTGGACCTCAAGGCGAGCGAATGAACCAGACCGTCACGCTGGATAGGAGCGCCAGTGTGCGCGGACGTGTTCAACACGTCCAAAGCGCAGACGGCAGTAGGAGCAAACCCATACCATCGCATTTTCCTTGCGTTGGGACGGCAGAAATGCGATTCACTTCTTTCCACAGAGTTCTCGCATGGGCGGCTACCGTCCTGGGGAATGGAGGCCCGGCCGCTTGGTCGGGCCTTTTTCGTTCCGGCTATCGTTACCGGCTCCGTTTACACATCCAACATTGCACGCACCGCCTTCCTGCCGGTCCCTTCCTGGACTCGGCGGGACGGTTTCAGCACACCCCACTCCGATCGTCAACCCGCTAACCGTCACGTTAGCGGGTGTTTTGTTGACAACCCCGGTTTGCGGGTGCAAAAGCGAGTTAGTTAGGAGGAAACTGTATGTCGCGGATGAGGAGTCCCAATTTCCCGGCGTTGTCACTGGAAGATGCAGTGAAGGCGGTGGAGGCTATTTATGACAAGAACCGCAAGGTGCTTATCACGCGAGAAGATGCGGCCAAGGACATTGGGTACACCGGCCTCACCGGTCGCTCGATGCAGGTTCTAGGTTCCCTTGTGCAGTATGACCTGCTTGAAAATACTTCCAAGGGAGAGTGTCGCGTTACGCAGATCGCGGAGGATATTCTGCACGGCTTTCCTGATAGCAAGAAGAAGGACGCTTTGCGTAAGGCGGGGCACGCGCCAGCGCTGTTCCAGTCCGTGTTCGATCGGTTTGACGGGGAGATACCAGGAGAGAATGCCGTTCGCTCTTTTCTAATTCAGAGCGGCTTCACCAATGATGGGGCGGACAAGGCTCTGAAAAACTTTCTCGCCACTAACCGCTACTTGGAGATGAATGGTGTTTTCGAGAGTGTTGCCAATGAGGTCCATGCCGATGCAGATTTGGCTCCTAAAACGGACAATCCGGGGGAAAAGCCAGCGGAGCACGATCAGGAAAGCAAGAATCTGACGGGGATCGGCGCTGCCGTATTTTGGAATAAGGGGGACTTAGACTTCAATCTATCATCTGCCGGTTTGGCAGTGACGGGAGCCACCAATTCGGCGTCCGAACTCACGGCGTTTATCGCTAAACTGGAGGCACTTGTCGCGCTGCTGCCCGAGTAAGAAGCGGAGCATTGATGAGATCGTCCGGCCTCAGCGAGGGGCTTTAGTTTGGATGGTCCCACAGTTGTGCAGGTGTACAGGTCCTTTTATGTTATCCTATTCGGTCTCTGTTGCTCAGCACGCTGGAAGAGTAGCGGAAAACATCTCGCCAGCATCGTGTGCGAACGCGCCACATCTTCCATAGCATCCATCTTGGCGCTGGTAGCCCCGTCCTAGTCCATTCGTACCTCACACTTCCCTACACCCCCGCATCCATGCCTCACTCCGGTTCCCTGCATCCGCTTCACAGGTGAACCATGTCCGATCTCTCTCCCGCCGCCCATCCTGTCGTTCCCGCCGGCGTCGCTGACTGCGCGGCTGAACCCGCGCTCCACGCCGATCCCGCGCCCGCGGCTCCGCCGCTGTTTTCTGCGCGGCGGCAGGTGTTGTTTTGCGAGAGTCTGGCGCAGTGCGGCAATGTCCGCGTCGCGTGCGAGGCGGCGGGGGTTTCGCCGCAGACGGCCTATCGCGCGCGGCGGGCCTCGGTCGATTTCGCGCGGCTGTGGGATGCGGCGCTGGTGCTCGCCCGCGCCCATGCCGAGGCGGTGCTGGCCGAGCGCGCTCTGAACGGCGTGGAGGAGGCGGTGTTCTATCATGGCGAGGAGGTCGCTACCCGCCGCCGCTATGACGGGCGCCTGCTGCTGGCGCATCTCGCCCGGCTGGACCGGCGGGCGGAGCAGGCCGATGCCGCGCTGTCCGAAGAGCATTTCGATGCGGCGCTGGCGGCGCTGGAACAGGGGGAGGCGCTGCCCGAGCCGCGTGTCGCTCCGGTGCGCGCCGCCGCTGCCGCCCCGGCCGTCTCTGCCGCGCCTGCGCCCGCGGCGGCCGCGCTGCCCGGCGGGCGGTCGCTCGCCGATTTCGCCGCTTTCGCCGCTGCCTTTGGCGAGGAGGAGTCCGGCGCCATGCGCGGGGGCCAGCCGATCCCGGCCTTCGAGCGGCGGCTGCTGGCGATGGAGGCGGCGCGGCCCGAGGATGCGCCCTCGCTCCATTCGCTGGGCAACGATATCGGCGAGGTGGAAGCGCTGCAGCTGGAAGCCTTCGAGGCGGGCGAGCCCGAATGGTGGCTGGTCGCGCCGGAGCGGGGCTATTACTGAGCATGAACCCTGTTCCAGCGTGTTCCAGCGCGGGGAAGTCCGGGCTGTCTCGCGACCTTTTTGACTCTGCAAAAATAGCTTATTGACGGTGTCAATATAGGGGTGTAGCACCCTCCTCAGACATCCCGGAAAGCGGATGCGCCGGAACCGGATAAGCCGGGACGGCAGAGGGGGAGGGTGCCGATGCTCGAGGTCTATACCTGGGAGCCGAACGCCAATTCGGGAAAGCCCCTGCTGTGCCTGCACGAAAAGGGGGTGCCGTTCACGCATCGCTATATCGACATGGGGCAGATGGAGCAGTTCTCCCCGGAATTCCTGGCGATCAACCCGGACGGCACGATCCCCGCCGTGGTGCATGACGGCTTCGTGATGACCGAAAGCACCCCGGCGATGGAATATATCGACGATGCCTTCGCCGGCCCCGCGCTGCGCCCGGCGGACCCCACCGCGCGGTGGCGGATGCGGCAGGTGATGCGGTATATGGACAATGTCGTGGCCCCGTGCCTCGCCATGCTGGCTTCCAACCGCCTCGCCGCCCCGCGCTATGTCGCGGTGGACGAGGCGGAGAAGCGGCGGCAGCTGGCGAAGATCCCGCTGCCGGAACGGCGCGCGGCGTGGGAAAAGCTGATGTTCGGCAAGACGCCGCAGGCCGATCTCGACGAATCCGCCCGCCGCGTCTCCGCCAGCTTCGCCTGGTTCGAGAATCTGCTGGCGCAGGGCGGGCCCTGGCTGGCGGGGGCAGAGTTTTCGCTGGCGGACATCAATGTGATGGCCACCTTCTACCACCTCCCCCAATCCTGGCCGGAGGAAGTGAACGACAGGCTCCGCCCCGCGCTGATGGACTGGCTGCGGCGGTGCCATGCGCGGGAGGGGCTGCAGAAGGGCTTCGCCACCGGGCGCGGCTTCGTCACCGCCCGCGCGGCGGAAGTGCGGCAGATGCTCGGCGTGGCCGAGGCGGTGGCGGCATGATCGCGCTGTATCACGGCGGGCCGGCGGGCCATTCGGCGGCGGTGCTGATCGTGCTGGCGGAGAAGGGGGCGGACTATGAATCCCGCCCGCTCGACCTCGCCGGCTTCGAACAGCATGGCGAGGAATTGCTGGCGCTCAACCACGCGGGGCAGGTGCCGGTGCTGGTGGCCGATGGCGCGGTGCTGACCGAGAGCTTCTTCATCCTGCAATGGATCGACGAGTGCTTTCCCCATCCGCCGCTGGGCGGGGCCGATCCGCGGGCGCGCTATCAGGTGAATCGCTGGGGCAAATATGTGGAGACGCATATCGCCCCGCAGCTCGCCATCCTGCGCTGGGCGGTGCTGGGCGATGGCACGCCTCCGCCCTTACTGGCGCGGCTGCCGGAGGAGCGGCGGGCGCTGTGGCAGGCGGCGCTGGCGGGCTTTGGCGAGGATGCCGTGGCGGGGGCGCGGGCGGCGCTGGACAAGGCGGCGGCGCGCATTGCCGATGCGGTGGCGGATGGCGGCTGGCTGGCGGGGGCAGACTGCACGCTCGCCGATCTCGCCGTCTATCCCCATGCCGCGCAGTTTTCCGCGCTCGATATCGCGCTGCCCGATGCGGCGCAGCGCTGGCTGGATCGCGTCGCCGCCCGCCCCGCGGTGCGCGCGGCGGCGGGCGAGCTGGCAATGGTTCCGACAATGGGCCCCGAAGCGGGCCGTTGGGGGTGATGGTCGCACGATGAAGGTGCCGCAGTCCGGATGAACCGGGCGCGGCGGGAGGCCCTGCGGGGCAGTGGGGAGAGGATCTGGAGATGAAGACCGTATCGCGTGCGGGCGGGAAGCCCGTGACCAAGCTTTTCGCGCGGGCCAGCGGGCTTGCGCTGGTGGCCGCCCTGCTGGCTCCGGCCGGCGCTCAGGCACAGGATGCCGGGCAGGAGACCGACCGGCAGGAACGGGCGCAGGAACGCCGGGCGGAGCTCCCGGAAATCGTGGTGACCGCGCAGTTCCGCGAACAGGCGCTGCAGGATGTGCCGATCGCGATTTCTGCAGTGAACAGCGAGGAGCTGGAACAGCGCAGCGTCCGCACCGTGCTGGACATCGCCGAAAGCGTGCCGAATGTGGAGATGACCAGCGGCGGCTCCGGCTATGGGGCCAACACCAACCAGGCCTTTATCCGCGGCCTGGGGCAGCTGGACTTCCTCACCACCTTCGAACCGCGCGTCGGCTTCTATGTGGACGATGTTTATTACGCCACCACCTACGGCTCGGTGTTCGACGTCGCGGATCTGGAGCGGGTGGAGGTGCTGCGCGGGCCGCAGGGCACGCTGTTCGGGCGCAATTCGGTGGGCGGGGCGATCCGGCTCATTTCCAAGAAGCCGCGCGGCGACAACAGCGGATCGGTGGAGATCACCGCCGGCAGCCGCAACCGCTATCAGCTGCGCGGGATCTACGATCTCGGGATCAGCCAGGGCCTCGCCCTGCGCGTGGTCGGCAGCGCCAAGGGGCAGAACGGGCAGGTGACGCGGCTGGATTACCGCTGCGTCTATCCGCAATATGGCAATGCCAATGTCGGCGGAGTGGGGCAGGGCCCGGTCAACGGTGACAGCTGCAAGAAGGGCACGCTGGGCGGCGGCGACAGCCACGCCTTCAAGGGCACGCTGGGCTGGGAGCCGACGAGCGCGGTACAGGTCTATCTCTCCGGCGACTATACCAAGGAGAAGTCCGACGCTTCGGCCGAAGTGATCCTGGATGTGCAAAGCTCCCGCGTGAACCCGGAAACGGGCGTGATCGGCGGCGGCTCGATCCCGGCGGCGGGGGTGAACACCAACGGCATCGCCAACTGGCTGCGCGGGCTCGGCACCAGCTATTACGGCTTCGACGTCTCCACGCTGGAGAAGCTGCAGACGGTGATCAATTCCTTCGAAAGCACCGGCCGCTATTCCACCTTCGCCCGTTATGGCAACGAACGCACCGGCTTCTACAACCCCTCGCTGGGCGAGATGGAAGCCTATGGCGGATCGCTGACGGTGGAGGCGGATCTCGCCGCGCAACTGCATGTCACCTCGATCACCGCCTATCGCCGCTATGATGGCGATTTCGGCCAGAGCCTGCTGGCGGTGCCGACCGAGGAAGTGCGCAATTCGCTCAACCATCGGCAGTTCAGCCAGGAACTGCGCCTGCTCGGCTCCGCGCTCGACAATGTGGTCGATTACACGCTCGGCGCTTACTACCTCGATACGCGCACGCTCAACGGCGCGCGGGTGCAGACGGAAGGCTTCATCCCATCTCCGCTGGACTTCTTCAGCGACGACCGGGCGACGCTGCGCAGCTGGGCGCTGTTCGGCGCGGTGGACATCCGCCCGATCGAGCGGCTGACCATCTCGGCCGGCCTGCGCTATTCGAACGAGAAGAAGACCTACACCTTCGATCGCGACTATTCGCCTTCCGGCCTCAGCGTGCTGAACTTCGTGGCGCCGGGGACGAACAAGGACGACCGCTTCAACCCCCGCGTGTCGGTGACCTATGAGCTGACGGACGACATCAACGTCTATGGTTCCTATGCCACCGGGTTCACCGCCTCGGCCTTCAACGCGCGGCCGTTCGGCGCCAGCGGCATCTTCGCCCTGAAGCCGGAGGAGGTGACCGCCTACGAACTCGGCGTGAAGAGCAACCTGCTGGGCAATATGCTGCGGCTGAATGCGGCGGCCTTCCTGACGAAGTTCGATGCCATCGTGGGCACGCTGCGCGATCCCACGATCCGCAACGGCGGCTGCGTGCCCTTCTGCAACGAGAACGTGGGCAATGCGGACATCAAGGGCTTCGAAGTGGAGGCCGTGGCGCGGCCGGCGGCTGGCCTGATGCTCTCCGCCAATGCCGGATACACGGATTTCCAATACAAGAAGCTGCTCGCCACCACGCAGGGCCTTACCCTCGACAGCCCGCAGCAGCGGGTGCCGAAATGGAACCTCTCGGGCGCGATCCAGTATGAAGCGCCGCTGGGGCCGGACCAGTATCTGACGCCGCGGATCGATGTCAGCTACCGCTCCGACATCTATTTCTCCAACGATTTGCGGGCCGTATCCTCCGTCCAGCCCGGCTATGCGCTGGTCAACCTGCGGCTGACCTACAACAATGAAGATATGGGCTTCTCCATCGCGGGCGCGGTGACAAACCTGTTCGATGAATATTACCTTACGGCTATAACCGACCAGAGGGAGAGCTTCGGCTTCCTCAGCGCCACGGTCGGTCGGCCGCGGGAATGGTCACTTACGCTGCGCAAGGAATTCTGAGCGTGGCCCGGCACAGGGCGCCCGCATCGAACGGGCGCCCGCGCCAAAGGGGAGGTATGCAATGGGTACGATAGCCGGTGAAGACGATCTGGGGATTCCGCCGACTGTCCCGCCCGCGGGGCAGGGGCCGGAAACCGCCATGCCCATGGATGTCTTCCAGGCCTATCCGCCCCCGCGGGAGGCCTGGTACACTGTGGGCGTGCTGGCGCTGGCCACCACCTTCGCCATGCTGGACCAGGGCATCCTGGGCCTGCTGATCCAGCGGATCATCGAGGATTTCAGCCTCACCGACACGCAGGCCAGCCTGCTGCTCGGCCCGGCCTTCGCCTTCGTCTATGTGGTGGTGGGCATCCCGCTGTCGCCGCTGATCGACCGCTGGACCCGCAAGAAGATCATCGCCATCGGCATCACCGTGTGGAGCCTCGCCACCGCCGCCTGCGGCCTGGCGGGGAATTTCATCCAGCTGTTCACCGCGCGGATGGTGGTGGGCGCGGGCGAGGCGGTGAACGGGCCGACGGCCTACTCGATCGTATCCGACTGCTTCTCGCGCAAGGATCTGCCCAAGGCGATCTATGGCCTGCAGATCGGCTCCGTCGCCGGCAGCGGCCTGTCGCTGCTGCTGGGCGGGGCGATGATCTATATCATCACCACGCTGGGCACGCCCACGCTGCCCTTCGTCGGCACGCTGCGTCCATGGCAGACGGTGATGATGGCGGTGGGCCTGCCGGGCCTGCTCGTGGCGCTGCTGCTGCTGACCGTGAAGGAACCGGCGCGCCGCACCTTCCGCGCCGATGTGTCAAAGGTGCCGGTGGTGGGCGCGGTCAAATATATGTGGCTGCACTTCGCCGTGTTCGGCCCGCTGTTCGTGGGCCTTACGCTGGGGGCGCTGGATGGCGGGGGGCGCGCCTGGGGCGCGGCCTTCTTCGAACGGACCTATGGCTGGCAGCCTTCCACCTATGGCCTCGCCGCCGGCGTGGTTTCGATCGTCGCCATGCTGGGCGGGCTGTTCATCGGTTCGCGCTGGGTGGACCGGATGCAGGCGGCGGGGATGGTCGATGCGCCGTTCCGGGTGATCGTCTATACCCGCATGCTCAACATCCCCTTCGCCATCGCCATGCCGCTGATGCCCACGCCGGAACTGGCGCTGGCCTGCAATGCGGTGGGCTTCCTGACGCTGGGCATGAGCGGGCCGATGCTCAATGCGGTGATGCTTATCGTCACGCCCAATCAGATCCGCGGGCAGGTGATGGCCTTGTATCTCTTCATCTTCACGGTGGTGGGGCAGGGCCTTTCGCCGGTGATCACGGGGGCGACGACAGATTACCTCTTCACCTCGCCCGAAGATCTGCGGTGGTCGATCATGCTGCTGCATCTGGTGTTCCTGCCCGCCGCCCTTGTCGTCACCCTGGTGGGCTGGAAGCCCTATCGCGAGGCGGTGCAGCGGCTGAATGACGATGACGCGCGAACCGGCGCGAACAACTGAGATAAAAAGGGGAGAGCTTCCGATGATCGCAAGACTGTTCGCCGCGCTGGGCGCAATCGCCGGCCCGTGTCTGGCGCTGCTGGTGGCCGTTCCGGCGGCGGCGCAGCCCCAACCCGCACCGATCCCGTGCGAGCGCGCCTGCATGGAGCAGATGGCGGGGCAGTTCCTGGATGCGCTGGCGGCGCGGGATTCCTCTCGCCTGCCGCTGGCCGAGGATGCCCGCTATACCGAAAACGGCCAGGCGATGGGCTTCGACAACGGCATGTGGCAGACGGCCAGCAAGGTCGGCGCCTATCGCCATGTCTTTGCCGATCCCGAAAGCGGCCAGTTCGGCGTGTTCTCCACCATGGATGAGAACGGCCATGGGCTGACGCTGGGCGCGCGGGTGAAGTTGCATCTCGGGCAGATCAGCGAGGTGGAACTCGTTACCTATCGCACCGGCGCGGGGCCGGCGTGGAACGATGCCGGCTATGCCTATCTGGAAAAGCTCAAGACGCCCAAGGCCCTGTGGATGGACGAGCCCAAGCCGGCGCAAAGGCTGACCCGGCAGGAACTGGTGGCTGCGGCGAACAATTACTTCAGCGCGATCGAGAACAATGACGGCAAGGGATATTATCCCTTCACCGAGGATTGCGACCGGCTGGAAAACGGGATGCTGACCACCAACAATCCCGGCATCGTGAAGATGGGCGGGGTCGATATCGGCGGCATGGGCTGCAAGGCGCAGTTCTCCACCGGCCTCTATGGCGTGGTGACCGAGGTGCATGACCGGCGCTTCCCGATCGTGGATGTGGAACGGCAGGCGGTGATGGGCTTCGCCGTGTTCGACCATTGCGGCTGCAAGCGGGAACTGACCACGCCCGATGGCCAGAAGGTGGCCGTGAGCATGTTCAACAAGCCTTCCAGCATCCTACTGGCCGAAGCCTTCAAGCTGAAGGGCGGCCAGATCCAGCAGGTGGAAGCTGTGGGCACCAGCGTTCCTTATCATTCCGATCCGGGCTGGAGCCGCTGATCCCGGACAGGCACGGGCGGGACGGGCCGGCATGAAGGAACGCGCATCCGGCGCCCGGGGGCCGGGCACCTGGGCGCCGCTGCGGCACCGGGTGTTCATGGCGATCTGGCTCGCCAGCATCTTCAGCTCGATCGGCAGCCAGCTGCAGCAGGTTGGCGCCGCCTGGCTGATGACCTCGCTGGCGCCATCGCCCGAAATGGTGGCGCTGGTCACGGCGCTGTCCACCCTGCCGATCCTGCTGTTCTCGCTGCCGGCCGGGGCGCTGGCCGATATTCTGGACCGGCGGCTGGTGCTGTTCGGCGCGCAGATCCTGATGTTCTGCGCTTCCGCCGTGCTCGCTGCGCTGGCCTTCGCGGGCCTTGTCACGCCGGTGCTGCTGCTGCTGCTGACCTTTCTCGTGGGTTCGGGGCAGGCGATCATGGCGCCCGCCTGGCAGTCCACCGTGGGCGATCTCGTCCCGCGGGAAGAGGTGCCCCATGCGGTGGGCCTCAACATCATGGCCTTCAACATCGCCCGAACGATCGGGCCGGCCATCGGCGGGGTGCTGGTGGCGGCGGCGGGCAGCCGGGTGAATTTCGCGCTGAACGCGGTGAGCTATCTTGGCCTGATCGCCGTCCTCATCGCCTGGCGTCCGCCCCGGCGGAAGACGCTGGCGGCGGATTCGGTGCTGGCGGCGATCCATGACGGGGTCACCTATGCGCTGCATTCCACGCCGGTGCGGCGGGTCATCCTGCGGGCCATGGCCTTCGGCTTCTGCTCCGCGATCGTCGTCGCGCTGATGGCGCTGGTCGCGCGCGACCTGCTCCACGAAGGCGCACCGGTGTTCGGCCTGCTGATGGGTTGCATGGGGCTGGGCGCGGTGAGCGGCGCGGCGCTGCTCGGGCGCCTGCGGCAGGTTCTCTCCAGCGAAGGGTTGATCCGCGCCGCCATTGTGGTGACGTCGGCCTCGCTCGCGCTCATCGGATTCTCGCGTCTGTTGCCGCTTACCTGTCTGGCGCTGTTCTGCGTGGGCGGGGGGATGGTGCTGGGGCTCTCCACCTTCAACGTGGCGGTGCAGATGAACGTGCCGCGCTGGGTTTCCGGCCGGGCGCTGGCGCTGTATCAAATGTTCGCCTTCGGCGGCATGTCCGCGGGCGCGTGGTTCTGGGGCCGGGTGGGGGAGAGCGTGGGCATCGGCTCCACCTATCCCATCTGCGCCGCAGTGCTCTTCACCACGCTGCTGCTCGCCTGGCGCTTCCCCGTGGAGGAGGTCGCGTCGAGCGCGCTGACCGCCGCCCCGCAGGAGCGGGATGAGAGCCTGCCGCAGGCGCCCTCGGGCGTGGGCGTGGTGGTGGTGATCGAGTACAATGTCCCCCCCGCGGAGCAGGAGCGGTTCCTCGCCGCCGTTGCCGCCCGCCAGCGCATCCGCATGCGCGATGGCGCCCGGCGGGTCACGCTGCTGCAGGACGCGGCCGAGGCGGGTTTCTGGGCCGAGCGGTTCCAGGTGCGCAGCTGGGCCGAATATCTTCGTCAGCGCGAACGGCGCACGCTGGAAGCGAAGGAATATGACGATGTTCTGGCGGAGTGCCACCGCGGCGAGGTGCCTCCGGTGACGCGCTTCTATTTCGAACGCCGGATACGGTCCGATCAGGGACCGGACAGCGGAGAGGTGATCGTCTCCTATCCGCTGGGGTGAAGGGCGGGCCGGTCGGCTCCCAAGGACCGGCCCGCCTTTCATCTGCTCAATTGGGGTCGGCGTGGGTCCAACCGTCATTGGTGCCATAGGGAATGGTCACGAAGGGAAACGCCTCGACTTCGTAGATCTTCCCGTCGCGGATGCCGAAGGTTTCCATGGTGGTGAGGTTCAGCACCATCCCGGCGCCATCCTGCGGGCGCGGCAGCCCGCCTTCCACCGTTTCGCGCACGCCGTCATGCACGAAGAAGGGGAAGGTGGCGACCAGCCCCTTCTGCTCGTCCACCACCAGCGCGCGATGCGGCCAGATGCGCTTGATCCCGCCGAACACGCCGGTGTCCACCTGTTCCTTGCACGTCATGGTGGACAGCTTGATGAAGAAGCGGCCCATCTCCGTATTGGGGTCCGGCAGGCGCGGCGTGGGCGAAGCGCGGCCCGGCTGCTTGTTGTTGACCGTCTGATAGCCCTGTTCGTACCGCACGCACTCGTCGGCGAAGGGCGCGATCGACCCATCCTCGCCGGTCAGCGCATCGAAATAGCTCTCGGCCGCATAGGTCAGGAACTCGCGGCTCATCCGCTTGTCCTTCGGCACATCGGCCAGCAGGGTGGGCCGCGGCGTGGTGAGCAGCTCCATCGCTTCGGGGGCGACGTTGCGGTCGTAGAAATGCTCCGCCTCGGTGATCATGTTGCGCTCCACCCGCAGGCGGATGGCGACCATGGCGGTGCGGCCGTCGATATTCATCACGCTCTGCACCGCCACCTGGCCCTGGACGGGATCAGCCACGGTGATGCGAAAGCTCGTCGGCTCCATCCGGGCGCGCCAGAACAGGCCGGTGCCGATGCTGATCTTGCCCGTGTTCTCGGTGGCGATCACCTGCTCGGCGAGCGGGAGTGAGGACATGTCCTTGCTCTGCAGCGCCGCCAGATAGCCGTCCATGATGCCGACCAGGCAGGCGCGGTCGCAGGGCTTCACATTGGCGGGATCCCATGGCTGCTTGTACCACGGCTTGTCCGCCGCCTGCCCCGGGCTCGCGGCGGCAAGCCCGAGCGCCAGAGCCATGCCGATCCCGGCGAGCAATCTCGTTTTCATTTCTCTCTCCCCTGCTGTGTCGGGCCCCTTCAGGGGGCCTCGCGATAGATCGGGCTGCCCACCAGCCCCGGTATCAGTTCCAGCGCCGTGCGCTCCCGCTCGCTGTCTTCGCCCAGCGCACGCAGCATCGCCTGGAAGCGGTCCACGATGCCGGGGCGGAATTCGGGCGCCGTAAAGATGTAGAGCGCATTGTCGCGGATGCCCTGCAGCACCATTTCGCCCGCTTCCTCTGGCGTGGCGGTGAGGCGGCCCAGGCGTTCGCGGTCCGCCTCGCTGAGGTTGAAGCGCGGCGGCGGCCCCTTTGCTTCCGCGCCTTCCGCTGCGAAGCGGGCGGGGCGGGTCTTCTCATATTCGCGGATGTTGCTGCGCACGCCGCCGGGGCAGAAGGCCGACACGCCGATCCCTTCCGGCGCCAGCTCCGCGCGCAGGGCTTCGGACAAGCCGACCACCGCGAATTTTGTCGCCACATAGAGCCCCGCCTGGCTGTATTGCAGCACGCCGGCCATGCTCGCCGTGTTGACGATATGGCCGCCTTCGCCATGTGCACGAATGCGCGGCAGCAGGGCATGGATGCCGTTGAAGACACCGTTGAGATTGACGTCCACCGCCCAGTCCCAATCGGCATAGTCGGCGTTGCCGAGGCTCTTGAGGATGCCGATGCCGGCGTTGTTGCACAGCACATGCAGCCGCCCGCAGCGAGCTTCCACCTCATCCGCCGCGGCGGCATAGGCCTGCCGGTTGGTGACATCGAGCAGCATGGCCTCGACCCGGCCGGCAAGGCCCGCGGCAGCGAGTTCCTCCTGAGCCTGATCGAGATGGTCCTGCCGGATGTCGGCAATGCAGACCTTCATTCCGACCTGCGCGAAGGCCTTCGCCATGCCGAGCCCGATCCCGCTGGCGCCGCCGGTGATGAAGGCGCCCTTTCCGGCCAGATCCCGCATGGATCAGGACTCGCCGCCAAGCGCGTCGGCCATGGCCTTGGCCTCCGCCGTCATGCGCGCGCGTCGTTCTTCGCTGGCGGCGCGGCGTTCGTCGAGTTCGAAGTCCGTGGGAAAGGCAGCCAGCATATCGTTGAAATAGGACGCCACCTCTTCGCGGAACTCGCCGTGCGGGAAGATGTAGGGGCGGTTGTGGGCAATCGCCTCAGCTACCGTCTCCCCCAGCTCGAAGGGGTCCATGCCCCCTTCGATCGTCTCGCGCCGCTCATCCGCCGCATCGCCTTCATGCGCCTGGCGATAGAGGTCGCCCGCGGTCATCGCGCGCGTTTTCACCATGCCGGGGCACAGCACCGACACGCCGATGCCGTGCGGCGCGAGCGCAAGCCGCAGCGAATCGCTGAGCCCGCGCACCGCGAATTTCGATGCGGCATAGACGCCGGCAAAGGCCGGCACCGGGATCATCCCCGCCATGGAGGAGGTGTTGACCACATGGCCGCCTTCGCCATGCGCCTTCATGCCGGGCAGGAACTCCACAAGGCCGGCCACCGTGCCGCCGATGTTTACGCCAAGGACGTAGTCCCAATCCTCGTAGCCCGCCTCGTCTATCGGATTGCGCTGGCTCACGCCGACATTGTTGGCCAACACATGCACATTGCCGAACATCCGCTCCGTCTCGCGCGCAGCCTCCCGCATCGCGGCGCGATCGGACACGTCCAAGCGGATGCAATGCAGGCGGTTCGTGCCGGAAAGCGCGGCGCGGGCTTCCTGCAGATGGCTTTCGAGCAGGTCGGCCACCACTACGTTCATTCCGCGGCCGAGCAGCGCACGGGCCATGCCCAGGCCAATCCCGCTGCCACCGCCGGTGATGAACGCCGTCTTCCCGCGAAATTCGCGCATATCCCTCTCCCGTTTTCTCCCCCTTTGCGGGGCTTGTTCGCATCGCGCCCTAGCGTTCCCCGGAAGGATTGATAGAAGCGCGGCTTCGGTGGGAGTTAGAACACAAAAACCTTTTTGACACCATCAAAAATATGGGTCAGATCGACGCCTGTTGCCGGGGGTAAAGTTGAGTACATCGAAATCCATGGACGCATCACCGAAGGTACCGGAAGGCGAGAATCGACCCCGGCGCATGACCACGGAACGGTCCGGCCCGCTGGCCGGCCTCGTGACCATGCGCATGATTATCCTGTTCGGCCTGTTGCGGCGGAGCGGGGTACTGGCGCAGCGCCGCCAGTTTGATCTTTCGGAAATCGAATGGCGCATCATGACGCAGGTGGGCCAGTTCGCGCCGCTTTCGCTGAACGGACTGGCCGAATTGCTGCTGCAGGATCGTGGTCAACTGAGCCGCGCGGTGAAGGCCATGGTGGAGCGGGGGCTGCTCTCTCGCGAACGGAAGCCGGGGGGGCCGGAGATCGAGATCGATCTCACCGACAAGGGACGCGATGTCTATGCCCGGATGGTGGAGCGCGTGGTGGAGCGGGACCGGCAACTGACCGACGGCATCCCCGAAAGCGACATCGCCGTGTTGTGGCGGGTGATCGACACTATGGTCGAGCGTGCGGACGAGATGATGGAGGCGGAGCGCAATCTCGGCTGAACTTCCGGAATTGTGCATTTCTTCTCGACTTTTTGATTTAGTCAAATAGGTATGATCCCAACAGGAGGGGACATGCCATGCTTGCAATCTATCACTTCGGCCCGGTGGCGAACTCGCTCACTCCGTTGCTCTGCGCGCTGGAGAAAGGTCTGGAGTTCGAGAACCGCTTTCTCGACAGCCGCCGGTGGGAGCATCACGAGCCTGCCTTTCAGGCGCTGAGCCCGGAAGGCATGGTGCCCATCGTGGTGCACGACGGGCGCGTGGTGCGCGAAAGCACGGTAATCAACGAATATCTCGACACCGTTTTTCCCGAGCTGCCGCTGCGCCCGGCGGACCCATGGCTGTGCGCCGAAATGCGCGTCCTGACCAAATACGTGGACGAGTATTTCTGCCCGGCGCTCACGGTGATCGGCGCGCATGGCGCCACGCCCTTCGCCTCGCAGATCGACAAGCAGGAGATGCAGGGCATCCTCGCCCGCATGCCCAATGACGAAGTGCGCAAGAAGTGGGAAACCGTGTCCGCCACCGGCTATTCGGACGAGGAGCTTGCCGACGCGCGGCGCCGCCTGCGCAACTGCATCGCCCGCGCCGAGCGGCAGCTGGCGCATGGCGAGGACTGGCTGCTCGGCAGCTTCTACTCGCTGGCCGACATCAAATGGTATTCCATGGCGCCGGCACTGCCGCGGGTCATGCCCGATGACTGCAACGAGGAGGAAGCGCCGGCGCTCTCCGCTTGGCTCGCCCGCATGAAGGCGCGGCCGGCGGTTCGGGCGCTGGAGAATTATCGCGGGCGCTGAGCGCCCGGCTGCCTCAGCTGGAGATCAGTGCGAGACGGACGGTACCGTGGCCCGAAGCCACCAGGCCAACCTGCTCTGCCGCGGCGCGGGACAGATCGATCATGCGATCGCGCGAGAACGGCCCGCGATCGTTGATCCGCACCACCACCGAACGGCCATTGTCAGGGTTGGTGACTCGAACCTTGCTGCCGAAGGGCAGGGTACGGTGCGCGGCGGTGAAATCCTGCGGATCAAAGGCTTCGCCGCTGGCCGTCGGCCGGCCGGCAAAGCGCTTGCCGTAATAGGAAGCAACACCGCTGCCGAGATCGGCGAGCTCCTGCGCAGCCCCATCCTCGTCAAGTGCCAGCGCGGTATCTGCGGCGGCAGCGAGATCGGCGGTGGGCGCTTCGCCCGGAACGAAGCGCGGCAGATCGTTGGGGACCACCTCGGCCACGGGGGCGGGAACCGCCCCGGCATCGGCTGCGTTCACAGCAGCGAAGGATCCGCCCATGGCCAGCATGGCGAGCGCGATAAGCGCGGCGCGTTTGCTCATAACCCAAAACTCCCGTCCACTGGGTTGGGCGGCGATACAGGAGGGGGCAGGGCGCGGCCACCCGTCTGGAGTCTGCTGATCCCGCGACTCTCTCGACTCGTCCCGAACAGGTAAGGTTGTGTTGATAGTCGCGGCCTCACGCGGGTCGTGGGGGAGCGCTGAGGCTTCGCTGCTGTCTAGGGCTAACGAAAGAGATATGGGGCCAGCCTTGCGGCTGACCCCATTCTCACCGGCGTGGCCCCGAAAGGCGCTGTCGCCCGGCGGCTCGCCTCCGCCGCAGCGGTGGCTCGGTCGCCGGCGCTCGCGCCGGCGCCGGTCCCGTCAGCGGCCGGGTATGGCCAAAGGCCTTTCCCTTGCCGCCGGCGGTTCCGAGACCGGGCTGCACCGCAAATGCCGGGATCGCGCCTGTGTGGCCGAAGCCGCGCAGAGGGATCGGCAGGTGCTGCCAGCCCGATCTTCCGGCTGCGCGCCCGCGACTTCAGGGATGGGCAGCAAAGCTGCCCCACTTCCGCCGCGGCCATCGCCGCCGTCTCGAACGCAAAACCGAACCTTGGAAAACCGGGCCTTTCAGCCCCATCTCCGGGCGGTTCCTGTCCGCTTTCGATATATGGAGAATGCGCCCGCAACCTGAGTCGGGCAATGGCAGCGTCGCCCACTTATCCACTTTCGCCCAGATTGCCAGTGGACAAGAGTGGATAAGTCAACGACCTGCCGAGTTTGCGAAAATTACTTGCCGTCGCGCTGCGCGAGAAGTTTCAATCGCAGCGCGTTGAGCTTGATGAAGCCCTGCGCATCGTGCTGGTCATAGGCGCCCGCGTCGTCCTCGAACGTCACATGGCGTTCCGAATAGAGCGAGTCGGGGCTCTTGCGGCCGACCACGGAGGCGAGGCCCTTGTAGAGCTTCAGCCGCACTGTGCCGTTCACGCGCGCCTGGCTGTGATCGATCGCCGCCTGCAGCATCTCGCGCTCCGGCGCGAACCAGAAGCCGTTGTAGATGAGCTCGGCATATTTCGGCATCAGCTCGTCCTTGAGATGCGCCGCGCCGCGATCGAGCGTGATCTGTTCGATCCCGCGATGCGCGGCGGCATAGATCGTGCCGCCCGGCGTCTCATACATGCCGCGGCTCTTCATGCCGACGAAGCGGTTTTCCACCAGATCGAGCCGGCCGATGCCGTGCTTGCGGCCCAGCTCGTTCAGCGCGGTGAGCAATGTGGCGGGGCTCATCGCTTCGCCGTTCAGGGAGACACCGTCGCCCTTTTCGAAGCCGATCTCGATATATTCCGGCGTGTCAGGCGCGTTTTCCGGGGCGACCGTGCGGGAATAGACATATTCCGGCGTCTCTTCCCACGGGTCTTCCAGCACCTTGCCCTCGGAGGAGGTGTGCAACAGGTTCGCGTCGGTGGAGAAGGGGCTTTCGCCGCGCTTGTCCTTGGGCACGGGGATCTGGTGCTTTTCCGCCCATTCGATCAGCGCGGTACGGCTGGTGAGATCCCATTCGCGCCAGGGGGCGATCACCTTGATACCCGGATCGAGCGCATAGGCGGACAGTTCGAAGCGGACCTGATCGTTGCCCTTGCCGGTGGCGCCGTGGGCGATCGCGTCGGCGCCGGTTTCACGGGCGATTTCGATCAGCCGCTTGGAGATCAGCGGCCGCGCGATCGAGGTGCCGAGCAGGTAATCGCCTTCATAACGCGCATTGGCGCGGAACATCGGGAAGACGAAGTCGCGCACGAATTCCTCGCGCAAATCGTCGATATAGATGTGCTCTTCGGGAACGCCCATCATCTGCGCCTTGGCGCGCGCGGGTTCCAGTTCCTCCCCCTGGCCGAGGTCGGCGGTGAAGGTGACCACCTCGCACTGATAGGTGACCTGCAGCCACTTCAGGATCACACTGGTGTCGAGGCCGCCGGAATAGGCCAGGACGACACGCTTGATATCCGACATCTATAAGGCTCCTGCGGGATTCGTGGCGCGCGGTTAACAGGCCGCGCGGCGCAAGGCCAGCGCTGCGCGCGTCATCGAGCAGCCGCGCTGCGGCGTACGCTGGCGAGCAGGCCCGGCAGATAGGCGCCGAGCGTCCCCGCGCGCAGCACGTAGCTGGCGGAGAAGGCGGCCCATACGCCGAGGTTGCCCCAGGGCCGCAGCGCCAGATCGAGCGCCAGATAGGCGCAGGTCGACACCAGCGCCGCATTGCGCAGCGCGCGGCCGGCGGTGGCGCCGATGAAGATCCCGTCGAGCAGCCAGCTCGGCATGCCGAGCAGGGGGATCAGCGCAGCGAAGGGCAGGAAGGTACTGGCGGCGTTGCGTGCGTCCGGATTGGTGGTGATCGCATTGATCGCCATGTCCCCCACCACCCAGAACAGCAGGGCGAGCGCGGCAGCTCCGAGCAGCGAGAACTCCCCCGTCAGCCGGATCGCGCGGCGAAAGCGCGTTTCGGAGCCGGCCCCGATGGCCTGGCCGATCCGCGATTCGGCCGTGAAGGCAAAGGCATCGAGTACAAAGGCCGCCACGCTGACGAACTGCAGCAGCACGTGGTTCGCCGCCAGCACCACCGCCCCCTGCCGGGCCCCGGCATTGGCGAACCAGATGAACAGGAACAGCAGAGCGACGGTGCGCAGCATCAGGTCGCGGTTGACGGCGAAGAGGCGCGTGAGCGCCGCCCGATCGAACAGCGTGGCCCAACCGAGCCCCCGGATAATCGCCATGGGCCCACGCCCGGCAATCCGTGCGCTGATCGCCAATCCCACGGCCAGCGCGATCCATTCCGCCCCCGCGGTGCCTGTGCCGACCCCGGCAGCGCCCAGGCCCATGCCCCACACGAACAGGATGTCGAGCACGATGTTGGCGAGGTTCACCACCACTTGCAGCGCCAATGCAGCGCGGGTGCGGCCCAGACCCAGCAGCCATCCGTTGATCGCGAAGACGCACAGCGCCGCGGGCGCGCCGAAGAACCGGGCGCTGACATAGCCGGCCGCCTCGTGGCTCACTTCCGCTCCGCCGGAGAGCAGGGTGAAGGCGAGCCAGCTGATCGGCCAGTGCAGCGCCAACAGAGCGGCGCCGATCGCCGCGCCGATCAGCAGCGAGCGCAGCAGCAGCGCCTCCACCTCGCGCCGGTCGCCCGCGCCGTCGGCCTGCGCGGTGAGGCCGGTCATGCCCATGCGCAGGAAGCCGAAGCTCCAGAACACCATGGAAATGATCGTGGCGCCCAGCGCCACCCCGGCCAGCGCCGCCGCATCGCCCGTGCGGCCCACCACGGCAGCATCCACGATGCCGACCAGCGGCACCGAGGCCTGACCGAGCATGATCGGCCAGGCCTGTGCGAAGATCGAGCCGCGGGTCAGCGGCGGGGATGATTCTGCGGCCATGGGCGCCCCCATAGGCGCTGGCGGCTATGCTGTCCTCAGGCGGACGCGCTGCCCGCGGCCATCAGCGCCTTCTCCGCCTCGCCCAGATAGTCCCGCGTGATGGGCAGCGCGTGGCGATCCCGCACATACTGGATCTGGTAATTGCACATGCTGGCATAGGTGAAGGAGGTGGAGGCGCCGGCGAGATAGAAGGTCCACAGGCGGAAGAACCGCTCGTCGAACAGCTCCACGATCTTGTCCTTGTTCGCCATGCAGCGGGCATACCACTCGTCGATGGTCCTGGCGTAGTGCAGCCGCAGCGTCTCGACGTCGGAAGCGATCAGCCGCGCCTTCTCGCTCGCGGCCACGGTCTCGCTCAGCGCGGGAATATAGCCGCCGGGGAAAATCCACTTGTCGGTGAAGGCATCGGTAAAGCTGGGCGAGCCCATGCGCCCGATCGTGTGCAGCAGCATCACGCCATCGTCCGCGAGCAGCCGCGTGCAGGCCCGGAAGAAGGTTTCGTACTGCGGCACGCCGACATGTTCGAACATGCCGACCGACACGATGCGGTCGAAGCGATCGCCGCGATCCGGCAGGAGGCGATAATCGATCAGCTCGAAAGTGACCTTGTCGGCCACGCCCGCCGCTTCCGCGCGCTTGCGGGCGAGGGCCAGCTGCTCCTCGCTCAGCGTGATGCCCAGGACCTCCACCCCGGCGCGCTGGGCGAGGAAGATCGCCATGCCGCCCCAACCGCAGCCGATGTCCAGCACCCGCTGCCCGGGCTTCAGCGCCAGCTTGGCGGCGATATGCGCCAGCTTGGCCTCCTGCGCTTCCTCCAGCGTAGAGACGCCGTCCGCCCAATAGGCGCAGCTATATTGCATATGGTCGCTGTCGAGCATCAGCTGGTACAGCGCATTGCCGATGTCATAGTGATGGGCGACGTTCCGCTTGGAGCTGCCCGGCTTATTGAACGAGCGAAGCAGCGCCTTCAGATGGCTTCCCATCCGCCGCGGCAGGGTGGGATCGCGCAGGTCGCGGCGGTCTTCCCAGCGGTTGTTCGCGCGGGCGAGCGTGACGAGCTGCATGATGTCGCCGCGTTCCATGATGATCCGCCCGTCCATATAGGCTTCACCCGCGCCGAGGCGTGGATCGAGCACGATATCGCGGGCCACCTTGCTATCGGCAAACCGCACGGCAACGTCAGGAAATCCGGGCGCGGGCTCGCCGAAGACGCGCTTGCGTCCATCGGCATAGGTCAGTTCAAGCGTTCCCTTGCGCACCATCCTGGTGAGCAGCCGATCGATCAATGCAGCACTCATGGAAGGCCTGATATAACGACTTGCCGGCCAGCGCTAGGTGCCGGCGTACCACTGATAGCCGGCGCGATCTTCCCAATATCCGCCGTGGCCCTCACCAATGCCGTCGAGGCTCGAAACCACTTCGATTCCAGTGAGATACTTAGCGCTCTTGTAGCCGAGCTGGCGTTCGATGCGGACGCGCAGCGGCGCTCCGTTCGCCACCGGCAGAGGCTCTCCGTTCAGCGAATGGGCCACCACCGTCTGTGGGTGAAGGGCATCCACCATGTCCACGCTTTCGTAATAGGGCGCGCCGCCCAACGTGTCGGCGCAGCGGAACACCACATATTGCGCGGCGGGCTTCACCCCGGCTTCGCGCAGGATCGTGCCGAGCTGCGGGCCGGTCCACTGGCCTATGGCGGACCACCCTTCCACACAGTCGTGGCGGGTGATCTGGGTGCGCTGGGGCAGGGCCTTCAGCGCATCCATGGACAGCGAGAGCTCGCGGTCGACCAGCCCCGTCACCCCCAGGCGCCAGTTCGCGAAGCCTTCCGCCTGTGCCTGCCGATAGGCATCGCTGTCCACATCCGTGCTGCCATTGCCGCGGAAGAAGGGGGAGATGTCGGCGGGGGAATATTCGCGCGCCAGACCGTCACGCCCGCCGAGCCCGCGCTGGGCAAGGCGATGGAGCGTTTCCGCGCCATCGACCACGGAGCCGAACCATTGCGAATCCCCGATCTTCGAACAGCCTGCGGTAAAGGCCGCGGCGAGACCGGCAACGAAGTTACGCCTTTTCATCGACACGCCCTCCGGTGATCATCTCGCGCAGCTGCTTCGCGGGGCCGGACAGCAACACCAGCAGCACATGCACCACGAAGAAGGCGAACAGCAGCCAGGCGCAGATGAAATGGATCGAACGCGCGCTCTGCCGTCCGCCGAGAAGGTCCAGCAGCCAGATCACTGCCGGGTCCATCCCGGGGCTGATCGCCCAGCCGGTAAAGATCATCAGCGGCAGCAGGATGAACAGCACCGCACCGTAGGACGCCTTCTGGAGGAAATTGTATTTGCCGTTTCCGTGATGAAAATCGAAGCGCAGATGCGCGCGGATATCCGCACCGATCGCCGACGGCCGCCATTCGCGGCGGCGGGTCGCGATGTCCCGCCGGAAATGGCCGTTCAGCAGCGCCGCCAGCATGAACAGCAGCAGCGAAAGCGCGAACACCCAGGCGAACACCACGTGCCAGTCCCGCGCGGCGGCAAGGCTGTAATAATCTGGGATCGTCGCCCATCCGGGGAAGCGCGGCACACGCAGCCAGGCGGTGCGCGGATCAAATCCCCAATCGCCCCAATAGAGGTTGCGATGCGCGTTGGAGATATTGAGGCCGGACATGAACAGCAGGATCAGGCTCAGGGCGTTGATCCAGTGCCAGATGCGTGTGCTCAGCGCGTGCCGCTTCATGCCTCTTCCTCCATCCCGCGTGCCAGATACATCACGTCGCGCCTTTGGGACAGCAGGTGTTGTCCGGAATCGACGAACAGCGTCTCACCGCTCGCCAGCGGGCCTGTCGCCAGGAAGAAGGCCGCGTCCGCCACTTCTTCCGCCGTCGTGCGGCGGCGGAGCAGGTTCAAGCGGTGCGAGATCTCCGCTTCTTCGCTCGTCTGGTCGTGGCTCGGGAGGATCGCGCCAGGGGCGAGGGCATAGATCCTGTCCTCAGGCGCGGCAGCCATTGCGAGCATCGGCACCATCGACGCGGCGGCGTTCTTGCTCATCGTGTAGCTGAAGAAATCCGGGTTGGGATTGGCCGTCTTCTGATCGGTAAGCTGGATCACCCGCCGCCCCGCGCGCGATTGCGCGTGGGAGAGGAAGGCGCCGGCCAGTAGCGCGGGGGTCAGGGCGTTGACCTGCATCGCCCGGCGATTGATCCGCACATCGGGGTGGAATGGCTCATCGGGCTCGAACAGCGCGGCGGAATTGACGAGCACACGCCAATCCTCGAGCCGTTCTGCCAGCCCTTGGACCATCTCCTGCGCTGCCGCTCCGTCCGCCAGATCGCAGCGGAGCACTTCCGCGGAAGGTAGGCTATCGGCCAGGCGCTCCGCGGCTTCAGTCGAGCGGTGGCAGTGGAGAACCACATGCCAGCCTGCCGCCCCGAAGCGCGCCGCAATCGCGGCGCCGATCCGCACGGCGGCGCCGGTGACGAGGATGGCGGGGCGGCTCATGCGCCCGCTTTCAGCATATTATTCGTATATGTGAAAGGGTGCCCGGCTCGCGAGATCAGACCGCCGCCGTCGTCAGGTTGAGATGCGGGATGGTGACGGTGCGCCGGCCGCCGAAGTCCGTCCGCACCACCAGCAGCCCCTGCTTTTCGAAATGGTCCAGCAACCGCTGCACGCGGCGCGGCGAGCTGGTGCCATAGATGCGCGCCAGCTCGTCGTCTTCTGGGCAGGGTTCCCCCTCGGCGGCGCTGCGCGCGATGGCGAGGAAGGGAGCCACCACGTCCTCCGGCAGGCTGGAAGCGAGGGCGAGCATGTCGGCGCATTCAGCGCTTTCCGTATCCACGCCGGCTACCGCAATGGCGAAACGCCGGGCGAACTGGCTGGCGTCCAGCGCATTGCCGGGCAGGCCCTTCATCCGGCAGCGAACCGAGAAATCCTGATACAGCGCCGCCTGCGGCTGGAAGGTGCAGCCCTCTTCCCCCGCCATTTCCGCCAGCACCTCGCGCAGCAGCGGTTCGCTGTCCGCCGGGGGTGCGGGTGGCGGAGGGATGTGGCTGGGCTGGGGCGGCGTGAAGGTGGCGATGCGATCCTGCAGCGCGCCGGCGTCCACCACGGGCGTCGGCGGCGGAGGAGGAGGGGGCAGGGCTGCGGCTTCCGCCAGTCCGTCATGCAGCAGCACGCCCATTTCTTCGGCCGAAGCGGTCGGCAGCGGCATCAGTCCGGCCGCGACGGAATTGCCCTTCGTCCGCACCGCACCGATCTTCACCGCCACCGGCCGCCGGCTGATCGCGGGGCCGAGCCCGAGGAAGCGGCCGCGCTCGAGATCGCGGATCCGCTCTGCCTGCCGCCGTTCCATCCCCAGCAAATCGGCCGCGCGCACCATGTCGATATCGAGGAAGGTGCGCCCCATCAGGAAGTTGGAGGCTTCGGCCGCCACGTTCTTGGCGAGCTTGGCCAGGCGCTGCGTGGCGATCACGCCCGCGAGCCCGCGCTTGCGCCCGCGGCACATAAGGTTCGTCATCGCGCCCAGCGACAGGCGGCGCGCTTCCTCGCTCACTTCGCCCGCTGCGGCCGGGGCGAAGAGCTGGGCCTCGTCCACCGTGACCAGCGCCGGATACCAATGTTCGCGCGGCGCATCGAACAGCGCGGCAAGGAAGGTGGCGGCACAGCGCATCTGCCCGTCGATTTCCAGCCCGTCGAGCGCGAGCACCACCGAGGCGCGGTGTTCGCGGATCCGCGTCGCCAGGCGCGTGATCTCGCCATCGGCATAGGCGGCGCCGTCCACCACCACATGGCCGAACTCTTCCCCCAGCGAGACGAAGTCCCCTTCCGGGTCGATCACCACCTGCTGCACCAGCGGCGCGCTTTCTTCCAGCAGGCGCCGCAGCAGATGCGACTTGCCCGAGCCGCTGTTGCCCTGGACGAGCAGGCGTGTCGCGAGGAGTTCCTCGACGTCGATCACCACCGGGGCCCCGCGCTCGTCGGTGCCGATTTCGATTCTGCTGTCCACGATGGGGCTCGTCTAGCGGGCGCGGCCGGGCAGCCAAAGCCCGGACGGCGATTTTTCCAGAGGCGGGAGCGGGTTCAGTCCGGCAGGCGGGCCGCCAGCTCCTCCAGCCAGACGTCGGCCACCGCGTCGCTCGGCGCCCGCCAGTCCCCCCGCGGGCTCAGCGCGCCGCCGCTGCTGACCTTCGGGCCGTTGGGTATCGCGCTGCGCTTGAACTGGCTGAAGGCGAAGAAGCGGCGGAGGAAGCTTTCCAGCCAGTGGCGGATGGTCGCCAGATCATAGGCGTTCTTCTTGTGCTCGGGGAATTCGGCCGGCCACAGGCCCGCGTCGGCATCCTTCCAGGCATGCCAAGCAAGGAAGGCCACCTTGGACGGCGTCTGGCCGAAACGCATGATGTGGTGGAGGAAGAAGTCGTTGAGCTCATACGGCCCGATGCGCGCCTCGGTGCTCTGCATCGCCCCGTCCGCATCCGCGGGGACCAGTTCGGGGCTGATTTCCGTATCCAGAATCGCCAGCAGCACTTCGTTGGTGGCCTCGTCGAACTGGCCGGTCTGGGCCGACCAGCGGATCAGATACTGGATCAGCGTCTTGGGCACGCCGGCGTTCACGGCGTAGTGGCTCATCTGGTCGCCCACGCCATAGGTGCACCAGCCCAGCGCCAGTTCGGACAGGTCGCCCGTGCCGACCACGAAGCCGTGATGCTGCCCCGCAAGACGGAAGAGGTAATCGGTGCGCAGGCCCGCCTGCACATTCTCGAAGGTCACATCATAGACCGGCTCCCCCTTGCCGAAGGGATGACCGATGCTTTCGAGCATCTGCGTGGCGGAGGGGCGAATGTCGATTTCCTCGGCCGTGATCCCCATCGCGCGCATCAGGCGCCAGGCGTTGTCCTTTGTCTCGCCCGAGGTGGCGAAGCCCGGCATGGTATAGCCGCGGATCGTGCTGCGCGGCAGTTCGAGCCGGTCGCAGGCCTTGGCCGCCACGATCAGGGCGTGGGTGGAATCGAGCCCCCCCGAAATGCCGATGACAAGGCTGTGGGAGCGGGTCGCCTCGAGCCGGCGCATCAGGCCCTCGACCTGGATGTTGAACGCCTCGTAGCAGTCCTCGTCCAGCTTCTCCGGCCGGTTCGGCACGAAGGGGAAACGGCGGATCGGCCGGGTGAGGCCGATGTCGCCCTGCGCCGGGCAGTGGTTGAAGCGCACCGTGTGGAAGCGGTCTTCCGGCCGGCCCTGCGCCTCGGCGGCGTCGTTGAAGGTCTGCAGCCGCAGTCGGTCTGCCAGGATGCGCGAGCAATCGACATCGACCACGCAGAGTTCGGGCCGCAGGGCGAAGCGTTCGCTTTGCGCCAGTTCGTCGCCCAGTTCGAAGATCATGCCTTGCCCGTCCCAGGCTAGGTCGGTCGTGCTTTCGCCATGGCCCGCGGCGGAATAGACATAGGCGGCGGCCGCGCGCGAGCTTTGGGCGCGGCACAGCAGGCGCCGTTCGTCGGACTTGCCGATCACGATGTTGGAGGCCGACAGATTGGCAAGGATCGTCGCCCCGGCCAGCGCGCCATCGGTGGAGGGGGGCGTGGGCGCCCAGAGATCCTCGCAAATCTCGATGAACAGGCGGAAGCCGGGCAATTGGCTGGAGGCGAAGATCAGATCGGTGCCGAAGGGCACCTCGTCCCCCGCGATGGCGATCGTGCCGCCGCGGATGTTTCGGCCGTGGGCGAACCAGCGCTTCTCGTAGAACTCGCGGTAATTGGGCAAATAGCTCTTGGGCACCACGCCCAGAAGTTGGCCGTTGGCGATGGCCAGCGCGCAATTGTAGAGCCGGCCGTTGTGGCGCAGCGGCGCCCCGATCAGCATCACCGGGGAGAGGCCGCTGCTGGCCGCCACGATGCCCGCTACTTCGGCCTCCACCGCCTGCAGCAGTGCGTCCTGCATCACCAGATCGTCCAGTGCATAGGAGGAGAGGCACAGTTCGGGGAAGACGAGCAGATCGACATGCGCGGCATGGGCGCGCTGCGCCTCTTCCACGATGGCACGCGCGTTATAGGCGACATCGGCGGTGCGCACGCGCGGCGTGCTGGTGGCGACGCGCACGAAGCCGTGGGCATGCATGTCGTAGAAGGGATGATCGCGCTCGCTCAAGGATCCTGTACCTTTCCATTCTTCGGCCCCCGTCTCGTCGGCCAAGGGGGCGCCGGCCGGCTCCAACCAGTCAGCGGGCGTGCAGATGCCGAGCTCGGCCAGTCGCCGCTGGGTTGGGGGGCGGGGAATCTTCCCCCGCGCTTCCCAGCCATAGACGGTGCGGCTGGGCCAGGGTTCCGGCTGGCCATAGCGCGTGCCGAATTCCGCCGCCGTCAGCGGCGGATCATGGGCTTCGCGCCATTCGCGTATCTTCCGGCCGGCCAGATGCATTGCGCTCCAGTATCCTTGAAGGATACCGGAGACAAGGGGCCGTGCGCGGCCGGGATCAGGCCGTCGCCATTTCCGATCCGATCGGCAGCCGCGCCTTCACCGTGGCTTGCGACAGATCGAGCCCATAGAGCCGCGCCGCATTGCCGCCGGTGAGGTTGCGCACATCCTCCGGCCGCATGTGGCCCATCGTTTCGCCGATGGTGCGGACGCTGTTGGGCCAGATGCTGTCCGGGTGCGGATAATCGCTGGCCCACAGCAGATTGTGCGGCCCCCAGAATTCCAGCAGCCGCATGGCCGTGGGGCTTTGCTGGAAGGTGCCATAGACCTGCCGCTGGAACACTTCGCTGGGCTTCATCTTGTGCGGGATGCCGCCCTTGTCGTCCCAATAGTCCTTGCATTCCCACAGGCGGAAATGGCGGTAGTCGAGCTCCTCGACCACCCACGGCACCCAGCCCACACCGCTTTCGGCAATCACGATGTTGAGCTTGGGATGCCGCTCCAGAATGCCCCAGGCGAACAGGTCCACGAAGGGATCGAGGAACTGGTCGATGAACATCTTGGCATGGAGGAAGGTCGCCCCCGGGCTGCCCTTGTATTTGTCGAAGGCCTTGGTCACGCCGGGGAAGACGGTGACGTGGAAGCTCAGCACGATCCCGCTCTGTTCGAGCAGGTCGAACAGCGGTTCCCAGCGCTTGTCCTCCAGCCGGGGCTCGGCCATCGCGATCTGCAGATTGGCCTGTCGGCAGCCGCCCCGCTTCGCCAGCCGCTGCAGTTCCTCAAGGGCCGCCTCGGGGGTTGGCGGCAGCATGGCGACGCCGATCAGCCGTTCGGGCGCGGCAACGCAGAAATCCTCGTACAGCCAGTCGTTATACGCGGCATAGCAGGCGCGCATGAAGGCTTCGTCGTCCGTCTTGATGCTGGTCACGGGGCCGAAGACCAGATGCGCCCACACGCTGTCCCGGTCCATGTCTTCCAGCCGCAGCCGCGGATTGCCCGCGCGCAGCTCCGTCACGTCCTCGATGCCGCCGCGATCATAGGCGGTGTGGATCGGCTTGGGCCCGCCGAAGCTGAACGGCCGCCCGCTCCACATGCCCCAGCTCTGCCCGTCGGCCATCCACAGCGCGGGGCCTTTTTCCGGCTCCACCACGCGCGGCGCGCGCTCGCCCCATTTGGCGGCCATGCGCTCGCTCCACAGGTCGGGCGGCAGCATGTTCAGGTCCAGATGATCGTCGCAGGAGACGAGGGCGGTTTCGATCATGGCAGCTCTCCGCAATTTCCTTAGCTTGCGAACAGCATGACAGGGCACTTCGCGCGCGGCAATGCAAAAGAGGGGCCGGGCCGGGTGCGCGTCCTTCGACAGGCTCAGGACGAGCGGGGTGGGGTAGGGTCCATGCCCGCTGCCGTCGGTGCGAGACCCCGGGTCAGGCCCGGGGTGACGGGTTAATGTCCCACTCCTCGTCATTCCCACGAACGCGGGAATCCAGTGCGGACCCTTCGACCGGCTCAGGATGAGCGGATGAGGAGCTGGCGCGGCCACTCGGTTCGTCGCGCGTAGGCCACGCTTGGAACGGCGTGGAACAGGGTTCATTGGCGGAAAACCGGGCTTTGCAACAGTGCGGGTTTAGCGCCTCGGGAAGGGGCCTTGGTCGGTGGTTCACGGTGGGAAAGAGCGGGCTTCGGGGTAGCGGCCTGAGGGGGGTGTAGGAAATCCGCTGCGGTGGTGCCCCATACTCACTCCGCAGGCGCGGCGAGCGTCCTTCGACAGGCTCAGGACGAGCGGGGTTGGGGCGGTCTCCCCCGCTTTCGTCATTCCCGCGAAGGCGGGAATCCCGCGCAGAGCCAGCCTCGTCCTTCGGCGAGCTCGAGACGAGCGGGGTGGGGCAAAACAGTGCAGGAGGGTGGGGCGCTTCTGTTGCAAGGCGCGCCCCGGGCCCCTGGAATCCCTTCTGTTGCCCGGTGGGTCCAACCGCGCTTTAGCTTTGTAAATTCAGTCCGTTAGGACGTCAAATTACGCGGCAATAGCGAGTGCTTCGTTATCGTTGGCACTTGTGTGTTTTGAGCCTTTAACGGGTTACTCAGCCCGGGCGAAAACAGTGTTTTTCAACACACGTCGATCCTGGTTCGGCCCCGTCAAAATCCCGAAATCTTCGGGCTTTTGGTGGAGCCGCCGGGTACTGCCCCCGGGTCCGCTGTGCCTATTGCACACCGCATTTTATCGCCATAGCCGGCCGAAACCGGCAGGCCCCATATAGGCATTTACTGCTGAATGTGAAGTGACCGGATGGTGCGCATCTACACCTCAGTCCGCTCGTCCTGAGCCTGTCGAAGGACGCGCGTGGGGCCGGGCGCCGCCCCTGGATTCCCGCCTGCGCGGGAATGACGAAGGGGGGCGGGCGCTGGGCGCCTCAGCCTTCCGCCTCTGCAGTGGGCTTTGCCTCGGCCTCATCACGCTCCCGCTCGTAGCGCAGGGCGTCGAGGATCTTGGCGCCGCCGATGAACACGGCGCCCGTGCAGGCAAGGAACAGCAGGTCGCCGCCGAAGCCCGGGAATTTTTCGAGATAGGCGCTGCCGCGTGCCGTTGCCCCAAGCGCCAGCGCGTAGATCACCAGATAGGCTTCCACGCGGGTCTTGATCATGAACAGTCGGCTTATTTTGCGCAGCATACCCTCATCCTTAACCGCACGGCAGCAATCTTCGTGCCAGCGGCGGATTGCTGCGCTTTGTGCTGGTTAACGCGCGGCCCGCTGTAAAGTTCACCGACAATGCGCGATCAGGCCAGTTCGCCCAGGTCCAGCGCCTCCAGCAGGGCCGCCCGGGCGGAGAGCACGCTGGCGGCGAGGGTTTCGCTGCCAAGGTCGGCGGGGTCGATCTGTTCGGGCCAATGGTCCTCGATCACCTGCTCGATCAGCTCTGCACGGGCGTCGCTCAGCAGGAAGCGGGGATCGACCTCGGCGGGATCGGCCACCACGCGCAGGCGCAGGCAGGCGGGGCCGCCGCCATTGGCCATGGACTGGCGCACGTCCACCGGCAGCACATGGCGGATCGGCCCGTTGCCTTCCACCATGCGGGTGAGGAAGCCGCGCACCGGCGCACTCTCCCACGCCTCCGTGGGGATGACGAGCGTCATCGCGCCATCGGGCGGGGTGAGCAGCTGGGCGTTGAACAGATAGCTGGCGATTGCCTCCTCCAGGCTTACCTCGCTGGCCGGGACTTCCACGATCTCCACCTCGGGAAAGCGTTCGCGGATGGCGGCATGGGTGGCGGCCGGATCGGCAAAGGCCTGCTGATGGGCGAACAGCACCCGTTCGTTGGCGACGCTCACCACATCATTGTGGAAGGCGCCCGCTGCGATGGCCTCCGGGCTCTGTTCGATGAACAGGCAGCGCGCGGGATCGAGCCCGTGGCGGCGGGCGACGATGTGGCTCGCCTGTTCGTGCTGGCGGGCGGGGAAGCGGCCGCCGGGGCGGCCATAGACGAAGATTTCCACCCCCGGCTCCGCATGGCTGCGCGCCAGCCGCATGTGATTGGCCGCGCCTTCGTCTCCGAAGCAGGGCGGCACGGGGCCGTGCACCGCAAAGGCATCGCTGCTGAAAGCCGTCTGCAATTGTTTCAACGTGTCCGGCCACTCCTGCGCCCGGTGCGGCATGGTCACCAGATTGGCGACGGTGAGGTGGCAGCGCCCGTCCCCGCTATCAGGCGCGGGGGAGACGGTGGCGGCGTTGGCGGTCCACATGCCGGAAGCCGACCAGGCGCCGCGCAGCAGGCCCGGGTCCATGGTGGCGTCGGCCGCCAGTGCGCCCAACCAGCGGCGATTGGGGCGGGGGAGGGGGAGGAAGAAGCCCTGGGCGAGGCCGAGGCCCATGTTGGCGCGCATCTTGGCGAGGCCCTGCAGCGCGGCGGCGCGGGGGTAGGACGGATCGCCGGCATGGGCGGTGGCGGCGAGATTGCCGAGGCTGAGGCCGGCGTAATTGTGGCTCGGCCCCACGATCCCGTCGAAATTGATTTCCGCCAGCCTCATCGTGCGACGCTCCATACTTCGTCCCCGGGCCCGACCTTGAGCAGGTCTGCCGCGCGGGCATCGATCGCGATGCCGCCATCGTCCAGCCGCCGCGCGCCGTAGCAGCAGCGGAAATCGGCCAGCGTGCCGGTGGCGATCAGCGCCTTTTCCCCCTTGTCCAGCGCATCATCCACCACCTGCGCGCGCACGGCATCGCGGATGCTGGCGACGGCATCGGTGCGCGCCACCATGGTCGGCCCGCCATCGAAGATGTCGACATAGCCATCGTAGCTGAAGCCTTCGTTCTCCAGCATCCGCATCGCGGCGCGGCCGGTGGGGTGGGGCAGGCCGATCACTCCGCGCGCGCTTTCGCTGAGCATGGCGGTATAGACCGGGTGCTTGGGCATCAGATCGGCGATGAACTGGTTGCCGTGGATGGCGTTGAAATAATCCGCTTCCTGGAAGCTCATGCCGAAGAAGCGCCCGCCGATGGCATCCCAGAAGGGCGATCCGCCGCGCTCGTCGATAATGCCGCGCAGCTCCGCCAGGATGCGATCGCCAAAGCGCGCCCGGTGCATGGCGATGAACAGATAGCGGCTGCGGGCCAGCAGCATGCCGAGCCCGCCGGCCCGTTCCGACGGGTGGAGGAACAGCCCGCCCACTTCGCTGGAGCCTTCCAGATCGGTGACGAGGCTGAGCATTTCCGCGCGCATGGACCGTTCCAGCTCGCGCGAATGCTGGGTGAGGGTGGTGAGGCGATAGGAGTAGAACGGCCAGCTCTGCCCCACCTGGGTGAACAGCTGACTGGTGCCGCGCACCTCGCGCCCTTCGGCGTTTTCCAGCACCAGTACGAACAGCTCGTCGGCAAGCTCGCTGCCGCCGCGCGAGAAGGCTTGTGCCGAGCGATCGAGCTTGGCCTGCAGCGAGGGGCGATCGGCCGGCAGATTGGTGAAGCCGCCGCCGGTCAGCTTGGCCATTTCATACAGCGGTTGCAGATCGCCCTGATTGGCGGCCCGGATGACGAAGCTCACAAGGTTTCTCCCGTGGCGAGGCGGTGCAGCACCACGGCGCTGAGCGCGGCGCGTTCGGAAAGGGACGATGCGATCAGATATTCCTCCGGCGAATGGATGCTGCCCCCGCGCACCCCCATGGTGTCCACCACAGGCACGCCGCGGGCGGCGATGTTGTTCCCGTCGCAGACGCCGCCGGTGGGCTTCCAGCCGATCGGGCGGCTGAGCGCGGCGCTGATACCGCAGACGAGATCGAACAGCTTCTGCGCCCGCCCGTCCACCGGCTTCGGGGGCCGGCTGATCCCACCGTGAAGGGCGAGCGAGACTTCGTGCTCCCGCTCCACCGCGGCCAGCACATCTTGCAGCGCTGCCTGGAATTGTCCAGCCGCGTCAGTGGATTGCGGGCGGATGTTGAAACGCAATATCGCCAGATCGGGCACCACATTGTTGGCGCTGCCGCCGTCGATCCGCGCGGGGTTCACCGAAATGGCGCCGTGTTCCAGCCGCTTCACCCGCAGCGCCAGATCGGCCGCGGCAACCAGCGCATTGCGCCCGTCCTGCGGATTGCGCCCGGCATGGGCGGAGCGGCCGGTGACGACCACCGAATAATTGCCGCTGCCGCCGCGCGCATGGGCCAAAGTGCCATCGGGCAGGGTGGAAGGTTCATAGGTAAGCGCGGCATATTTCCCCTGCGCCAGCCGGTCGATCAGCGGGGCGGAGGAAAGCGAGCCGGTTTCCTCGTCCGAATTGATCATCACGTCATAGCCGATCGCCTGCGCCGCGCCGCTGGCCTCCACCGCCTGCAGCGCGGCCAGGATCACGGCGATGCCGCCCTTCATGTCGGCTGCGCCGGGGGCGTTCAGCGTGTCGGCATCGAGCCAGCGGCCCTGCTGGAACGGGTGATCGGGCGGATAGACCGTGTCCATATGCCCCGTCAGCAGCAGGCGCCGCTCCGCTTCGGGCCGCACCGACAGAGTAAGGTGCCGGCCGTGCTCCAGCTCCACCTCACGGCCTTCGCCATCCACCGCCGTCACCGGCGCGGGATCGTGGAGCACCACTTCCCCCGGCAGAGTGGCGAAGGCATCGGCCAACTCGCCCGCCTGCACGGCAAGGCCGGCAAGATTGCGCGTGCCGCTGTTGATCGCGCTCCATCGCTCCGTGCGGGCCAGCATGGCGGGCTGGTCCATCGCCTCCGCCAGTCGCGCTTCTTCCGGGCTCAATCGTTGCATTGCTAATTTTCTCTGATCGCTTCGGCACACTTCCCTACAGGGGAATGCCTGCCTAAGTGGGTCCACGTCAAATGGGAGACGGATGTGAGCGAGAGGGTAGAACGCGGCGCACTGCGAGTGGACGCCGCCCTGGCGGAATTTCTCGAAGCGGAGGTGCTGGCCCCTCTCGGCCGGGATGCGGCGGATTTCTGGCAGGGCTTCGAACAGCTGATCCGCAGCTTCGGCCCGCGCAACATCGCCCTGCTGGACAAGCGTGACGCGCTGCAGGCGAAGATCGACCTATGGCATTCCAGCCGCCGCGGCCAGCCGCACGATCCCGCCGCCTATCGCGCCATGCTGGAAGATCTCGGCTATCTGGTGCCGGAGCCGGAGGGCTTCACCATCGGCACGGAGAATGTCGATCCCGAAATCGCCACCCGCGCCGGGCCGCAGCTGGTGGTGCCGGTGCTCAATGCCCGCTTCCTGCTGAATGCCGCCAATGCGCGCTGGGGCAGCCTGTATGATGCCTATTACGGCACCGACGCGCTGGATGCGCCGGCCGCCAGCGGCCCCGGCTACGATCCGCAGCGCGGCGCCGCGGTGATCGCCGCCGGCCGCGCCTTCCTGGACCTGGCGCTGCCGCTGGAAAATGGCAGCTGGTCCGATCTGGCCGACGGGGACGGCATCCCGCTGGCCGATCCCGCGCAATATCTGGGCAAGACGGCGAAGGGCCGCATGTTCTGCAACCACGGCCTGCATGTGGAGGTGGTGTTCGACCGGGATCATCCGATCGGCCGCACCGATGCTGCGGGCATTGCCGATATCCGGCTGGAAGCGGCGCTGACCACCATCGTCGATCTGGAAGATTCGGTCGCCGCGGTGGACGGGGCGGACAAGCTGCTGGCCTATCGCAACTGGCTGGGCGTGATCCGCGGCGATCTGGAAGCCAGCTTCGACAAGGGCGGCAAGGTGCAGACCCGGCGGCTGGCGGATGACGTAACGGTCGAACTGCCCGATGGCGGCACCAAGGTGCTGCCCGGCCGCAGCCTGCTGTTCGTGCGCAATGTCGGCCATCTGATGACCAATCCGGCCATTCTGCTGCCCGGCAATGCCGAAGTGCCCGAAGGCATCATGGATGCCGTGGTCACTTCCGCCATCGGCGCGCTGGACGTGACGGGCAAGACGCGCTGGCCCAACAGCCGCTGCGGCAGCATCTATATCGTCAAGCCCAAGATGCACGGGCCGGAGGAATGCGCCTTCACCAATGATCTGTTCGATGCGGTGGAGGATCTGCTGGGCCTCGACCGGCACACGATCAAGGTGGGCGTGATGGACGAGGAGCGGCGGACCAGCGCCAATCTTTCCGCCTGCGTCCAGGCGGTGAAGGACCGGATCGTGTTCATCAACACCGGCTTCCTCGATCGCACGGGGGACGAAATCCACACCTCGATGCGCGCCGGGCCAATGGTCCGCAAGGGCGCGATGAAGAACTCCGTCTGGCTCGATGCCTATGAAAAGCGCAATGTCGCCATCGGCCTCAGCCACGGCCTCTCGGGCAAGGCGCAGATCGGTAAGGGCATGTGGGCCGCGCCCGACCGGATGCGGGCCATGCTGCAGGAAAAGTGCAACCACCTGCTGGCCGGCGCGAATACGGCCTGGGTTCCCTCACCCACGGCGGCAGTGCTGCACGCGCTGCATTATCACGAGCGCGACGTGTTCGAGATCCAGCCCGAACTGCCCCCGGCGCCGGGGCTGGACGCGCTGCTGACGATCCCGCTGGCCGAAGGCACCAATTGGAGCGCGGAGGAAATCGCCGAGGAGCTGGACAACAATTGCCAGGGCCTGCTCGGCTATGTGGTCCGCTGGGTGGATGCGGGCGTGGGCTGTTCCAAGGTGCCGGACATCAACGATGTCGGCCTGATGGAAGACCGCGCGACCCTGCGCATTTCCAGCCAGCACCTCGCCAACTGGCTGCTGCACGGCGTGTGCACCCAGGAACAGGTGATGGATGCGCTGCGCCGCATGGCCGCCAAGGTGGATGCGCAGAATGCCGGCGATCCGGACTACCGCCCCATGGCCGGTGAATGGCAGACCCACCCCGCCTTCCGCGCCGCCTGCGAACTGGTGTTCGAAGGCACCCGCCAGCCCAACGGCTACACCGAACCGCTGCTGCACCAGTGGCGCCGCAAGGTGAAGGGCAAGGGGTAGGCGCGGCTGGATTCCCGCCTTCGCGGGAATGACGAAGTTGGGGAGGAGGGTTAGCGCCCACTTCCGCTCGTCCTGAGCCTGTCGAAGGACGCGTGTCGCCGGCCTTGCGCGGGATTCCCGCCTTCGCGGGAATGACGAATGAGGGTGGGTTGACGAAGCGGGGGTGCGGGAATGACGGAACTACAAAACTCGTCATCCCCGCGAAGGCGGGGATCCAGTCAGCGCAGCCTCTCGAATCCGAAATCCTCCGCAAGGTCGCGCCAGTCGGGATTGGCTCCGTCGATCAGCCGCAGCTTCCACGCGCGGTTCCACTCTTGATCCGCTTCTCGCGGATGATGGCGTGTTCCATCGTGGAATGCTGTTCGAACCACACCAGCATCGTCACCCCGTGCTCGCTGGTGAAGCCGCCGAAGGTGCCGGTGCGGTGCTGATGGATGCGCTGCATGAGGTTGGAGGTGACCCCTGCGTAAAGCGTGCCGTTGCGGCGCGAGGCCATGAGGTAGACGGTCGGGCCGAATTCGCGCTGCATGGGGCGAGGTGGCTACTGGATTCCCGCCTGCGCGGGAATGACGAAGTTGAGAGGAGTGGGCCCACTTCCGCTCGTCCTGAGCCTGTCGAAGGACGCGTGCCTCCGGCGTTGCGCGGGATTCCCGCCTGCGCGGGAATGACGAATGAAGAACAAACCTCGTCATCCCCGCGAAGGCGGGGATCCAGTCGGCCCGGAGCTACCCCGTTAGCACCCGCGCGAGATCGACGAACTCCCCCACGCTCAGCGTTTCCGCCCGGCGTTGCGGGTCGATACCGCGGCGGTCCAGGGCCTCGACGGCGCCGGGCATGGCTTTCAGGCTCTGGCGCAGCATCTTGCGGCGCTGGCCGAAGGCGGCGGCGGTGAGGCGTTCGAGGACGGCGGCGGAGACGCCCGGCGGCGCCTCGGCCGGTTCCACATGCACGATGGCGCTCATCACCTTGGGCGGCGGGGTGAAGGCGCTGCGGTGGACCTTCATCGCCAGCCGCGCCCGCGCGCGCCATTGGGCGAGCACGGCCAGCCGGCCATAGGTGCTGCCGCCGGGCTGCGCGACGATGCGTTGGGCGACCTCCTGCTGGAACATCAGCGTCAGGCTGGTCCAGCGCGGCGGCCAGGCCTCGCCCCCCAGCCAGCCGGTGAACAGCGCCGTGCCGACATTATAGGGCAGGTTGGACAATATGGCGTAGGACTCGCCCATCAGCGTGTCGTGATCCATCGCCATGGCGTCTCCCTCCACCACGCGCAGGCGGCCGGGGAAGGCTTCGCCCAGTTCCGCCAGCGCGGGCAGGCAGCGCCGATCCATCTCGATCGCGGTCACTCGTGCGCCGGCGCGCAGCAGGGCGCGGGTGAGGCCGCCGGGGCCGGGGCCGACTTCCAGCACCGCGCGCCCTTCCAGCGAGCCGGGGATGGCGGCGATGCGGGCCAGCAATTGTTCGTCGAACAGGAAGTTCTGGCCCAGTGCCTTGGACGCGGAGAGGCCGTGGCGGGCGATCACTTCGCGCAGAGGAGGGAGCTGGATGGTCATTGTGGGTGAGGTCGGTCCGCGTCCTTCGACAGGCTCAGGACGAGCGGGCGTCGTATGGAGTTCAGCCAAGTATATCCGCTCACCCTGAGCTTGTCGAAGGCTGCGCGCGCCGCACCGCCGCCTCCGCTGCCATGCGTATCGCGGCGATGGTCGCGCCCGGATTGGCCGCGCCCGTGCCGGCGATGGCAAAGGCGGTGCCGTGATCGGGCGAGGTGCGGATGATCGGCAGGCCGAGCGTCATGTTCACGCCCGCATCGAAATCCAGCGCCTTCAGCGGCACCAGCGCCTGATCGTGATACATGGCGACGGCCACGTCATAGCTGCCGCGCGCATGCGGGGCGAAGAGCGAATCCGCCGGATGCGGCCCGGTGGCCTCTATGCCTTCGGCGCGCAGCGCGGCGATGGCGGGGGCGATGACCTCGATCTCCTCGCGCCCCATGCGGCCGTTCTCGCCGGCGTGCGGGTTGAGCCCGCACAGCGCGATGCGCGGGGCGGCGAGGGCGAAATCGCGCCGCATGGCCCCATCCACCACGCGCACGCGGCGCAGGATCAGCTCCATGGTGATGCGGCCCGGCACTTCGGACAGCGGGCAGTGGACGGTGAGCGGGACGGTGCGCAATTGCGGGCCGGCGAGCATCATCACGGCTTCTTCGGGTGCCATGCCGCAGGATGCGGCCATGAATTCGGTCTGCCCCGGATGGGCGAAGCCGATTTTCGCCAGCTCCGACTTGGCGATGGGGCCGGTGACCACGGCGGCGGCGGCGCCGCTGACCGCCAGCGCGGTCGCCTCGGTGAGTGAGGCTAGGGCGAGCCGTGCGCCGTCTTCATCCGGCTCGCCTGGCCGATAGGCGAGATCGGCATCTCCCAGCACGGGGAGGGCGGTGGCGAAGACCTGCGCCGCATCTTCCGGCGCGGCGATGCGTGCCACGGGGACATCCAGCCCGCGCCGCGCGGCGGCTTCGCGCAGCAGGCCCGCGCCGTGGGTGACCAAGAAGGGCGGCAGGCCATGCTCCGCGCGTGCGGCCCATGCGGCGCAGGCGAGCTCGGGCCCGATTCCGGCAGGATCGCCGAGCGAGAGGGCGAGCGGGGCGGGGGGCAGGCTCATGCCCCCGCTGTGCCCGCGAAGCGGCGGCAGCGCAATCGCGTCAGTTGAAGTCGATCACCGCGTCGCGCCGCAGGTCGCGCAGATAGCGCTGGGCGCGCTTGTTCACGCGGTCGTCCTCCAGCTGGCTGCGCAACTGCTCGAAATCCGGGCCTTCATTGGCCACCGGATCCTGCCGGCCGCACAGCATCAGCACGCGCACGCCATCCTGCAGCGAACCGAAGGGCGGAGTGGACTGGCCGACCTGCAGGTTCAGCAGCATGGTCTGCAGCGCTTCGGGCAGCGAACGGATCGTCAGGCTGTCATTGCCCACCACTTCGGCGCCGATCGCCTTGGCCTTCGCATCGGCCTGATCGCAGCTCTGGATCTGGGCGACGGCCTGGGAGAAGGCGCTCGCCTTTTCCGACGCCTGTTCCTGCGAAGTGCCCTTGGGGAAGTTGATCGAGATCTGCTTCAGGCTCACCACCGCGTCGCGCGGATCGGCGGCGCCGATCTGGCGCTTGTCGATCAGATAGAGGATGTCGAATCCGCCGGGGATCTCCACCGGCCCGGCGAGCTGCCCGGGCGCCATGGTCTGCACGATGTTTTCCAGCTGCGGGTTCTGCAACTGCTCCAGCCGGATCCAGCCGAGATCGCCGCCGGACGAGGCGGTGGAGCTCTGCGAATATTGCCGCGCATAGGCGACGAAGCTGCCGCCCTGCTTGATCTGGTCCACGATCTGGCGCGCATTGGCGGCAACCGCCTCCTGCGTGGCGGGGGTGGAGGCAAGATAGATTTCGCCGATGCGATATTCATTCGTGCCGGCCGAAGCCTTGAGCCGGTCCATCATCTCCGTCACTTCATCGCTGGAGACATTGACGAAGGGCTGGACGTTGCGCCGCAGCAGCCGGTCCCACGCCATTTCGCCTTCGATCTGGCGCTTGAGCGACTGGGGCGAGGAGCCGATGGAGCGCAGATAGGTGTCCATCTCTTCCGGCGGGCGGTTGAAGCGCTGGGTGGAAACGCGGTTATAGGTGCTCTCCACCTCATCCGGCGTCACCGTCATCTTCTGGGCGTCGGCTTCCTGGATCTGCAGCGTCTCGTCGATGAGGTTGCGCAGCACCTGCAGGCGCAGCCGCTTCATTTCCTCGTCCGACACCGCGCCCGTTTCATTGGCATCGAGCACCAGCGCCACGCGCTGGTCCACATCGGTGCCGGTGATGATCGCGCCGTTGACCACAGCCGTCGCATGGCGCGAATTGGGATCGCGCGGGCCGAGGATCGAGATATTTTCCGGGATCTGGATCGTATCGTCCACCGAATCCGCCTGTGCGAAGGCGGCCGTGGTGCATGTGCCGGCCAGCAGCGCAGCCATGGCGAATTGGCCGATCCTGGCGGCAAGTCCCGATTTCCTGGTCTTCTCGATCACGCAATCAATCCCGTCGGCGGCGCGGCAGGCGCCTGCAAATATGAGCCTGGAATCCCCCGAACGGGCTGAACCGAAGCTGAGCAGCGGCCGATAGCGTGTTTGGGCGCAAGTTCCAATTGCGATGCAAGCGGGCGCAGCGTGCGGTTACCGCCCGCCGAGATTGCGCAGGGTGAAATACACGCGGAAGCTGTTGCCGCTCTGGGAATCGGCCAGCCGGATATAGTCGCGCCGCCATGTGGCGCCGAATTCCAGGCAATCGTCGGAATAGGCGATGCCCACGCGCGTGCGCAGCGGTTCGAACCCGTCGGAAGTGAAGCGGGGGTCTTCCGCGCGGTCGGTCAGGTTCACCACTGCCGATCCGAATACGGACCAGTAACGCGCGAAGGAGATGCGGCCTGCGGCGCGCACTTCCTCACGATCCTGCAGATCCTCGAAATCGAGGTCGATATCGCGGTTCAGCCGCAGATAGCCCAGTTCGACATAGGTCTTGGCCGTGCCGACGGTCGCGTCGATCTCGTTCCGCCGCACGGCGAAGCTGTCCTTGTCGATGCGGAAGCGGTGGGTGAACTTCACGAAATCGTGATAGCGGACCTCCACCCGGCCGACATAGTCGGACCATTTGTCGGTCAGCCCGGTGCCGTCGGGGAACAGGGCCGGCTTGTCGCTCAAGCGATAGGACTGGCCGATATTGGCGAAGATCCGCCAGCCGGGCACTTCCAGCTGCCAGTCCGCACCATAGGTCACCCGGGCGCCGTCCTCCACCCGGTCATAGCCGGGGAAGCGGTTGAGCGCGAAGAGGTTGCTGTCCTCGAGGTCGAAGGCGCGCGAATCCTCGTTCGGGATATCCATGTTGCGGATGTTCGGGCTGGCGACGATTTGCACCCGGGGGGTCAGCACCTGCGTGCCGCCGAGCAAGGAGCCGACGAAGGGCCATTTCACGTCCACGGCGCCCATGGCAACGCCGCGGCCGCGCCAGCCGGGCATGCCGCGATAGGATGCGGTGTCGGTCAGCTCGTTCTGGTCGGAATGATAGACATCGCCGCGTGCCATGGCGGTGAAGGTCACTTCCTGCCCCAGCGGTGTCACCTTGCGCAGGTTCCATTCGGCGCGGGCGAAGCCGCGCTGCGTATCCTGCCCCGCGGTGCGCGTGATCGCCAGCGTGTTGAGCTGGAATTCCAGCGTGCCGCCCAGCAGCGGATCATTCTCTATCCGGCGGTAATCCATCACCGGCAGCGCGATCGGCACCTGCCCCTGCGGCTGCGGCACCAGCAGCACCTGCGTGGCCCAGCCGGCGATGCTGAGATAGGAATTGTCGTCCACCCGATCGACCGAGACGGTGGAGCGCAGCCGGTCATCGCGGGTAATGTCGTAACGGCGAAGGAAGGTGCGGTCGCTTGCCACGCGGATCGAGCCCGAGACGCTCCAGTTCGGATCGAGCTGGAAGCGGCCGTTGGTGAACAGATAGCCGCGGAAATCCTTCTCCGCCGTGGGCGCGACGGCGTTCAGCGGCAGGCGGCTGCCATAAGTGAAATAGCCGGTGGCCTGCCAGGCGCCCTTGTCGCTCAGCTCGCGATATTGCACCGATCCCATCGGCGCGGTGTCGGTGTAGATATAGGCCGAGCCCAGGATGTCGCGGTTTTCGGCAAGCCGCGCGTAATAGCGGCCGACCACTTCCACGCCGTTGGAGACCGAAAGCCCGATGTCGGGCACCAGGAAGCCCGAATTGGCCCCGCCGTCCGCACGCAGCACCAGCCCGGGCAGCGGCAGCACGCGGCGGCCGAACAGTTCCAGATAGGCGCCTTCGAAGCGCACTTGCTTGGTCTGTTCGTCATAGCGCACGCGCCGCGCGGTGACGCGCCAGCTCGGCCGCTTGGGGCAGCCCGCCGCGGTTTCCACCGCGCAGGAGGAATAGGCCGCGCGCTGCAGCTCCACATCGCCATCGTCCAGCCGACTGCCCTGTTCCGCCGCCAGCCGGCCGCCGGCGCGGAAGGCCAGCAGCAGGTTCTGCATGGCGCCGGTCTTCAGCTCGTCGGTCAACTCCACCTGATCGGCCAGCAGCTGGTTGCCGTCTTCGTCCACCAGGCGGATATTGCCCTTGGCCACGATCTGGCCGGTGGTGCGGTTCCACACCACCTCGTCCGCTCGCACGGACTGATCGCCCGATTTCAGCAGCACGTCGCCGGAGACGGTGACCATCTCGTTATCGCTGTCGTAGGCGATCGAATCCGCGGCGAAATCGATGTCGCGCCCGGCCAGCGCATCGGCCGCCGCGTCCTTCACGCTGCTGCCGCTGTCGGAACTCTCCGCCGCATCGCCTGTCGGCGGGGCTTCGGGAGGGGCATCATCGTCAGCCTGCTGCGGCGCATTCGCGCCGTCCTGCGCCAGCGCGGGAAGCGGCGCCAGCGCCAGCAAGGCCACGGCAGCCGCAAGCCCCGGACGGAGGGGCTGCAAGCGATTGAGTTCTGCCTGCAACGTGTGCTGCGGTCCGGGGTGCATGGCTTGCCTATCGCACCGGTCGTGCCTAACTGCAACGCCAGCATTTCGGAGCCGTCATCAGGCCGCCCGAACCCCGACACCTCCCACCGGAGACAGCATGCAAATCACCTTCCGCCCCGCCGCCGACCTTTCCACCGCGCGCCTCGTCGCCCGCATCGTGGAGCAGGACAAGCTTCCCGCCGATCTCGAGCGGCCCCTGGCCGAAGGCGCGCGCGCGGCGCGGTTCAGCGGCAAGGCCGACCAGTTCTTCGAAGGCTTCGTGGAGCGCGGCGGCAATGTGGTGCGCGTAGCGTTCGCTGGGATCGGCTCCTCCACGGGCGAGACGCGCTCCGCCGCGCTGGAACGCGCCGGCGCCGCGCTGGCCGCCCGCTATCTCACCAGCGGGGAAACCATGCTGGCGCTGGACGCTGCCGGATCGGGCCTCGGCCCGCAGGAAGTGGCCGCGGTGCTGACCGGGCTCAAGCTGCGCTCCTGGCGCCACGATGCCTATCGCACGCGGCTGAAGGAAGAGCAGAAGAAGTCGCTGGCGCGGGTCGAAGTGGTCGGCGCGCCGGACGGCAGCGAAGCGGCCTGGGCCACCGAAGAGGCGCTGGCGACCGGCGTGGAGTTCACCCGCGAGCTGGTGGCCGAGCCGGCGAACATCATCTATCCCGCCAGCTTCGTGGAGCGCTGCGAGAAGCGCTTTGCGGGCACCGGCGCCGAACTGGTCGTGCTGGGCGAAGCCGAAATGCGCGAGCTGGGCATGGGGGCGCTGCTGGGCGTCTCGCAGGGTTCCGAGCGCGAGCCGCGCCTGCTGGCGATCAAGTGGATGGGCGGCAAGGCGGGCGAAAAGCCCACCGTGTTCGTGGGCAAGGGCGTGACCTTCGACACCGGCGGCATTTCGCTGAAGCCGCCGGCGGGCATGGAAGACATGAAGTGGGACATGGGCGGCGCGGGCGCCGTGGCCGGGACCATGCTGGCACTGGCCGGGCGCAAGGCGAAGGCCAATGTCATCGGCATCTGCGGGCTGGTGGAAAACATGCCCGACGGCAAGGCGCAGCGGCCGGGCGATGTGGTCACCACCATGTCCGGCCAGACCGTGGAAGTCATCAACACCGATGCCGAAGGGCGGCTGGTGCTGTGCGATGCGCTCACCTGGGCGCAGCGGCAGTTCGATCCGGCGGCGATCGTCGATCTCGCCACGCTGACTGGCGCGATGATCATTGCGCTGGGCGATGAGCATGGCGGCCTGTTCTCCAATAACGATCAGCTGGCCGATGCGCTGCTGGCCGCGGGCAAGGGCAGCGGGGACAAGATGTGGCGCTTCCCGCTCTCCCCGGCCTATGACAAGTTGCTGGACAGCCCGATCGCCGACATGAAGAACGTCGGCCCGCGCGGCGCCGGATCGATCACCGCAGCGCAATATATCCAGCGCTTTGTGGAAAACGGCACGCCTTGGGCGCATTGCGACATTGCCGGCATGGTGTGGGCGGACAAGCCCGGCGCCACTTGGGACAAGGGCGCCACCGGCTTCGGCGTGCGCCTGCTCGATCGCTATGTGCGGGACAATCTCGAAGGCTGAGGTGCGAAGGCGGCTTTCATGCAGGTGGATTTTTACCAGCTCGCCGATCAGCCGGTAGAGAACCACCTGCCGCAGCTGGCGCGCAAGGTGCTGGACACCGGCGGCCGGATGGTCGTCGTCTCCGGGGACGAGGGGCAGCTGGGCCGGATCAGCGAGGCCTTGTGGGTGCGCGAGGAAGAAAGCTTCCTCGCCAACGGCCGCGCGGGCGAGGCGCATGAGACGCGCCAGCCGATCCTGCTCTCCGCCCAATGCGCCGCGCCCAATGGCGCCCGCTTCGCCGCACTGGCCGACGGGCAATGGCGCGAGGAGGCCGGTGCGTTCGACCGCGTGTTCCTGATGTTTGGCGATGATGCGCTGCAGGGCGCGCGCGCATGCTGGAAGATGCTGGGCAGCCGCACGGAAGTAGAACGGCGTTTCTGGAAGCTGGACGGGGGCCGCTGGCGCCCCGGCCCCTGACGGTCTGCCCTCTGCGCCGTTGCGGGGCGAGGCTTGCCCACGCCGCCCGGCGGCGCTAGGGGCGCGCGAACTCCAAACAACACCAACCTTACGCGAAGGACACTTCGATGGCGGTCACCCGCACATTCTCGATCATCAAGCCCGATGCCACCCGCCGCAACCTGACCGGCGCCGTCACCAAGATGCTGGAAGATGCCGGCCTGCGCGTCGTCGCGTCCAAGCGCATCCAGATGACCAAGGAACAGGCCGAAGGCTTCTATGCCGTCCACAAGGAACGCCCCTTCTTCGGTGAACTGGTGGAATTCATGACCAGCGGCCCGGTGGTGGTGCAGGTGCTCGAGGGCGAGGATGCGGTGAAGCGCAACCGCGACGTGATGGGCGCCACCAACCCCGAGAACGCCGACGAGGGCACGATCCGCAAGACCTATGCCGAGAGCATCGAGGCGAACAGCGTCCACGGTTCGGACAGCGAAGAAAACGCTGCGATCGAAATCGACTTCTTCTTCAAGCCGGAAGAGATCGTCGGCTGATCGACCGCGCAGAGCGGTTTCAGCAAGGCCCCGCCGGAGCGATCCGGCGGGGCTTTTCTTTTGACGCGGGACAAGGCAGTTTCCCCTGCGGCGGAGCAAGGGTGGGGATATAGACCGCCAAGGAGATCCGCATGCCCCATACCCCGCACGAACTGGCCGACGAATTCCCGCAGGATGCCGATGTCCTGCACCAGCTGAAGACGGGGAGCGCGCACTTTGCCACGCTGTCGGACCGCTATCACACGGTGAACAACGCCATTCACCGGGCGGAGATCGAGGTGGAGCCGGTGTCGGACGATCGGCTTGAAGAGCTGAAGAAGGAACGGCTCGCTTATCTCGACGAGCTGCGCGAGCTGATCGCGGCGCACAGGGCGGAGCAGGGCTGAGGCGCCGCGGCGGCGCTCAGAACTCCTCGGCCGCGTCCATCAGGCCGGTGAGGCGCCTGGGCGCCACTTGCCGCCAGCTGCGCTGCAGCCAGCCGGCCACGTGGTTCCAATCCACCCCCGGCCGGTTGAGGATGATCCCCACCCAGCCGCTGGCGCCATAATAGGCCGGGCGGAAATAGGTGCTGGGGTCGCGCTCCACCAGGGCGGCCAGCTCGTCCGGCCCGTCGGTCTTCACCAGCAGCGCGATATGCTCGCTGCCGTGGTGCTGGTCGTTGAAATAGGCGAAATATTTCCCGCTCTTGCCGCCGGTGCGCCAGCCGGGGGCGCCGTGGCTGTCGCGATCCTCCGCCTCGGGCAGGGCCAGTGCCAGTTCGCGCACCCGCTCCAGCAGCCAGTCGGCGCGATAGGGGCGCGACACATACTCCGCCAGCATCCGCGGATAGAGCTGGTATTCCGCCAGCAGCACGCGGCGGCCGAGCATCTCCGCCGTCTCGCCCGGCACGATGGCCACCGGCACCTGCCCCAGCAGCGGACCGCCATCGAGCTCCGCCGTCACCACATGGACCGAGCAGCCGCCGTGGCTGTCCCCCGCGGCGATGGCCCGAGCGTGGGTATCCAGCCCCTTGTACTTGGGCAGCAAGGAGGGATGCGTGTTGACCATGCGCCCCGCCCAGCCTTCCACGAAACCCGGGGTGAGGATGCGCATATAGCCGCACAGGGCGAGGTAATCCGCGCCCGACGCACGCAGCGCCGCGTCCATGGCCGCTTCGTGATCTTCGCGCTGCAGGCCGCGGTGATCGAGCGCGAAGGTGGCGATCCCTTCGGCGTCGGCGATCTTCAGGCCCGGCGCATCGGGCACATTGCTGGCCACCAGCACGAGTTCATAGGGGCAATCGGCCAGCTTTGCGGCGTAGAGCAGCGAGGACATGGTCGTGCCCGTGCCCGAAAGCAGGGCGGCGACCTTCGCCTTCTCAGGCATTGTGGACCGCTTCCCAGCTTTCGCGCGCGCTCCATGTGCCGGCGGAGCCGCGCACGGTGCAGCCCTTCGCGCCTTCCACGATCTCGCCCACGCGCATCACCTGCTCGCCCGCCGCCTCCAGCTCGGCCGCCACTTCGCGCGCCAGCTCCGGCTGCACGGCCAGCACCATGCCGACGCCGCAATTGAAGGTGCGTGCCATCTCGCCCGGCTCGATATTCCCCTGCGCCTGCAGGAAGGCCATCAGTCGCGGCTGTTCCCAGCTATCCGCGTCGATCACCGCATGGGCGCCCGCAGGCAGCACGCGCGGGATATTCTCCAGCAGGCCGCCGCCGGTGATATGCGCCAGCGCATCCACCTTGCCGGCGCGGATCAGCGGCAGCAGGCTCCGCACATAGATACGCGTCGGCTCGATCAGCGCGTCGATCAGCAGGCGTTCGGAATCGAACAGGGCGGGGCGGTCCAGCTTCCAGCCCTTGTCCGCCGCCAGCCGGCGCACGAGCGAATAGCCGTTGGAATGCACGCCCGAACTGGCCAGGCCCAGCAGCACATGGCCGGGCGCCACCTTCTCCCCGGTCAGCTGCTCGCCGCGCTCCACCGCGCCGACGCAGAAGCCCGCGAGATCGTAGTCGCCCGCCGCATACATGCCCGGCATTTCGGCCGTTTCGCCGCCGATCAGCGCGCAGCCGGCGATCTTGCAGCCTTCGGCAATGCCGGCGATTACTCGCTCCGCAATGCCGTTCTCCAGCTTGCCGGTGGCGAAATAGTCGAGGAAGAACAGCGGCTCCGCACCCTGCACGATGAGATCGTTCACGCACATGGCGACGAGGTCGATCCCTACCGAATCATGCCGGTCCCCCTCGATCGCGAGCTTCAGCTTGGTGCCTACGCCGTCATTCGCGGCCACCAGCAGCGGATCGGCATAGCCGGCCGCCTTCGGATCGAAGAAGCCGCCGAAGCCGCCGATCTCGCCATCGGCCCCGGGGCGGCGGGTGGCCTTCACCAGCGGGCCGATGGCCCTGACCAGCGCATTGCCGGCATCGATGGAAACGCCGGCATCTGCATAGGTGTAGCCGGTTTGCGGGGGATTGTTCGCAGCCATGGGCAGCCGCTTTAGTCTTTCGCGCTTGGATTTCCACTCGCCTTTGGGCAAAAGGCGCCGAATTTCCCCGATGCAGAGCTTCGCCCTTCCTTCCCCTGACACGCCGCGCCGCCTGCAGCTTTCGCTTGCCGCGGGCGGATTGCTGCTGCTGGCGGCGGGTGGTGCGCTGTGGGCGCAGGTGGCGGGGGACCGCGGAATCGCCCCGGTCGCCACCAGCACCGATATCGAAGTGCGCGGCATCCATGTGGATGTGGGCGGCAAGAATCCGGAAGACGCGCGGGAGAATGGCTGGCGCGAAGCGCAGCGCCTGGCGTGGAAGAAGCTGAACGGCCCGGCGATTCCCGATTCCCGCCTGCAATCGCTCGTCTCCGCCATCGTGGTGGAAACTGAACAGATCGGCCCGCGCCGCTATATCGCCGATCTGGCGGTGATCTTCGATCGCAGCCGCACGGGCAGCGTCCTGGGCGAAGGCGGGCGGCGCGCGCGTTCCGCCCCCATGCTCACCCTGCCGGTCACCTTCTCGGGCGGCACGCAGACCATGTACGAGACGCGCACGCCCTGGCAGCGCGCCTGGGCGGAGTTCCAGGCCGGCGGCAGCGCGATCGACTATGTTCGCCCCTCCGGCGCGGGCGGCGAATCGCTGCTGCTGACCTATGGGCAGACGCGGCGCCGCAGCCGCTCGTGGTGGAACGAGATACTCGACCAGTTCGGTGCGGCCGATGTGCTGGTGCCGATCGCGGAATTGCATCGCGAATGGCCCGGCGGGCCCGTGGTCGGCCGCTTCACCGCGCGCCATGGCCCGGATGACGAACTGCTGGGCAGCTTCGAAATGCGCGCCGAAAGCGAGCAGCAATTGCCGCAGATGCTGCAGCAGGCGGTGCGGCGCTTCGACGCACTGTTTGCCCAGGCCCTCGCCGAAGGCAAGCTGCGGCCCGATCCTACGCTGACTCTGGACGAGGTGGAGATCAGCCCCGCCGTGCGCGCGCTGATCGAAGCCTCGCGGCGGGCCGAAGCGGACGAGGCGGCGGCGCGCGCGGCCGCGGCCGAAGCCGCGCTGCCCGTGCAAGTGGTGCCGCCTACGCCCACCGGGGAAGAACCGGCGGCGGTGGCCTCCTTCACCGTGCAGGTCGCGACGCCCGATGCGGGCGCGATGGACGCGGCGCTGGCTTCCGTGCGCGGCGCGGCGGGCGTGCGCAGCGCGGCGATCAGCAGCGTCGCCGTCGGCGGAACTTCCGTGCTCCGCGTCACTTATGCCGGCGATCTCGCCGCGCTGGCCGCCGCGCTGCGGGCGCGCGGCTGGCAGGTCACGCAGGGCAGCAACGCGCTCGCCATCAGTCGCTGACCGGCGCGGGAAAGCGCGCCTGTGCCGCGGCAGATTCCCTTGCCCCTTCTTGCCGGATCGCCCGGACCGCGCAGCATCGTGCTGGGCGCGGCCAATGCCCATGTGGCCGACGCGCTGGCCGATCCGGCGCGCTGGCCCTTCCGCACTGCGGTGCTCACCGGCCCGCCGCGATCGGGCAAGTCGCTGTTCGCCCGCTGGTTCGCGCAGAGCGGGCGGGGCGAGGCGGTGGACGACGCGCCGCAGCTGGACGAAGTGGAGCTGTTCCACCGCTGGAACCGCGCGCAGGAGAGCGGCACCCCGCTGCTGCTGGTGGGCGGGGAGCCCCCGTGGAACATCGCGCTGCCCGATCTTCGGTCGCGGCTGGGGGCGGCGCTGCAACTGGAAATCGGCGCGCCGGACGATGCCATGGCGGCCGACCTCATCCTCTCGCTGGCGGAGCAGCGCGGGCTGCCGCTGGGGGCCGATGCGGCCGATTATCTGGTGCCGCGCGCGGCGCGCAGCTTCGCGGAGCTGGAAAGATTGGTGGCCGCAATCGACCGCTTGTCCCTTGAACGCAAGGCTCCGGCTACCCAATCCATATGGCGCGCCGCGCTGGAGGCGGTGCACGGCCCCGAAGAGCCTCGCTTGCTTTAGGCCGTATTTGGTGGGAAACTGATCGCGCTATGTTCGACCGGCTGATCGCTTATCTGGACTCCGTCCACGCGCGCGACCCGGCGCCCCGGTCGCGTTGGGAAATCCTGCTCTATCCCGGCATCTGGGCCCTGGGCTTCCACCGCGTGGCGCATTGGCTGTTCACGGGGGAGCTGTATTTCCTCGCCCGGGTGGTCAATCACATTGCGCGGTTCCTGACCGCGATCGACATCCATCCCGGCGCGAAGATTGGCCGCAACTTCTTCATCGACCACGGCTTCACCGTGATCGGGGAGACGGCCGAGATCGGCGACAATGTGACGATCTATCAATGCGTCACGCTGGGCGGCACGAATCCGACCAACGGCCAGCCGGGCAAGCGCCATCCCACGCTGGAAGACAATGTCATCATCGGCTCCGGCGCGCAGATCATCGGCCCGATCACCGTTGGCGCGCGGGCGCGGGTGGGGGCCAATGCGGTGGTGACGGATGACGTGCCCGAAGGGGCGACGATGATCGGCCTCAAGGCCCGTTCCACGCTGGTGCCGGCGGAAACCTGGCTGCGCGAATTCATCCCCTATGGCACGCCGTGCGACGAACCCTGCGAGCCTGCGGCCGACCGCGTGGAGACGCTGGAGCGCGAACTGGCCGAACTGCGGCGCGAAGTGGCTGCGCTGCGCGGCGCGTCAACGGCCGAGCCGCTGCGCAAGTCCGGGACCGCTGACTGATGCGGCCAGGTGCCGGCGGGGCGAATATCCTTCCATTCCCGGGTGGGCGCGCGCCACGGCAAGTGGCCTTCCAGCGGGCCGAGTTGATGCGCATCCTCGATCTCTATGGCCGCATGGTGGCGGCGGGCGAATGGCGCGATTATGCGATGGATTTCGGCCGCGATTTCGCCTCCTTCGCGGCGTTCCGCCGCACGGCCGACGTGCCGCAGATGCGGGTGGAGAAGCGGCCCGCGCTGCACGGGCGGCAGGGCATGTGGGCGCTGTTCGGCGAACAGGGGCAGGTGCTGAAGCGCGGCCATGAACTGGCCGGCGTGCTGGCGCCGATCGAGCGCCGCCTGCTCAAGCTGGTGGACGGCTGAAGGGCGTCAGAGGCCGGCGAGTGCCGGCACCAGCTCGTCATAATGGTCGATCAGCGCGTCGCAGTCGAGCGCGTCCACCGGCACGTCGTTATAGCCAAAGCTAAGCGCCACGACCGGCACGCCCGCTGCGCGCGCGGCCCGCGTGTCGTAGGAGGAATCGCCCACCATGGCGAAGCGACCTTCGCCCCCGCACCGGCGGATGGCTTCCTCGATCATGTCGGGCGCGGGCTTGGCCCGGCCGGGGCCGAGCGTGTCGCCACCGATTACGCAGCTGAAGCGGTCGGCAATGCCCAGCGCCTCCACCAGCTTCACCGCGTTCCGCTCCACCTTGTTGGTCACCACCGCCAACCGGCAACCATGCCCGGCCAGCCGGTCCAGCGCGTCCAGACAGCCGGGGAAGGGGCGGGTGTTGTCGGCGATATGCGCCTCGTAATGCTGCAGCAGTTCCTCGTGCAGCTGCTCCAGCTCGATCGTGGGGACGGGATCGCCGGTCAGCTCGATCGCCCGTTCCAGCATCCGCAGTGCGCCGCCGCCGATCAGCTTGCGCACGGCCTCCAGCGGAATGGTGGGGCGGCCGGCGCGTGACAGTGCGTGATTCACCGCCGGGGTGAGATCGAGATTGGAATCCACGAGCGTGCCATCGAGATCGAAGCCAACCATGGCGAAGGGAAAATCAGTCATCGCCGCGGCACTTGGCCCAGGCTTATGGAAACCGCAACAGAATGGTGGCATGGCGCCGGGCATGAGCGATGCCCAGCCAGAGATTGCCGCCATCGTCCTTGCCGCGGGCAAGGGCACCCGGATGAAGAGCACGCGGCACAAGGTGCTGCACCCGATCGCCGGACGGCCGATGATCGAACATCTGCTCGCCAGCCTCGGCGAACTGCAACCGGCGAAGACCGTGGTGGTGGTGGGCGACGGGCGCGAACAGCTGGAAGCGCAGCTGGGCACCCGCGCGCAGATCGCCGTGCAGGAACCGCAGCTGGGCACCGGCCATGCCGTGCAGCAGGCGGAGGCCGCGCTGGCGGGCTTCGTCGGCCCGGTGCTGGTGCTGTATGGCGATGTGCCCTTCGTCAGTGCGGACACTATGCGCGCGCTCGTCGCCCGGCTGGCGGATGACGATGCGCCGGAAGTGGTGGTGCTGGGGTTCGAGCCGGGCGATCCGCTGCACTATGGCCGCGTGATCGCCGAGGACGGGCGCATCCGGCGGATGGTCGAATACAAGGATGCGACCGAGGCAGAACGGGCCTGCACCCTGTGCAATTCGGGCCTGCTCGCGGCGCGCGGGCCGGCGCTGTTTGAACTGCTGGGCAAGGTCGGCAATGCCAATGCCCAGGGTGAGTACTACCTGCCCGACATCGTCAACATCGCCATCGCCGAAGGCCGCGACTGCGCGGTGATCGTGGCGGCGGACGCGGACGAGGTGGCGGGCATCAACTCGCGCGGCGAACTGGCGGCGGCGGAAGCGCGCTGGCAGGCGGCGCGGCGCGCTCGGGCGATGGTGGATGGGGCGACGCTCGTCGCGCCGGAAACCGTCTTCTTCAGCTTCGACACCGTGCTGGGCCGCGACGTGACGGTGGAACCCAATGTGGTGTTCGGCCCCGGCGTGACGGTGGCGGACAATGTGACGATCCACGCCTTCAGCCATCTTGAAGGCGCCGATCTGGCCGAAGGCGTGGAGATCGGCCCCTATGCGCGGCTGCGGCCCGGATCGGTGCTGAAACGCGGCGCCAAGGTGGGCAATTTCGTCGAGATGAAGAAGGCCGTGCTGGGCGAAGGCGCCAAGGCCAACCACCTCACCTATCTAGGCGATGCCGTGGTGGGCGAGGGGGCGAATATCGGCGCCGGAACGATCACCTGCAATTACGACGGCTATTTCAAGCATCTGACCGAAATCGGGCCGCGCGCCTTCATCGGCTCCAACAGCGCGCTGATCGCCCCGGTGAAGATCGGCGCCGATGCCATCGTGGCGGCGGGCAGCGCGGTCAGCCGCGACGTGGCCGATGGCGAATTGCGCATGGTGCGGGCGGAACAGCTGGTGAAGCCGGGCTGGGCGGACCGCTTCCACGATGCGATGAAGAAGAAGAAGGCCGCCGGCAAGGACTGACGGCGGACGGGCGGCGCATCCGCATCATCCATTTGACGATAAAGGCAATTCCATCATGTGCGGCATCATCGGGATCATCGGCACGGCAGAGGTTGCGGACAGGCTGGTGGATGGCCTGAAGCGGATGGAATATCGCGGCTATGACAGCGCCGGGATCTGCACGCTGCATGATGGCAAGCTCGTTCGCCGGCGGGCCGAGGGCAAGCTCGCCCATCTGGTGGCCGAACTCGCCGCCCATCCGGCGCCGGGCACCTCCGGCATCGCCCACACGCGCTGGGCCACGCATGGCGCCCCCACCACCAACAACGCCCATCCCCATGCGACGGGCGAAGTGGCGCTGGTGCACAACGGCATCATCGAGAATTTCCGCCCGCTGCGCGCCGAACTGCAGGGCCGTGGCCGTGTGTTCGAAAGCGAAACCGACACCGAAGTGGTGGCCCATCTCGTGTCCGAGCTGGTGGAAGCGGGCCGGAGCCCGGAGGAGGCCGTGCGCGAAGTGCTGCCGCGGCTGCGCGGCGCCTTCGCGCTTGCCATCGCCTTCCGCCAGCATCCGGAACTGCTGATCGGCGCCCGGCTCGGCTCCCCGCTGGTGGTTGGCTATGGCGAGGGGGAGATGTTCCTAGGCTCCGATGCGCTGGCGCTTGCGCCGCTCACCCAGCGGGTCGCCTATCTCGAAGAGGGTGACTGGGTGGTGATCACGCGCGAGGGCGCGCGAATCTTTGACCGGGACAACCAGCCGGTGGAGCGCCCCATCGTCACCTCGGGCGCATCGGCCGCAGCGATCGAGAAGGGCAATTACCGCCACTACATGCAGAAGGAGATCTTCGAGCAGCCGGTGGTGGTGGCGCAGACGCTGCGCTCCTACGTCCGCCAGCTCGAACGGCGCGTGTCGCTGCCGCAGCTGGATTTCGACCCGTCGGAGATTCGCCGCATCACCATCGTCGCCTGCGGCACCTCCTTCTATGCCGCGATGGTTGCGAAATACTGGTTCGAACAATTCGCCCGCGTGCCGGTGGACATCGATGTGGCGAGCGAGTTCCGCTATCGCGAGCCGGTGCTGGAGCCGGGCGGGCTGTCGCTGTTCATTTCCCAGTCGGGGGAGACGGCGGACACGTTGGCTGCGCTGCGCCATTGCCGCGCGCAGGGGCAGACGATCGCCGTGGTGGTGAACGTGCCGACCAGCAGCATGGCGCGCGAGGCCGACCTGCTGTTGCCGACCCATGCCGGGCCGGAAATCGGCGTCGCCTCCACCAAGGCCTTCACCTGCCAGCTGGCAGTTCTGGCGGCGCTCGCCGCCAAGTTCGCCGTCGCCAAGGGCCGGATGGACCGGGCGGAAGAGAACGCCGTGGTGGATCACCTGCTGCAAGCCCCGGCCGCGATCAATGCCGCGCTCGGGCATGACGAGAGCATCGCCGCCATGGCGCATCTGATCGCGCCGGCGCGGGATGTGCTCTACCTCGGCCGCGGGCCGGATTATGCGCTGGCGCTGGAAGGGGCGCTGAAGCTCAAGGAAATCAGCTATATCCACGCCGAAGGCTATGCCGCGGGCGAAATGAAGCACGGCCCCATCGCGCTGATCGACGAAGCGGTGCCGGTGATCGTGCTCGCCCCCTCCGGCCCGCTGTTCGAAAAGACCGTCTCCAACATGCAGGAAGTGCGTGCGCGCGGCGGCAAGATCGTGCTGATCTCCGACGCCGAGGGTTTGGCCGAAGCGGGCGAGGGCTGCATGGCGACGATCGAGATGCCGAAGGTGCATCCGCTGATTGCGCCGCTGGTTTATGCCGTGCCGGTGCAGCTGCTGGCCTACCACACGGCCTGTGCCAAGGGCACCGATGTGGACCAGCCCCGCAATCTGGCGAAATCGGTGACGGTGGAATAGCCGCTCGGCGGTCTAGACCCTGAGCAAAGGCGCTGTCGCTCGCTGGACGAGGATGGCCAGCACCACGGCTGCGGCTGTTGCGATCCACAGTGCGCCGGCGCCCGATCGCGCGAAGGACAGCGCCCCCAGGATCCCGCCAGTGACGAGTGAAAGCCACAGCAGGAGATAGGGCACCCAGCCGGCGCGCTCCCCGCCGCGCAGCGCAGCCGCCAGGCGGTGCCCCAGCCGCACGAGATTGCCGGTCATATAGGTCAGGCCGATGCTCACATCACCGTCGCGCTGGAAGATCGTGTTGGCGGCGCCCATCGCGAGGCACAACGCCGGCAGCACGGCCCATTCGCCGCCCAGTGTCTCGCCCAACGCCGCCAGTGCCAGCAGCAGGGCGACCAATCCTGCAGCCAGCGCCTTGCGGTTCTTCCGTCCCGCTGTCGCCATTACGCCCAGGACCACACCGCCAACGAACAGCGCCACCAGCCCCGCCGCTGCCAGCGCCACGGGCGCAGCCTCGGCTGCTCCGATCGCGAGCCGGGTGGAATTTCCCGTCATGAAGGACACGAACAGCCCGCCCGATTTCATGAAGCCGATCGCGTCCACGAAGCCCGCCAGCGTGGCAAAGCCGAAGGCGAGCAGGTGGAACTTCCTGTCGTAGCGGATCATGCCACCCGCATAGCACCTCGCGCGGCGCGCTGTCCGCGTTTTTGTGCCGCGGGCGTCAGGCCAGCAGCAATTTGTCCATCGTCACCGGCAGGTCGCGGATGCGCTTGCCGGTGGCGTTGTACACGGCATTGGCGATGGCCGCCGCGGTGCCGACATTGGCGAGCTCGCCGATGCCCTTCACGCCCAGCGGGTTCACCTGCTCGTCCACTTCGGGCACCATGATGATGTCCACCTCGGGCACATCGGCGTTCACCGCCACCAGATATTCGGCGATATTGTCGTTGATGTAGCGGGCCCGCAGCCGGTCCAGCTCGGTCTGTTCCAGCAGCGCCTGGCCCAACCCCCAGATCATCCCGCCCAGATACTGGCTGCGGGCGGTGCGGGGATTGACGATGTGGCCGCCGGCAAAGGCGCCCACCATGCGCGGTACGCGGATTTCGCGCGTCAGGCGGTGGATGCGCACCTCGGCGAACTCGGCGCCGAAGGCGTACATCAGCGGCTTGGGTTCTCCCTCATCGCCGCCTTCGCCGCCGCTCATCTTGCCCTTGTAGAGGGCCTTCACGGCATCGGGGCCGGAACCGGGCGGGGCCCATTCGGCATATTCCTCGATACGGTTGGAGCCGATCCGCGCGAAGGCGTCGGGCAGGTCGCGCGCGGCGGGCATGGCGCCGCCGAAGCGCTGCTTCAGCTTGTCGCACACCAGCTTCACGGCCGATCCCGCGCTCGCCGTGGTCATGGAACCGCCGGCGACGGGGCCGGGGGGATAGGCGGTGTCGCCCATCTTCACAGTGACCATCTTCGGATCGATCCCCAACTCGCGCGCGGCGATCTGCTGCATGACGGTATAGGCGCCGGTGCCCACGTCATGCGCGGCGATCTGCACCTCCAGCCGACCGTTGGAGCCGAGCAGCGCACGGGCCGCGGAAGGCATCATCGCGGTGGGATAGCAGGCGGTGGCGCAGCCATATCCCACCAACCAGTCACCCAGTTGCGTGGTGCCCGGCTCGGCTCGGCGGGCGTTCCAGCCGAAGGCCTTTGCCGCCTCATCATAGCATTTCATCAGCGATCGGCTGGTGTAGGGCGCTCCGTTGACCGGGCTCTTCATCGTGTCGTTGATGCGGCGGAACTCGACCGGGTCCATGCCCAGCGCCACCGCCATTTCGTCCATCGCCGCTTCCAGCGCGTACATATAGGGCGTTTCGGGGGGCGAGCGCATGAAGCCCGGCGTGTTGCGGTCCGCCTTCACCAACTCCACCCGGCTGGCGATGTTGGGGCAGGCATACATCTCCGTGGTGGTAGAGGTGCCGGCGACCGAATAATCATCCTGCCGCGACGTGACTTCCCACCCTTCGTGGCTCAGCGCCGTTAGTTTGCCATCGCGCGTGGCGCCCAGGCGGACACGGTGCTGCGTTTCTGCGCGATAGGTGGCGAGTGTGAAGCCCTGATCGCGCATCACCACATTCTTGATCGGGCGCCCCAGATCGCGGGCAATGCCTGCAATCAGCGCCGTGCGCTGGCTCATGATCCCTTTCGACCCGAAGGCACCCCCCACGAAGGGATCGCGCACCTCCACCAGATCGGGGTCCACCTGCAGCATCTCTGCCGTGCCGTTCTTGAGCTGCCACACGAACTGGCTCGGCTCATGCAGCGTCAGGCGATCGCCGTCCCAGGCAGCGGCCGTGGAGAACAGCTCCATCGGATTGTGGTGCATGGTGGGCGTGGAATAGCGCTGGTCGATCGTCACCGGCGCGGCGGCGAAAGCCCGATCGAAATTGCCGGCCTTCTTCTCGGAGGAGGAGAGGGAGGGCGGATGCGCCTTCCCCACGCCGGGGCTGCCGAAAGTGGCGCTGGGCGCCTGCGCGGCATAGCGCACGGCGATGTGGTGGCCTGCGTCACGCGCGGTGGCCAAATCCTCCGCCACGACGACGGCGATAATCTGGCCGTCGCTGACGATATCCGGCCCGGCCAGCGGCATGTCGGAATCGGAGACATAGCCCCCCTGGGCGAAGTGCTTCTGCGGCTGCCGCTTCGGCGCGTTGCGATAGGTGTAGATCTTCACCACGCCGGCCAGCGCCTCGGCCTCGCTGGTGTCGATGGCTGCGATGCGCCCTTTGGCGACACCGCTGGTGACGAACAGTGCCACCGCCGGGCTGCCGGGAAGGGGCAGGTCGTCCGCATAGAGCGGCTGCCCGGTCACCTTGCCGCGCGCCTCATAGCGGGCGATCGGCTGGCCCATATTGGCCTGTGCCGCCGGAACGGGGGGTGTGGTCTCCGCCATGCTCAGGCCTCCATCGCTTTCGCCTGCATCAGCGCGCGCACGATGGTCGCCTTGCCCAGCGGGATCTTGAATGCGTTGTGTTCGCGCGCCGTGGCATCGGCGAATTCCGCCTCCGCTGCGGCCGTGGCGGCCTCTTCGGTCAGCGGGCGCCCTTTCAGCAGGGCTTCTGCCTTGCGTGCGCGCCACGGCACGGTCGCCACGCCGCCGAGCGCGATGCGCACGTCCGCCGCCGCATCGCCGTCCATCCGCAGGGCCACCGCCGCGCTGGCATTGGCAAAGGCATAGGACGCGCGATCACGCACCTTAACATAGGTGGAGCGCGGCCAGGGCCCGCCCGGAACGGTGAAGCCGGTGATGAGATCGCCCGGGGCCAGAGTGGTTTCGATATGGGGGGTGGCGCCGGGGGCCCGGTGCAGTTCCGCAAAGCGGATGACGCGCGGTCCTTCGGTGCCCAGTATCTCGACATTGGCGTCCAGCGCAATCAGCGCCTGCGCCCAGTCGCCCGGATAGGTGGCGATGCAATCGCCGCTGGTGCCCAGCACCGCGTGCAGCCGGTTGAACCCGTCCATGGCGGCACAGCCGGATCCGGGGTCGCGCTTGTTGCACTGTTCGTAGGTCGTATCGCGGAAGTAGGGGCAGCGCGTGCGTTGCAGCACATTCCCGCCGAGCCGCGCCATGTTGCGCAACTGGGCGGAGGCCGCCTGCCACAGCGTATCGCGCAGCACCGGATAGTCGCGGGCGATCATGCGGTCGTCCGACAGGGCCGACATGGTCACCAGCGCGCCGATGCGCAGCATGTCGCCATCCTTCGCCACCTGCCGCAGCCGCTTGTCCTCCAGCCGGGTGATGTCCACCAGGCGGGCGGGGCGCATGACGTCCAGCTTCATCAGGTCGAGCAGCGTGGTGCCGCCGCCGACATACTGGTTCAGCGATGTGGCGTGCGATGGGGCAAAGCCTTCCGCCAGGCCGACTGCGGCGATGGCGGTGGGCGGCGTTTCGTAATCGAACGGGCGCATCGCCTTCTCCCTACATCCGGCCTTTGGCCTGTTTCACCGCCGCCACGATGTTCGGATAGGCGGAGCAGCGGCAGAGATTGCCGCTCATATATTCGCGGATTTCCTCGTCGGTGCGGGCATGGCCTTCCTTCACGCAGGCGACCGCGCTCATGATCTGGCCCGGCGTGCAATAGCCGCACTGGAAGGCATCATTGTCGATGAAGGCCTGCTGCATCGGGTGCAGGTCCTCCCCATCGGCGAGCCCTTCGATCGTCACCACCTCGCGCCCTTCCAGGCTGGCCGCCAACGTGAGGCAGGACAGCCGCCGCTCGCCATCCACATGGACGGTGCAGGCGCCGCATTGGCCGTGGTCGCAGCCCTTCTTGCTGCCCGGCAGGCCGAGCGGGCCGCGCAGCGCATCCAGCAGCGTCAGGCGCGTATCGGCATCGAGTTGCTGGCTGCGACCGTTGAGCGTGAAGGTCACGCCCTTCTTACGGGGTTTCGTCTGATCGGGCGGCGTCGCCTGCGCACTGGCTGGCTTGGCAGCGGCGACGGACAGGGTGGCGGCACTGCCACCCAGGAAGCCCCGTCGGCTGACGGGGATAAGCGGCTTGGTGCTCATGGCCCAGTCCCTCTTTGCGGGCGCATCGGCCGGAGCCGCTGCCTTCTGCAAAAGGAAAGCCATGGCTGCCCCTGCGGTTCCCCGAATTGCCTTCGGCATCGCGGAACTTGCGCGGCGGGGGTGCGCTTTGTCCGGAAAAAGGGAAGGAACAAGCCGATGCGCCACAAGAAGAAGCCGGTGGTTATGGTGACGGGCGCCTCAGCGGGGGTGGGGCGCGCGGTGGTGCGCGAATTCGCGAAAGACAAGGCCCGCATCGGCCTGATCGCCCGCGGCCACGACGGATTGGAAGGCGCAGCGCGCGAAGTGGAGGCGACAGGGGGTGAGGCGCTGATCCTGCCGCTCGACGTGTCCGATTCTCAGGCGGTGGAAGACGCCGCCGCGCGGCTGGAAGAACGCTTCGGCCCGATCGACATCTGGGTGAACGCCGCCTTTGCCGGAACGCTGATGCGGTTTCTGGATATGAGCGCGCAAGATTACGAGCGGGTGACCAGCGTCACCTATATGGGCCAGGTGAATGGCACGCGCGCCGCGCTGAAGCGCATGGTGCCGCGCGATCATGGATCCGTGGTACTGGTCGGCTCCGCACTCGCCTATCGCGGCATCCCGCTGCAGTCCGCCTATTGCGGCGCCAAGCACGCCATCCAGGGGTTCCACGATTCCATCCGCAGCGAACTGATCCATGATCGCAGCGCGGTGTCGGTCTCCATGGTGCAGTTGCCGGGCGTGAACACGCCGCAGTTCGACTGGATCAAGACGAACCTGCCCAACAAGCCCCGGCCGGCCAGCCCGCCCTATCAGCCGGAGTTGGCCGCGCGGGCTATCCACTTCATGGCCCATTCGCGCCGCAAGAGCCTCAAGCTGGCGTGGCCTACGTGGGAAGCGATCTGGGGAGACCGGCTCGCTTCACCGCTCCTCGATCGCTATCTCGCCCATACCGCCTTCGCCGGGCAGCAGGATAGCCAGCCCGTCTCTCCCGACCGGCGAGACAATCTCTACGAGCCGGTGCCTGGCGACCATGGCGCGCATGGGCGCTTCGATGCCACGGCACGCACCGTCAGCCCGCTGTTCTGGATGAGCCGCCACCGCACCGCCTTGAGCCTTGCCACGCTGGCCACGGTGGGGGCCGGCCTGGCCGCTGCGCTGCTGGGCCGTGGCGGCAAGCGCAAATGAGCGAGGGCGAGAAGCGGATCGAAGATTATGCCCTGATCGGCGACGGCGAAACCGCCGCGCTGGTCCATCGCAGCGGCTCGATCGAATGGTTGTGCATGCCGCGCTTCGATTCCGAAGCCTGCTTTGCCGCGCTGTTGGGAGATGACGAGAACGGCTGCTGGCACATGCGGCCGGAGGGTGAAGTGCGCCGCACCAGCCGCCGCTATCTGGGTGATACGCTGATCCTGGAGACGGAATTCGAGACCGCCAGCGGCCGCGTGGCGGTGATCGACTTCATGCCCATTCGCGGTGTGGCTGCCGATGTCATGCGCATTGTCGAAGGGCGGGAAGGGGAAGTTGCCATGCGCTCCGACCTCGCACCACGCTTCGACTTCGGCCAGCTGCATCCGCTGGTGCGCCCCTGTTCCGACGGGCGGGTGCTGGCAATCGCCGGGCCGGACGCGATCGCGCTGCGCTTTGCCGAGGAGGTGAGGTTCGACGACCGCTGGTTCTCCAGCCGCTTCACCATCCGCAAGGGGGAGCGGCGCAGCTTCGTGATGACCTGGTTCCCGGCGCATGAGCGCCCGCCGGAGCCAGTAGACGCGGAACAGGCGCTGGCTGACACGCGGGCCTATTGGGAAAGCTGGATCGCCCGCGCGAGCTATCGCGGCCCTTACCGCAAGGAGACGCTTCGCTCGCTCATTACGCTGAAGGCACTGATCCACCGGCCCACTGGCGGGATGGTGGCCGCGCCCACCGCTTCGCTGCCAGAAATGCCGGGCGGCGTGCGCAATTGGGACTATCGTTTCTGCTGGCTGCGCGATTCGACCTTCACCCTGCTGGCGCTGCTCCAGGCCGGGATGGGAGAAGAGGCGGAAGCGTGGCTCGGCTGGCTGCGCCGTGCCATCGCCGGTGAGCCTATCGACGTGCAGCCCTTCTACACCGTGGGCGGCGATCGTCGGATGTATGAATGGGAAGCCGATTGGCTCGCCGGCTTCAACGGCGCCCGCCCGGTACGTTTTGGCAATGCCGCCGCATCGCAATGCCAGCTCGACGTCTATGGCGAAGTGCTCGACACGCTGCTGGCCGGCGACCGGCACGGGCTCAAGCGGGAAGGCGATAGCGATGCGCTGGTGCGGATGCTGGCGGCGAAGCTGGAGGGGGAATGGCGCCACCCCGATTCGGGCATCTGGGAGAGCCGCGGCCCGCGCAAGCATTTCGTCCATTCCAAGGTGATGTGCTGGTGCGGCTTCGATCGCGCGGCCCAGTGGTTCGACGGCAGTGACCCCGACCTGCACCGGCACTATCGCGAGCTTGCGGAGGAAGCCAAGGCACTGGTGCTGGAGCGCGGTTACGATGCGGAGCGGAATACCTTTGTCGCCGCCTTCGGCGAAGAGGGGCTGGATGCCGCGACCCTTCGCCTGCCGCTGGTCGGGTTCCTGCCCGCCGACGATCCGCGTATCGCCGGAACCGTCGCAGCGATCGAGCGCGAACTGATGCGCGATGGCCTGGTGCATCGCTATTCGCCGGAAAAAAGCGATGATGGCGTGGGCGGGGATGAGGGCGCCTTCCTCGCCACCAGCTTCTGGCTGGCCGACGTCTATGTCCTGCAGGGCCGGCTCGATGAGGCGCGTAAGCTGTTCGAGCGGCTGTGCGGCCTTGCCAACGATATCGGCCTGCTATCGGAGGAAGCGGGCGGCGGCCGGCTGCTGGGCAATTTCCCCCAGGCGCTCTCGCATCTCTCGCTCGTCACCACCGCGCTCAACCTCGGCCGCGGCGGCGGGCCGGCGCAGGAGCGCGGGGTCGGTGGGCGCTCCCGCCACGAAGGGGTCTCGGCCTAGCCCGCAGCCCCTTGCGCCATCCGGTTTACTGCGTGCTAACCATTTGCCTCGTAAAGGGATTTCGTGGCGGGGAATCAATCCGACTTGCCGACGCTGCCGCTGCGCCTAAGCGCGCTGGAGATCATCGGCCTTCGCGACCCGGAAGGCGGCGGGGGCGCCCGGTTGCGCGCGCTGCAATATGGCGAGATTCACCGCATGTCGCGGGGCCGGATCCTGGGTCATGGCATGGCCGTGCTGATCGTGCTCGGTCTCTACAGCCATCAGGTTCCGCTGCTGGAGCTGCTGCTGTGGGCCGCGGCGCTGGCGGCTGCGCTGTGGAACAGCATCCGCCTTGATCGCCGCTTCGCCGACGGGGCCCATCGGCCGCTCACGCGGCGCGCCTATCGCAACCAGGCGTTGGCGGTCGTCGTTTTGGCGCTGGTCTGGTCCTTCGCACTCCTCCATCTCGTCGGCCACGGCGATCCGGGGCAGCGGTTTGCGCTGTGGGCGCTGATTGCCATGCTGATCGCCGCTTCGGCAGCCAGTAATCCCGGCGCCCCACTCAACACGATTCTGTTTGCCGCGATCACGGGCGCGGCGGGACTGGCCAGCTTCCTTATTCATGGGGAGTACGGCTTCGCCACCATTGTCTGCGCCTTTCTGACGGTGGCGCTGTCGGGCACAGTCAATGCCGCGCGAACCTATCTTTCCGCGCGCATTGCCGAGGCGGGCATGGCGGAGAAGAGCGAGGTCGTCTCCCTGCTGCTGCGCGAGTTCCAGGAGAATGAGGCAGACTGGCTGTGGCGGATCGACGTCAATCGCCGGGTCCGCTCCGCCTCCCCGCGCTTCGCCTTCGCGCTCGGCAGCGACCCGGCCGACATTGAAGGCCGCGCGCTGATCGAGCTGATCGCCGGACCGGCGTGGGAACGCGGCGAGTTCCATCCGAGCCTGCACGATCTGGCCGAGCGGCTGAAGCGGCGGGAGAGCTTTTCCAACCTGCTCATGCAGGTGGAGATCGACGGCGGCCACCGCTGGTGGGAGCTTTCGGGCACGCCGATTTATGACGGAAAGGGCCACTTCACCGGCTATCGCGGCGTGGGTTCGGACGTGACCGAGCAGCGCGAAAGCGACGAGAAGATCGCCTATCTCGCCCGCTACGATACGCTGACCGGCCTTCCCAACCGCCTGATGCTGACCGAGGCGCTGGCCGAGGCGCTGCGCTATGCCGACCATTGGAAGACGCGCTGTGCCTTCCTGATGATCGATCTCGACCGCTTCAAGTCGGTGAATGATTCGCTCGGCCATCTGGTCGGCGATCGCCTGCTGGGGCAGGTTTCGCAGCGATTGCAGGCATTGGCGGCGGACAATGCGAAATGCGGCCGGCTGGGCGGCGACGAATTTGCCATCGTGATCCGCGATGCCTCCGATCTGTCCTGTGTGGACCGGATTGCGCGCAAGGTGATCCACGACCTGTCGCAGCCCTATCAGGTCGACAATCACCTGCTCTTCATCGGCGCCAGCATCGGGTCGGCCGTCGGCCTGCGCGATGGCTCCACGGTGGAGACGCTGATGCGCAATGCCGATCTCGCGCTGTATCAGGCCAAGGACCAGGGGGGCGGCACGCATTGCACCTATGAGCCGGCGCTGCATGCCCATGCGGAAGAGCGCCGCCGGCTGGAACTCTCGCTCCGCCAGGCGGAGGAGCGGAGCGAGCTGCTGCTCCATTACCAGCCGGTGGTGGACGCGGCCGACGGGCGCGTGGTCAGCTTCGAGGCACTGCTGCGGTGGAACAGCCAGGAACACGGTCTCGTCAGCCCGGGCAAGTTCATCCCTCTGGCGGAGGACACGCGGCTGATCGTGCCGATCGGCGAATGGGTGCTGCGCGAGGCCTGCCGCGAAGCCGCCGCCTGGCCGGGCGCGGTCAAGGTGGCGGTCAATGTCTCGGGCGAGCAATTGCTGGAGCCGGGCTTTTCCAGCCAGGTGGTGCGCGCGCTGGCCGATAGCGGCCTGCCTGCATCGCGGTTGGAAGTGGAAGTGACCGAAAGCATCTTCCTGCGCGATCCGCGCCTCGCGCGGGAGGCGCTGGAAGAGATCATGGCGCTGGGCTGTGCGGTGGCGCTCGACGATTTCGGCACCGGCTATTCCTCGCTTGGCTATCTGCGCGCGCTGCGCTTCTCCACCATCAAGGTGGATCGCAGCTTCGTGCAGGGCGCCGCGCAGGGCAGCCGCGAGAGCCTGGCGATCATCAACGCAGTGGTCGCCATGGCCCGCAGCCTCGACATGGCGACCACGGCCGAAGGGGCCGAGACCGAGGAAGAGGTGGCGCTGATCCGCCGCCTCGGCTGCAGCAAGATCCAGGGCTACTTCTTCGGCCGCCCCATGCCCGCCGCGGATGCCCGCGCCCTGCTGGCCCGCGGCGCCCGCGTGGCCGCGGCCTGACCGCCTCCCGGGCGGCGCGCGTCCTTCGACAGGCTCAGGACGAGCGGGTTTGGGTGCTGTCCCAACCTCGTCATTCCCGCGAAGGCGGGAATCCAGCGATGGGCGAGCCTAACGTGTCCTTCGACGGGCTCAGGACGAGCGGCTGGGGGGCGGGAGCGGCCACTCGGTTCGTCGCGCGTCAGCAACGCTTGGAACGGCGTGGAACAGGGTTCATTGGCGGAAAATAGGGCTTTCGAGCAGCGTCGGGTTTGGCGCCTGCGAGGGACGTCTTGGGCGGTGGTTCACGGTGGAAAGAGCGGGCTTGGGGTAGCGGCCTGAGGGGGTGTAGGAAATCCGCTGTGGTGGTGCGCTGATCCTGACACCGCACGCGTGGCGCGCGTCCTTCGACAGGCTCAGGACGAGCGGGGTGGGGGCGGTCTCCCCCTCTTTCGTCATTCCCGCGAAGGCGGGAATCCAGCGCGACCTCGTGTGCGTCCTTCGACGGCTCAGGACGAGCGGAGGGGGTGCGGTTGGCGCCAAGCCAGTGTTCTTACCCGCACCACCCCCGCTCAGCCTGAGCCTGTCGAAGGCCTCGCGCCGCCGCTCCGGCAAATCCCGCTTACAGCCGCGCGATTTCCGCCTTGGCATCCGCCAGCGCCTGCGCGCGCACTTCCGGCCCGAAGCCGATCTTCTCGGCGCGGATGAACACGGGGTCGGAAACGCCGATGAAGCCGAGGAAATCGCGCAGCAGCGTCTCCTGATGCTCGGCGGGGCCGTCCTGATCATATTCGCCGCCGCGCGAGGAGAGGACGACCACCTTGCGCCCGCCGGCCAGACCTTCCGGCCCCGCTTCGGAATATTTGAAGGTGACGCCGGGCACGCCGAGCCGGTCGATCCACGACTTGAGCTGGCTGGGGATAGTGAAATTGTACATCGGCGCCCCGATCAGCACGATGTCGGAAGCAAGGAATTCGTCCAGCACCGCGCGTTCGGCGGGGAAGGCGGCCTTCATCTCTTCGGTGTGCGCTTCGGCCGGCAGGCGGATGGCGCCGGTGGTGACATTGTCGAGATGCGGCAGCGGATCGGTGCCGAGATCGCGCTCCACCACCGTCGCATCAGGGTGCTTTTCCCGGAAATGGTCGAGCGCGGCCTGGGTGAGTTCACGGCTGACCGAATTGTCGCCCGTGGTCGCGCTGTCGATGCGAAGGATCTGCATGGTCTTCCAAACTCCGGTTACGATTGATAACTAGGGGCCATATGGAAACCATCGACCCCCGCGTGCAAGAAGGCACTTCCTTGTCCGATAGGCACATCAATGTGCCCGGCACCGATCCTGTTCCGTTGCGGCCGGACGACGGGCGCAGTTGCCGCGCGGTGAATCACATCCTCTCCTGCGTGGGAGACAAATGGTCGATGCAGGTGGTGATGAGCCTCTCCGATGGTTCCCAGCGCTTCAACGCGCTGCGCCGGACGATCGACGGCATATCGCAGCGCATGCTGACGCGCACCTTGCGCCGGCTGGAGCGGGACGGGCTGGTGGAGCGAACCGTCACGCCCAGCGTTCCGCCGCGCGTGGATTATGCGTTGAGCGATCTGGGGCGTTCGCTGCGCGTGCCGGTGCTTGCGCTGGGCAGCTGGGCGGTGGAACACCAGGGGGCGATCGATACGGCGCGGAGCCGGTTCGACGCCGAGAACGCGATCGAGGAATAGGGAAATGGAAGCGGCCGGGAACGCAGGGTTCCCGGCCGCAATCCTTTCAGGCGCCGGCCTCAGAGGCCGATGATGCCGCCGTCGTCCTTGGTGATGGCCACCACCGCCGAACGCGGTCGGCCGCTGGCGGTGCCGTCCTGGCTTTGCGGCCAGTTGCTGCTCGGCGCGGTGGGCGTGCCGTCTTCACCCGGATGCTGGATACCGACGAAGATCGTCCGCCCGTCCGGCGTGGTGTCGACGCCGGTCAGTTCGCACTCCTTCGGCCCCACGAGGAAGCGCTTGAGAGTGGCGCCGGTGGCCGGCGCGCCGACGATGGTCGCCTGCGTGGCCGTGGCGCCGCCCGAACCCGTGTTGGTGATCGTCCGCGCACCGCCATCGCCCACCGAGCCCGGAAGTGCGGCCAGCATCTGGTTGTTGGTGCGATCCGTCAGCGCGCCATCGTCGGTCTGAATCCACAGCAGCGGCTTGCCCTGGCCGGCGGAGTTCTGGTCGCGAGAGAACCAGAGACCATCGGGGCTGGAGAAGTCGTTGGAGGCATCCAGATTGGAGATGTTGACGTTCGTCGGATCGGCATCGGCAGCATCGGCGCCGAACAGGTAGATGTCCCAGGTGAAGCTGGTGGCAGCGGTATCGGCGCCATTCTCTTCCAGCCGGATGATATGGCCGTTGGCATTGCCATAGCTGGTGGAACTGCCCTTCACCGCGCCGTAGTGGCGTGGGTTAGCGGCATTGGTGCCGTTCAGCGGACGCGCGCTGGCGTTGCTGTTGGTGAGCGTCAGATAGACCTCGCCCGTCTGGGGATGGACCGCGGTCCATTCCGGCCGGTCCATCGGCGTGGCGCCCACGGCATCGGCGGCAAGGCGCGCGTTGACGAGGATGTCCGCCTGGTTGGCGAAGGTATAGGCGGGATCGGCGCCCACCGCCGGGCGGGCGGGGACCTGCCCGGCCACCAGCGGCAGCCACTTGCCCGAACCATCCGCGTTGAACTGCGCGACGTAGAGCGTGCCCTTGTCGAGATATTTGTCGCCCACGGCCAGACGGTCGGTGGCATTGGCGTCGGCGGCGCTCCACGCGGCGTCGGACACGAACTTGTAGAGATATTCGCCGCGCGAATCGTCGCCCATATAGACGGCGACCTTCTTGCCGGCGGTGAGATTGCTCACCCAGGCGCCTTCATGGCCCATGCGGCCCAGCGCGGTCCGCTTGCGCGGGGCCTTGGTGGGATCATAGGGGTCGATTTCGACCACCCAGCCATACTGGTTGGGCTCGTTGCGATAATCCTGCGTGGCATCCGCACCGGTGGCGCGGGCATCCCACTTGCGGAACATCGGATCGGACGAAGCGACGCTGGACCAGCTGTAATTGCCGCTGCTGCTCGTCACGCCATAGCGGCGCAGGGCGGTGAGTTCCGCCGGAGTGCGCGAGCCATCGTCGCCGCTGCGCAGGAAGTAGCCGGCCCAATTTTCCTCGCAGGTCAGGCCCGTGCCCCAGCCGGTGTGGCCATTGGCGCAATTGTTGATCGTGCCGCGGCCCTTGGTGCCGTTGGTGGAGAAGGTGGTGACCATGAAGGAGGATCCGGCAGCGGGGCCGTGCAGCTCCATCTCCGTCATCGGCGTGATGCGGCGGTTGAACGCGCTGTCCTGCACATAGGACCAATTGCGGTCCCCATTGTCGCGATATTCGGTGACCGAAACGCCATGCGCCTCGATCTCCTTGCGCGCTTCGTCGGCCGGGCGGGCGCCGCCGGGGGCGGTGGGGCCGTCGGGGTGCAGGTACTGGACGTTCAGATTCTCGTGGTTCTGCATCAGCAGGCCGCGGACGGAATTGCTTTCGTCGCGCGTGCCGCTGGCGGAGAGGCCGAAGAAATGCAGCGCATCGCCATGGTCGCCGATCCGCTGGGCAAAATTGCTGTCGGTCCCGTCGTTCGCATAGGCACTGACGCCGGCCGCCAGCGGATCGCCGAGGCGGGTCATGACGGTGACGGAATAGCCTTCGGGAACCACCACCAGGTCTTCCAGGCTGTGCGGCACGGCAGTGAAGCCCAGCACCGCCGGCTGCACCTTGACCTTGGTGGTCGCGGTGCCGGAGATGTTCTGCGCATTGGTGCCGATGAAGACGAAGGACAGCTCGGTCTCTTCGGCCACACCGGGCGCGAAGAAGGACACGGTGTCGCCGGTGCCGATCAGCTGCACCGCGGGGCCGCCATCCTGCGACCAGCGCGCGCTGGCCGCGCTGCCGGCGGTGCCCTTCAGCGTCACCATCTTGCCGGCGGTGGTGGTCACATTCTCGCCGGCGCTGACGGTCGGGCCTTCGGGCGGGGTCTTGCTGTCGTCGTCACCGCAGGCGGCCAGCATGCCGGTGCCGAGAAAGGCGAGGGCGCTTGCCCGCAGGCCGCCCAGCATGGTCGCACGGCGGGAGAAACGTTCCCGCACGATGGATTCGAGGGACCGGTTGCCGGACTGGTTCGTATCGACGTCACCATCCGTATAGAGGCTCAGCCTCGTGTGCTCATTCATGTGATTTCCCCGCCTGAGAGCTGTTGAGGCGTCGGGGACTAACCGTTGATTCTTACACGCGTGTGCGTTCTATCTGGCTGAAATAGGTCCGCTTTCTGACTGCGGGCCAACAGGGCGCCCGGTCAGGCGCTTTCGGTGCTTTCCCGGTCGCGCTCGGCCCGGCTCTTTTTCTCCGCCGCCGTGCGCAGCTGCCCGCAGGCCGCATCGATATCGCGCCCGCGCGGGGTGCGAACCGGGGCGCTGATGCCGGCTTCGAAGACGATGTCGGAGAAGCGGCGCACCCGCTCCGGCGTCGAACATTCATAGGGCGCGCCTGGCCAGGGATTGAACGGAATGAGGTTCACCTTGGCCGGCAGCCGGAACTGCTTGAGCAGCCGCACCAGCTCGCGCGCATCCTCGTCGCTGTCGTTCTTGTCCCTCAGCATCACATATTCGAAGGTGATGCGCCGGGCGTTGGAGGCGCCGGGATAGGCGGCGCAGGCCTCCAGCAGTTCCTCGATGCCGTATTTGCGGTTCAGCGGCACGATCTCGTCGCGCACTTCCTTGCTCACGGCATGGAGCGAGACGGCGAGATTGACGCCGATCTCTTCGCCGCAGCGCGCCATCATCGGCACCACGCCGCTGGTGGAAAGCGTGATCCGCCGCTTGGAGAGGGCGAGGCCATCCCCGTCCATCACCAGCTTCAACGCATCGCGCACATTGTCGAAATTATACAGCGGCTCGCCCATGCCCATCATCACGATGTTGGTGAGCAGGCGGCCGTCGGCGCTGTATTCGGCCGCCGTCTCCTCCTCGGGCATGTCCATCCGGCCCTTGGGCCATTCACCCAGCGCATCGCGCGCGAGCATGACCTGGCCCACGATCTCGCCCGGCGTCAGATTGCGCACCAGCCGCATGGTTCCGGTGTGGCAGAAACGGCAATTGAGCGTGCAGCCCACCTGACTCGAAACGCACAGCGTGCCGCGATCCGCATCGGGGATGAACACCGTTTCGAAATCGTGGCCGTCCGCCGTGCGCAGCAGCCATTTGCGCGTTCCGTCGGTGGAATGCTGCGCTTCCACAACCTCGGGCCGGCCGATCACGAAGCGTTCCGCCAGCCAGGGGCGCATGGTCTTGGCGATGTCGGTCATCGCCTCGAAATCCGTCACGCCCCGATGATAGAGCCAGTGGAACACCTGCTTGGCGCGCAGCCGCGCCTGCTTCGCATCGAGCCCGGCTTCTGCCAGCAGTTCGGCGATGCGTGGGCGGGGCAGGCCCATCAGATCGACACGGCCATCGGCCCGCGGAGTGATCTCACGCGGGGCGGGAACCGGATCAACCTGTCCGGGGATGCTCATCAATGCGGTATCGGCCATGGCGGGCATATAGGGCCTGCGGCCCGCGCGCGCCAGATGAGCGCGCGCAACACACGCCAGCACCCGCGATCCCGCGCGAATGCTGCACTGCCGCAATATGTTCCCGCATCCTATCGCATTGCAGCAACAGTTCGTCGCCAAATGTGTTGCAGAAAAACATCACGTTTTTCGTTGTGTTACGTTCATGAAACTTTCGACCAATCGTCACCATTTGAGGGGTCCGCGGCGCATGGCCGCGAACTTAGAAGTGAATGGAGTACAACGATGAAAAAGGGTCTCGCACTGATCGCCGCCGGTTCCATGGCGGCAGTCGCTACGCCGGCTTTCGCTCAGGATTCCGATTTCTCCGGTCCCTGGGTTGCAGGCATCGCAGGCTATGACATCAACAAGGCCGGCAGCACGCAGGACGACGATTTCAACGTGGATCGCGACGAGAGCGTCGAAGGCCTGACCTATGGCGGCGCCATTGGTTACGACATGGATTTCGGCAACTTCGTCCTCGGTGCGGAAGCGGAACTGACCGATTCCACCGCCGATTCCGACTATGACAACGATTTCGAGACCTTCGGGCTCGGCCGCGTTGACGCTGGCCGCGACATCTATGTGGGCGCACGCGCCGGCTTCAAGCTGGCCCCGCAGACCATGCTTTACACCAAGGCTGGCTACACCAACGCGCGCTTCAACTATGTCGGCACCGATGGTGACACGGACTATCGCACCCACCTCGACGCGGACGGCTTCCGTCTGGGCGCCGGTGTGGAACAGAAGTTCGGTTCCAACGCCTTCGGTCGCCTGGAATATCGCTATTCCAACTACAGCAAGGGTGAACTCGACTTCGAAGCCGAGAACATCCCCGATAGCGACCGGTTCGACCTCGACACCGATCGTCACCAGATCGTGGCCGCGGTGGGCTGGCGCTTCTAAGCGCTTGCCAATCTGACAGGCTGAGAGCGGGCCGGGAGAGCGATCTCCCGGCCCGTTTTCGTTTCAGCCGATGCGCGCGCAGCCCACCGTGGCGGCATCCATCGCGGTCGCAGCGCCCGCCAGGCTGTAGCTGTCGGAAAAGCGCCGCCCCGCGCTGTCGCGGGCGGTGATCCACATGCGCGTTTCCGCCCGCATCGCCGCGACGATCGCCGCATCCATCCGCTGATCCTCCGCCCAGGCATCCCCCCCGCCGCCGACCAGGCGGAAGCGGCTGTTCCCGATGCGCAGCGTGATCGTGGCAGAAGGGGCGAGCGAGCGGGACAGGCGAAAATGGACCTGCCCCCGCAGCTTGCGCGCCGGCCAGGTGCCCACGCTGGCATAGGGCGCATAGTCTCGCGCGGATTCCTCCGCCGCCGCAATCGCATAGCAGCGCGGCACCCCCGGATCACGGAACGCCGCCCAATCGCTGAACACGCCAAGGCTGTCCTTCGCCGCGAGCGGAACCGACACAGCGGCAAGCAGCAGGGCGATTATCAAGCGACGCATCCCCCGCTCCATATCCCGCCCCGAGCCCAGCGCAAAGTGGGGCCGCTCAGCCCTCCAGCAGGTCGAGATAGGCGACCACGTCGTTGTCGGTGGCGAGGAAGAGGGTTTCCTGCTCTTCCTCGCTCTGCTGCGCGGCGATGCGCATGGCTTCGGCGAGGGGGCCGTAGAACAGGGTTTCGGCAGCGCCGCCTTCGCTTTGGCCGTCGAGCCGGTACAGGCGGACGGTGGCGTCCTCCGAGGTGGTGCGCATCAGTCGCGGTCCAGCCGGGCGCCGTCGAGAGTGCGGGCGATGCCATCCCGTTCGGCCTTCGCCTGCGCTGTGGCGCCCTTGCTCTGGCCGAAGCGGGCGCGGTTCTGCGCGGCTTCGGCTTCTTTCCCGGCGCGGCGGGCAGCCTTGCGGGCCATGCGCAGGTTTACGATCTCGGCCATGGTGCCAACCTCCTGACCTTGGCCTAGCCGGGCGGGGACCCGCGGCCAAGCGGTTTGCAGGGGTTCGCGTGTTGCATTGCAGCATAAGACGCATCACATTGCACGCATGGCCAGAACGACCCGCGCTGAATCGCAGCATGAGCCCGTCTATCTCGTCCTGCAGGGCGGGGGCGCGCTGGGCGCCTATCAGGCCGGCGTGTTCGAAGCGCTGGAGGAGCATGGCCATGCGCCCGAATGGGTGGCCGGCATGTCGATCGGTGCGATCAATTGCGCGATCATCGCCGGCAATCCCCCGGAGGAGCGGCTGGAGAAGCTGCGCACCTTCTGGGATCGGGTGTCGAGCCTGGTGACGTTCGAATGGCCCTCGCCCGAAGGCATCGGGCGGCGCTGGTTCAACGAGGCGTCCGCCGCCACCACGGCGCTGTCCGGTGCCCCCGGCTTCTTCACCCCGCGCTTCCCGCCGCCCTTCGCCAGCCCGCCCGGCGGGGATGAGGCGATCAGCTTCTACGACACGGCGCCGCTGCGCGAGACGCTGCTGGAACTGGTGGATTTCAAACGCCTCAACAATGATGGCGTGCGGTTCAGCGTGGGCGCGGTGAATGTCGTGACCGGCAATTTCGCCTATTTCGACAGCCGCCAGATCGAAATCCGGCCGGAGCATATCATGGCCAGCGGCGCGCTGCCGCCGGGCTTCCCGCCGGTGAAGATCGGCAGCGACTATTACTGGGATGGCGGCCTCGTCTCCAACACGCCGCTGCAATATGTGCTGGACAACAAGGTTCCCGGGGATGCCATCGCCTTCCAGGTGGATCTGTTCAGCGCCCGCGGGGCGATGCCTGAGACACTGGCCGACGTGCTGCAGCGGGAAAAGGACATCCGCTATTCCAGCCGGACCCGGATGAACACCGACATGGAACGGCAGTTGCTGGACATGCGCGCGGCGGCCGCGCGGCTGGTCGGCAAGCTGCCGCCGGAACTGCGCGACGATCCCGATGCGCGGCTGCTGGCCCAGTGCCGGCCGGAAGGGACGATCAGCGTCGTCCACCTGATCAACCGGGGCGAGATGTTCGAAACCCAGTCCAAGGATTACGAATTTTCCCGGCTCACGGTGCAGACCCATTGGGAGCATGGCCGGCACGATGCGAAGCATTCGCTGGAACATTGGGCGTGGAAGAACCGCAAGCGCAACGGCGGCGGTGTGGTGACCTATGATCTGGCGCGGGGCCGGGCGCGGGTGAACGGCAAGGTGGTCAGCCGGGATAGCTGATCGCAACCACTTCCCATTCCTTCTCCCCCGTGGGCAGGCGCACGGTGCGCAGATCGCCCATGCCGGCGCCGCGTAGGGCGCGGGCGATGGGGGCGCTCCAACCCACTTTCCCGGCAGCGGCATCCTGCTCGTCATCCCCCACCAGCGTGAGCGTCCGCTCCGCGTCATCCTCGTCCGCGATGGTGACGGTGGCGCCGAACCACACGCGGGTGCGGTCGGGCTGCTCTGCCGGATCGATGACCTTGGCCGCCTTCATGCGCCGGGCGAGATGGGCGAGTTCGCGGTCGATCTCGCGCATGCGCTTGCGGCCATAGAGGTAATCGCCGTTCTCGCTGCGGTCGCCATTGCCCGCCGCCCAGCTGACGATCTCCACGATTGCCGGCCGCTCGGTGCCGAGCAGATGGTCATAGCGCGCCTTCAGCGCGGCAATGCCGGCTGGGGTGATCGGATTGGTGGCGGGTTTCAACGCGGAATCAGCGGCTGTCAGCGGAGGAAATCATCCAGCGCCCGCGGGCGGCCGGCACTCGCCTTGTCCGGATAGAGCGCTTCATAGACCACGGCGTTTTCCAGCACGCGCTGCACGTAATTGCGCGTCTCGAAGAAGGGGATCTGCTCGATCCAGTCCAGCCACTTCACCGCGCCGGTGCGCGGATCGCCATTCTGGCTCAGCCATTTGTTCACATTGCCCGGCCCCGCATTGTAGGCCGCGATCGCCAGCGGATAGCTGCCGTAGCGGGCATAGAGCCGCTGGAAATGATTGCTGCCCAGCCGCAGATTGTAGGACGGGTCTTCCACCAGCGAGGCGGAGAGATAGGTGATCCCCGCCTTGCCCGCCTCTTCCTGCGCGGTGGCCGGCATCAGCTGCATCAGGCCGCGCGCGCCGGCATGGCTGATGGCGTTCTGGGCAAACTGGCTTTCCTGCCGGGCGATGGCGTGGACCATCGTCCAGTCCGTGCCCTGCGGCGGCACCAGCGTGGGGAAGCCGATGCGGGTGAAGCCACGATAGCCGTGGGAGGCTGCGGCATCGAGCAGGTTCACCGCCAGGTCGCGGCGGCCGATGTCGCGCGCCAGTTCGGCCACCAGCACATGCTGTTCTTCCGTCTCGGCCTGATCGGCGATCGCGCGGTAGAAGCGGATGCCCTGGCTCCACGGCGCATCGCGGGCGACTTCGGTCACAGCTGCGGTCAGCGGCTGCGCGCGGAAGGCGGCGCGCTCGGCCGCACTGGGCGTGGCGGCCGGCGCATCGGCAAAGGCGGGGAGCGGGCGGCCGAGATCCTTCAGCGCCATCAGCCCGTAAAATCGATCCGGATAGGCGGCGGCCATTTCCAGATAGCGGCGCGCGTCGCCTTCGTTGCCGGCCAGCCGGGCGGCATGGCCGGCCCAGTAGAAGCCCTTGGACCGGGTCTGCGCCGTCTGCGCGGCGGCGCCGTAGCGATAGAACAGCGGCGCGGCGCTGGCCGGGTCGTTCAGTTCCCACAGGGAACGCGTGCCGCCGAGCCACATCAGCGAGGTGTAATCGTCGCGCAAGCGATAGCTCTTGGCCGAGATATCCTCGCCCGGCGCGAATGCATCGTCCACCGAAGCGGCAATCTGCTGCGCCGAGCGCGCGCTGCCGAGCTTGGCGACATTGAGCAATTCGCCCACCCACGCCGTCTCGTCGAACGGCCGGGCGGAGAGGGTGGGGCGGGTGGCGAGGAGAGCCACCGCTTCCTGCGGCCGGCCTTCCAGCCGCAATTCGCGGCTGCGGTTGAACAGATAGCCGGCGTCGTTGCGGGCGCCGGGCGCCACGGTCGCGCCATCGCCGCCCTGCAGGATCGCGAGGCGGGCGAGGAACAGCGGTTGCCGTGCGGGCGAGGTGCGCGGCAACTGCCGCTCCGCCCCGGCGCGGTCGCGCTGCCACAGCAGCGCGTCCATCCGGGCATCGTGATCGTCGGCGGTGAAGCCTGCGCCATACATGGCGAAGATCGAGGCGGCGGCGGTGTCGCTCATCTCCCCGCCGCGCCAGGCCTGGCGGGCCACGGCGGCCGCCTCTGCCGGGCGCGCCGCCATCAGCGCCAGCGCATAATGGGCCACGCCGTAATTGGTCAGCGGCGGATAGCGGTCGAAAAAGGCCAGCGCCGATTGCGGATCGACGAATTCTTCCCGCAGCCGCCCTTCGGCATAGAGCCGCAGGCGGTTTTCATCCGGAAAGCCCGGATAGGAGAGCAGGAAGCCGGTGTAATCGTTGAAGCTGAGGTTGGAATTGGCGGTCAGCGTGCTCCAGCGCGAAACGGCCGGCGCCATGCGCCCGGGTTCGCGCGCGACCAGATTGGCGCGCGCCTCGTCCCAGTCGCTGGCTTTGTAGTCATCGCCGCTTTCGGCATAGGCAGGGGCCGACGCCGCACAGGCGGAGGCGAGGAGGGCGGTGAAGAGCGTGCTGCGAACCATGCACGACATAGTGTTGACCGGCTCCTTATCAGGGGCTTAACGGAGCGCCTTTTCCACACGGATTCTGCAGAGGCACCAGCTTCTGGTTACAGGACAAGGCGGGAGCGGTGCAAATGTTCTCTGGTTCAATTCCGGCGCTTGCCACGCCCTTTCGCCAAGGAGTTGTGGATGAGGCGGCGTTTCGCCGCTTCGTGGACTGGCAGGTGGAGAACGGATCTTCCGCGCTGGTGCCCTGCGGCACCACGGGCGAAGCCTCCACCATCGACAATGACGAGCATCACCGGGTGATCTCGCTCTGCGCGGAACAGGCGGCCGGGCGCGTGCCGGTGATCGCGGGCTGCGGCAGCAACGATACGCAGACGGCGCTGTGGCACATTCGCGAGGCGACCGATGCGGGGGCCGATGCGGCGCTGATCGTGGCGCCCTATTACAATCGACCCAGCCAGGCGGGGCTGCTGGCGCATTTTTCCTATCTGGCGGAGCGGAGCGATCTGCCGATCGTGCTCTACAATGTGCCCGGCCGCACGGTGACCGATATCTCGGCCGAGACCGTGGTGGAGCTTCACCGGCGCTTTCCGGACAAGATCGTGGCAATCAAGGATGCCAGCGGCGATCTCACCCGCATTACCGCACATCGGATGGGGGCAGGGCCGCAGTTCTGCCAGCTTTCGGGCGACGATCCGCTGGCACTGGGCGGCTATGCGTTCGGCCAGACCGGCTGCATTTCGGTGACGGCCAATGTGGCGCCGAAACTGTGCGCCACCTTCCACGCCGCCTGTGCGGACGGCAATTTCGCCCTTGCGCGCGACCTGCACGAGCGGCTGTTCCCGCTGCACCGCGCCCTGTTCGCCGATGCCAGCCCCGCGCCCACTAAATACGCCCTGTCGCGCCTGCACGACTGGTTCGATGACGAGGTGCGCCTGCCGCTGGCACCCTGCAGCCAGGCGGGGCGCGATGCGGTGGATGCGGCGCTGAAAGGGCTGGGGCTGATCTGATTTCGCGCGGCGCGGCGGGCGGGCCTTTCGTTTCGCCGCGCCCGCCCCTACATGCGGCTTCCCTATGGCGCGTCCCAAACCCTCCACCTTCGACAAGCAGAAGACCGTCGCCGAGAACCGGCGGGCGCGGTTCGACTATTTCATCGAAGAGAAATTCGAAGCGGGGATCGCGCTGTCCGGCACGGAGGTGAAGAGCCTGCGCTTTGGCGAAGGCTCCATCGCCGAAAGCTATGCCGAAGTGCGCGACGGGGAAGCCTGGCTGGTCAACGCCAATATCCCCGAATTCAGCCACGGCAATCGCTTCAATCACGAGCCGAAGCGGCCGCGCAAGCTGCTGCTGCACGGGCGCGAGATCGAGAAGCTGCTGGGCGCGGTGGAGCGCAAGGGCATGACGCTGATTCCGCTCAGCATCTATTTCAATTCCACCGGCCGCGCCAAGGTGGAGCTGGCGCTCGCCAAGGGCAAGCAGACGCATGACAAGCGCCACACGATCAAGGAACGCGACTGGCAGCGCGACAAGGCGCGCCTGATGCGCGAACGCGGCTGATCTTTTTGCGATTAGCCGCTGTTAAGCGGCGGTTTGTCCTTACTGGTTTAGGCGCCTCTTTTTCGTGGAGGCGAAAGGTGTATGGAACGCGCGATGGCTGGCGGGATCGGCAGATGGCTCAGGCGCAGGGTGCCCAAAATGCCCACGCGGGAAGAGCTTGCGGGCAATCGCTTCCTTGCGCCCATCGCGCATCGCTTCCTCAGCCCTGAACTGTGGCGCTTCACGCGCCGTTCGGTGCCGCGCGGTGTGGCTTTGGGGCTGTTTTCAGGCTTCATCGTGCCGGTGGGCCAGATCTTCCTCGCCGCTTTCCTCGCCCTGCCGGCGCGGGCCAATGTGCCGCTCGCCGCGCTGGTCACTTTCGTGACCAATCCTTTTACGCTGCCGTTCTGGCTGCTGACGGCCAACAAGGTCGGCCGTTTCGTGCTGAAGATCGATGCGGTGACGGGCGGCGTCGCGCATGGCGAGATCCAGAGCGGGCGGTGGCAGAGCTTCGGCTGGTTCCTTGAAACGGCGGGCGTCACCGCCTTCGGCTTCGTGGTGCTGTCGGTCACTTCTGCGGCGCTGGGCTATCTGGTCTCCAGCCTCGTGTGGCGCTTGATCATCGCGCGCAGATGGACGCGGCGCCCAGGGCGCTTTGCTCGCCTTCCCGCGGAATGAGTATCAAGCGACTGGGATTTACCGTCCAGCAGGGTTCAAGGCCGCTGACGGATACGCTGGCCGTGGCGGCGGCGGTGCTGGCGAGCATCGCCATGATCCAGCTCGTCACCGCCAGCGCGCTGGTGACGCTGGCCTATGCGGGCGGACTGGTGGTGCTGGGTCTGGTGGCCTTTGCTTCCGCGCGGCGCCATGCTGTGCCGCTGGATGCCGCTGCTGCCGAGATCACCGACTGGTCGGTGACCGCCTGTGCGATCGAGCAGCCCGGTTGCGCCGTTGCCATCACCGATCGCGCCAATCGGCTGGTGTGTGCCAATGCTGCCTATGAACTCTGGTTCGGCTCCGGCTACGCGCCGCCGCGCCTGCCGGTGGACGGGGCCTCCTCCGAATTGCTGAGCCGCTCCGCTCGCGCCGCCTGGCGCGACGGGGAGTGCGCCGAATTCACCATCGCCGACGAGCGGCAGACATGGACCGCCAGCGCGCAGCGGGCGGGCCGGGCCGATGAATATCTGGTGTGGCGCTTCACGCCCGTGGCGCGTTCGGAACCGCTGCAGGGCATGGGCGCGCAGATCAGCGGCATGCTGGGCGCGATGCTGAGCGCCGCCGGAATCGAAGTGGCGCTGGTTGGGGCCGATGGCGCCATCCGCACGGTCAGCCGCGGCTTTGCCCGCCGCGCCTGCGGAGACGAGACCGCCAGCCTCACCGGGCAGGAGTTCGTGTCGCTGCTGCGCGCCGATGAGCGGGACCGGATCTATTTCGCGCGCGAAGGCCGCAAGGGATCGCCGCAGATGCTGCTGCAGGTGCCGCTGGCCGATCCGGAGGCGCCGCAGCCGGCGGCGGAAGTCCCGGTGCTGATGCTGCTGCTCGACAGTGCGGCCGGCTTCGGCGGCTGGGGCACGGAAGTGTCGGGCCAGACGCCGCAGCTGGAAGGCCTGCTGGAACAATTGCCGCTTGGCCTCGCCATGACCGATCGGGACGGCCATTTCCTGTTCGCCAATCCGGCATTCCGCCGTGCCGCGGGCGTGGATGCCAAGGGGGTGCCGCCCTATCCGTCCGATCTGGTGGTGCGGCAGGACAAGACGGCCCTGTCCGATGCGGTGCGCCGTTACGCCCAGGGGCCGGCCTCCAGCGGGGACATTGCCGTGCGGCTGCGCCGCGAGCCGGACGAACCGGTTTCGCTCGGCCTTGCAGGCGTGCGCGGGCTGGGAGAGGCGGCGGTGCTGCTGAGCCTTGCCGATACCACGGAGGAAACGCGGCTGCGGCGGCAGGTGGCGCAGGCCACCAAGATGCAGGCGGTGGGCCAGCTGGCCGGGGGCGTGGCGCACGACTTCAACAATGTGCTCACCGCGATCATCGGCTATTGCGATCTCATGCTGCTGCGCCACACGCCGGGCGACAGCGATTATGACGATATCCAGCAGATCCGCGCCAATTCCAACCGCGCGGCCAGCCTGACCCGGCAGTTGCTGGCCTTTTCCCGCCAGCAGACGCTGCAGCCCGAAGTGCTGCAACTGCCCGATGTGCTGGCAGAGGTTTCGCAGCTGCTGAAGCGCCTGCTGGGCGCCAAGATCACGCTGCGGACGCATCACGACCGCAATCTGGGGCCGGTGCGCGCCGATCCGCGCCAGCTGGAGCAGGTGATCATCAACCTCGCCGTCAACGCGCGCGATGCGATCCAGGCCAAGCACGGCGAACATGCCCATGGCACGCTGAGCTTTTCCACGCGCCGGGTGGAAGCGATCGACATCCGCCGCATGGGCAGCGAGATCATTCCCGCGGGCGACTACACCGTGCTGATCGCGGAGGACACCGGCGGCGGCATCGCGCCCGAGCATCTGTCCAAGATATTCGAACCCTTCTTCACCACCAAGGAAGTGGGCAAGGGCACCGGACTGGGCCTTTCCACCGTCTATGGCATCGTCAAGCAATCGGGCGGGTTCATCTTCGCGGACAACGCCAAATTCCCCGACGGCGCGATCCGCGGGGCCCGCTTCACCATCTATCTTCCCGTCCACCACATGAGCGAGGAGGAACGGCTCAAGGTGGAGGCGGAGGAAGACGAAGAGACCCGCGAATGGTCCGGCGGCGGGCGCATCCTGCTGGTGGAGGACGAGGACATGGTGCGCGCCGTGGCCGAACGCGCGCTGGCGCGGCAGGGCTATGCGGTGGTGACCGCGAGTGACGGCGAAGAAGGGGTGGAGCTCATCCAGTCGGGCGAGGAATTCGACCTGGTGGTGAGCGATGTGGTGATGCCGAGCATGGACGGCCCGGCCATGGCGCGCGAGATCCGCAAGCTCCATCCACGGCTGCCGGTGCTGTTCATGTCCGGCTATGCCGAGGAACAACTCCGTCGCGAAATCGACATCGACGGGATGCATTTCATCGCCAAGCCGTTCAGCGTGCAACAGATCGCCCAGAAGGTGGAACAGGCGCTGCGCGCAAATCGCCGGTGAAGGCGCCGGGCGTTAAGCCGGCATAAACCGGCGGGGCGCAGCATGGCGCTCACCGTTGTCCGTGGGGGGAGAGAAGATGAGACTGCACCGCCTGGCCCTGCTGGCCGTTTCCGCCGCCGCCCTTTCCCCCGCGGCCGCGCTGGCGCAAGCCGCCTCGCCCGATGCCGCCCGCTCCGCCCAGGGCGATCTGTCGGTGACGATCTACAACAACGGCATCGCGCTGGTGCAGGATGTCCGCCAGCTGGACATTCCCGCGGGCCGCAGCACGATCGCCTTCCCCGATGTGTCCGCCCAGATCCGGCCCGAAACGCTCGGCTTCGCCGCGGATGGCACGGCGATCATCGAGCAGAACTTCGATTTCGACCTGCTGACGCCGGGCAAGATGATGGAAAAGGCCATCGGCCAGACGGTCACCCTGCTGCGCACCAATCCGGCCACCGGGGTGGAAACGCGCGAAAGGGCGAAGGTGCTGTCCACCGCCGGCGGTGTGGTGCTGCAGGTGGGCGATCACATCGAAGTGCTGCGTGACGACGGGCTGCCGGTTCGCGTGATCTTTGACGAAGTGCCCGCCAATCTGCGCGCGCGGCCGACGCTGTCAGTGACGCTGGACAGCCAGCGGGCCGGGCGCCGCCCGGCTTCCATCCGCTATCTCACCCCGGGCCTCGGCTGGGCGGCAGACTATGTCGCCCTCTATGACGAGGCACAGGGGCGGGTGAACATGCAGGGCTGGGTGACGCTGAGCAATTCCACCGGCACTACTTTCAATCAGACCAACACGTTGCTGGTGGCGGGATCGCCCATGATGCAGGCGGCGCAGCGGCCGTTCCAACCCGGCCGCACCGCACGCATGGTGCCCGGCACCGAAACCGCAGATCGGGAACAGCTGGGGGATTTCTATCTCTATCCGATCGCCGGGCGCACCACGATCGCCAACGCCCAGACGAAGCAGGTCGGCTTTCTCGATGTGGAGGGCGTGCCTGCGCGCAAGATCTATGGCCGCACGGTGGACTGGCTCGTTTCCGACGATGCGCCGGTGAACGCCACCAGCCAGATCGCCTTTTCCAGCTCACGCCAGGGCGGGCTGGGCGATGCGCTGCCGGCGGGCACGGTCCGCTTCTATCAGCGCGATGCGCAGGGCAGCCCGCAATTCATCGGCGAAAGCGCCATCGGCCACACGCCCATGGGCAGCGAACTTGCCCTCACCACGGGCGATGCCTTCGATGTCTTCGTGCAGGCCGAAGTGGAAAGCCGCGACCGCATCCCCTCCGCCGAATATGAGCGCAGCGCCCGCTATCGCGTGATCGAGAACGGGGTGGTGGCACGCGAAGTGGAGAAGGAGCGCGCGGTCGAATTCTATCGCACCACCATGCGCTACACCCTTACCAATGCGAAGCCTGCGCCGGTGGAGGTGGAATTGACCCAGGCGGGGCTCGACCACGGCTGGTGGCGGCGCGATTATCGCATCACCAGCGAGGATGTGCCGGGTGAGCAGATCAATGCCGACCAGCGCAAATACACGATCAGCGTGCCGGCGAACGGCAAGCGGATCGTGCGGGTCACCTACGAAACGCGGTATTGAGCCGATGCGCCGGGGCGCCGGTTCTCTTGCCCCCTGCAGACGCGCGGTCGCGCTGGCGCTGGGCTGCGCGGTGCTGTGGGCGCCAGCCTCCGCGCGCGAGGCGGTGGAAGCCTCCGCCCCGCAGCATCTCGCCGTTACCATCTATCGCGATCCGGACCGGAGCGAGGATGAGACGCTCGACCGGTACAACCCCCTCGGCTTTGCGGTGATCACCGAAACGCGCACCGTCACATTGCCGCCGGGCGAATCGACCATCCGCTTCACCGGCGTTGCGGAAGGCATGGTGGCGGTGAGCGCCATCGTCACCGGCCTGCCGGGCGGCACGATCGAGAAGAACCGTAACGCCGACCTGCTCAGCCCCGCCGCGCTGGTGGACGGGACGCTGGGCAATCGCGTGACCATCACGCGCACCAACCCCGCCACCGGCGGGCAGGAGAGCGAGCAGGCGGTGGTCCGCACCCGTGCCGATGGCGGGCTGGTGCTGGAAACGGAGGCGGGGTTCGAGGCAGTGCGCTGCGCCGGCCTGCCGGAGACGCTGAGCTTCGCCCATGTCCCGCCGGGACTTTCGGCGCAGCCGGTGTTCACGCTGGACACGCGCGACCCCACGGGCGGCACCTATACGGTGCAGCTCAGCTACATCGCCTGGGGCTTCGACTGGCAGGCGCATTATGTCGCCACGCTGGAGGAGGGCGGTCGCCGGAAGGCGGACACGCGCCTGCGCCTGCTCAGCTGGCTGACCTTGCTCAACGACAATGGGCAGAGCTTCCCGGATGCGGAGCTGCTGGTGGTGGCAGGGCGGCTCAATGTCGAGAGCGATTTCGCCTCGCTGGCCGAGCCCCCGCAGGCGCGGCCCCTGTCGCTCACCTGCTATCCGCTCGGCAGCACTTCCGCCGGCAGCATGCCGCCACCACCACCGCCAGCGCCCCCGCCGCCGGGGATCGCTCCGATGGCGATGGATGCGGCCATCGTGGTCACCGGCGCGCGCATCGCGCCCAAGGTGATGCAGTCGGCCGCGGGCATGGTCGCCCGGGAAGAGGATGTGGGCGATCTCAAGCTCTACCGCGTTCCCGAACCCGTGACCGTCTCCGCCAAGAGCCTCAAGCAGGTGGCTTTCCTGCAGCGCGAAGAGGTGCGCGGCCGGATGCTCTACACCGCGCGCTGCGAACCCGGCACGCTGGAGGATGCGGTGCAGCCCGCCACCCGCCTGTTCGCCACCGTGAACGACAAGCGCCACGGCCTCGGCGTGGCGCTGCCGATGGGCGGAATCAGCTTCTTCGAGCCTTCGGACAGTGGTGAGCAATTCGTCGGCGAACCGCGCCTGCGCGACCATGCCAGCGGGCAGGATGTCGAAGTCGAGCTTGGCCCGGCGTCCTCCGTCTTCACCCAGTGCCGTACGACCGACACAAGCCCTGCGGATGGCCTCGCCACGCAAATCACCATCGGCAATGCCGGTCGCAGCCCGGTTACCGTTCGCCTCACCGCCGGATCACCGCGGGAATGGAAGCTCGAAGGATTGAAGGTTTCCGTCAAGGATGGAGAGCTGGTGCAAGAGGTGACGGTGCCGGCGGGCAGCCGCCGCACGCTCCGCTGGAGCGCAATGCCTGTCCGGCCATGACGGAAAAATTTCGTTCCCCCCTTGTTCTCGTAGAACAAATGGAATACGAAGGCGCCAGTTGAAGAGTTGGCAGGCAGCTCTAGGAAACTGACGGAGGCCATGTCATGGCGGCGAGTCTGAAACTGGTAGAAGGCAAGGAAGCTAACGTGGACCGTCAGAAGGCGCTCGACGCCGCACTCGCGCAGATTGATCGGGCGTTCGGCAAGGGTTCGGCAATGAAGCTGGGCCAGAAGGAAGCCATGCAGGTGGAGGCGATCTCCACCGGCTCGCTGGGGCTGGACATTGCCCTCGGCGTGGGCGGCCTGCCCAAGGGTCGCGTGATCGAAGTGTTCGGACCGGAAAGCTCGGGCAAGACGACGCTGGCGCTGCATGTGATTGCCGAAGCGCAGCGGGCCGGCGGCACTGCGGCCTTCGTCGATGCCGAACACGCGCTGGACCCGGTCTATGCCCGCAAGCTGGGCGTCGATATCGACGAGCTCATCGTCTCGCAGCCGGATACGGGCGAACAGGCGCTGGAAATCACTGACACGCTGGTACGCTCCAACGCGATCGACGTGCTGGTGGTGGACTCGGTCGCCGCGCTGGTGCCCCGGGCCGAGATCGAAGGCGAGATGGGCGATAGCCATGTCGGCCTGCAGGCCCGACTGATGAGCCAGTCGCTGCGCAAGCTCACCGGTTCGATCAGCCGGTCCAAGTGCATGGTGATCTTCATCAACCAGCTGCGCATGAAGATCGGCGTGATGTACGGCAATCCGGAAACCACCACCGGCGGCAATGCGCTGAAGTTCTACGCCTCCGTCCGCCTCGATATCCGCCGCACCGGCCAGATCAAGGATCGGGACGATATCATCGGCAACTCCACCCGCGTGAAGGTGGTGAAGAACAAGGTCGCTCCGCCGTTCAAGCAGGTGGAATTCGACATCATGTATGGCGAAGGCATTTCCAAGATCGGCGAGATCCTCGATCTCGGCGTGAAGGCGGGCCTGGTGGAAAAGTCGGGCAGCTGGTTCAGCTATGACAGCATCCGCATCGGCCAGGGCCGGGAGAACGCCAAGACCTACCTCAAGGAAAATCGCGAGATTTGCGACAGGTTGGAAGCTGCGATCCGCAGCCGCACCGATGCCGTCGCCGAGGAGATGATGACGGGCCCGGACGCGGAACCCGACAGCTGATCCTCAAGAAGCCATCCGTCCGGTGAGGGCGGATGTGCTTGCGGAACCGGAGCCGGCGCGGAACACCCTGCGGGGCCTGCGCCGGCTTCTCCGCGTCTGGCTTCTGCCCATTTCTGTGTGCTTTCTTTCCACCGCCTGCCTGCTACTTTGCCGCTTCTGATCGAAGCGGGGAATGCGAGTGGCGCAGGTGCATGAATGGTCGGGCAAGACCGGGGAGATCTGGGCGGCCGAGTGGCGCCGGACCGACCGAAGCTTCGGCGCACTGACGGAGCAATTGCTCGGCCGCATCCATCAGGCAGGCTTCCGGCAAGCGCTGGATATTGGTTGCGGCGCCGGCGAATTGTCGCTCGCGCTGGGCCGCGCTGCCCCTGCCGCGCAGATCCTCGGCGTGGATGTCTCGCCCGCGCTTGTCGCGATCGCGCAGGAGCGCGGGGCTAATCTCGCCAATGTTTCTTTTGCCGAGGGGGATGCCGCCCGCTGGCGGCCCGCGCCGGGCTTCGCGCCCGACCTGCTCGTCTCCCGCCACGGCGTGATGTTCTTTGCCGATCCGCCGGCGGCCTTCGCCAATCTGGCCGCGCTGGCTGCGCCGGAGGCGCGGCTGCTGTTTTCCTGCTTCCGCGATCCGGCGGACAACCCCTTCTTCACCGAAGTGAACCGGCTGCTCCCGCAGGCTGAGGCCCCGCGCGATCCGCATGCTGCCGGCCCCTTCGCCTTCGCCGATCCCGCGCATGTGGAAGCGATCCTCAACGCCGGGGGCTGGCAGGACTGCCGCTTCGAACCGGTCGATTTCGGCATGGTGGTCGGCGGCGGCGAGGATCCCGTTGAGGACACGGTCGCTTATTACTCGGTCATCGGCCCGGCCGCGCGCAGCCTTGCTGAAATGCCTGCCGCGGAGAGGGAAGAGCTATTCGATTCCATTCGCGCGCTCGCGCGCCGCAATCTGCACGAAGGGCTCGTCGTTCTCCGCGCCGCGGCGTGGATCGTCAGCGCGCGCAAGGGCTGATTGCCGCTGATCAAACCCGCCGGACACTGCTACGCGCTTAATCGGCTTGTCGTGGGCGCTTGCCGGCCCTAATTCGCTAGGCACGATGAACTCAACCAACGATATTCGCCGCAGTTTCCTCGAATACTTCGCGGCCAACGAGCATGCCGTGCGTCCGTCCGCGCCGCTCGTCCCCTATAACGATCCCACGCTGATGTTCGTGAACGCGGGCATGGTGCCGTTCAAGAACGTCTTCACGGGGCTGGAAGCCGCGCCCGCACCGCGCGCCACCAGCAGCCAGAAATGCGTGCGCGCCGGCGGCAAGCACAATGATCTGGACAATGTGGGCTACACCGCGCGGCACCACACCTTCTTCGAAATGCTGGGGAATTTCTCCTTCGGCGATTACTTCAAGGAACAGGCGATCCTCCACGCCTGGACCCTGCTGGTGAAGGAATGGGGCCTGGCGAAGGACCGGCTCAGCGTCACCGTCTATCACGATGACGATGAAGCCTTCGCCCTGTGGCGCAAGATTTCCGGCCTGCCGGAAGAGCGGATCATCCGCATCGCCACCAGCGACAATTTCTGGTCCATGGGCGACACCGGCCCCTGCGGCCCGTGCAGCGAAGTGTTCTATGACCATGGGGATCACATCCCCGGCGGCCCGCCCGGATCGCCGGACGAGGATGGCGATCGCTTCATCGAGATCTGGAACCTGGTGTTCATGCAGTTCGACCAGATGGCCGACGGCATCCGCACCGAACTGCCGCGCCCCAGCATCGACACGGGCATGGGGCTGGAACGCATCGCCGCGGTGATGCAGGGCGTGCATGACAATTACGATATCGACACCTTCCGCGCGCTGATCGGGGCGTCGGAGGACCTCACCGGCGTGAAGGCCGAAGGCGCGCAGCAGGCCAGCCACCGGGTGATCGCCGATCACCTGCGCTCCACCAGCTTCCTTATCGCCGATGGCGTGCTGCCGTCCAACGAAGGGCGCGGCTATGTGCTGCGGCGGATCATGCGCCGCGCCATGCGCCATGCGCATCTGCTGGGCGCCAGCCGCCCCCTGATGCACCGCCTGGTGCCCGAACTCGTCACGGAGATGGGCCAGGCCTATCCCGAGCTGTCACGCGCGCAGGCGCTGATCCAGGAAGTGCTGGAGCGCGAGGAAACCCGCTTCCGCCAGACGCTGGAGAAAGGCCTGCGCCTGCTCGATGAGGCGACGGTGGGGCTGGGCTCGGGCGACGAATTGCCGGGCGACACGGCGTTCAAGCTCTATGACACCTATGGCTTCCCCTACGATCTCACCGTCGATGCCCTGCGTCCCCGCGGGATCGAGGTGGACCGGCCCGGCTTCGATGCCGCCATGGAACAGCAGAAGGCCGCCGCCCGCGCCGCGTGGAAGGGCTCCGGTGCGGCCGCCGATGGCGAAGTGTGGTTCGACATTGCCGAGCGCGAAGATTCCACCGAGTTCACCGGCTATGCGGCCCATGACGGCGAAGGCCGCGTGGTCGCGCTGGTGGTGGACGGGCAGGAAGTGCAGCGGGCGAATGCCGGCAGCGAAGTGGCCGTGCTCACCAACCAGACGCCGTTCTACGGCGAAAGCGGCGGCCAGGCGGGCGACAGCGGCACGATCCTGGGCGAAGACGGCCTGTCGATCGTGGTCAGCGGGACCAGCAAGCCGCTGGGCCGGCTGCATGCCATGCAGGGCCGCGTCGAAAGCGGCAGCATCGCCGTGGGCGATACGGTGCGGCTGAAGGTGGATGCCGAACGGCGCGATCGCATCCGTGCCAATCACTCCGCCACGCATCTGCTGCACGCCGCGCTGCGCAACCATCTGGGCGACCATGTGACGCAGAAGGGCTCGCTGGTTGCGGAAGACCGGCTGCGCTTCGACTTCTCCCACCCCAAGCCGCTGACGGCGGAGGAAATCGCCGCGGTCGAGGCCGAGGTGAATGGCGAGATCCGCCACAATGAGGAAGTCTCCACCCGGCTGATGAGCCCGGACGAAGCCATCGAGGCCGGCGCCATGGCGCTGTTCGGCGAGAAATATGGCGAGGAAGTCCGCGTGCTCTCCATGGGCCGGGGCGACTGGGGCGGCAAGGGCCGCAATTACTCGGTCGAATTGTGCGGCGGCACCCATGTGCGCGCCACGGGCGACATCGGCCTGTTCCGCATCATCTCCGAAAGCGCGGTATCCTCCGGCGTGCGGCGGATCGAGGCACTGACCGGCGAAGCTGCACGGCAGTGGCTGGTCGGCCGCGAGGAGGCGCTGAAGCATGTCGCCGCTACGCTCAAGGCCGCGCCGGACGAGGTGGAAGCCCGCGTCGCCGCGCTGGTGGACGAACGCCGCAAGCTGGAGCGGGAACTGGCCGAAGCGCGCAAGCAGCTCGCGCTGGGTGGGGGCGGCTCGGCCCCGGCCGCAGCGGACGAGGAAATCGCTGGCGTCAAATTCTCGGGCCAGGTGTTCGACGGGATGAATCCCAAGGAACTGCGCGGCCTGCTGGACGAAGCGAAGAAGCGCATGGGCTCCGGCATTGCCGCGATCGTGGCGGTGAACGAAGGGCGCGCAGCCTTTGCGGTCGCCGTGACGGAGGATCTCACCAGCCGCTTCGATGCAGTGGGCCTCGTGCGCGCCGGGGTTGCCGCGCTGGGCGGGCAGGGCGGCGGTGGCCGGGCGGACATGGCGCAGGGCGGCGGCCCGGATGGCGCCAAGGCCGCCGATGCGCTCGCCGCGGTCAGGGCCATCCTCGCCGGGGCGGAAGTACCCGCGGCTTAACGGAAACGGCGGCGGGGTGCCCCCCGCCGGCCGTCACCCCGCCTGGACGGCTGCTGATTCCGCCGTGGAGGTGCGCAGCTTGGGCTTGTGCTCCAGCGCGCCGCCTTCGCGAATACGCTCGCGATATTCGTCGCGCTTCTCGTGGATGGAGGCGATCACCGGCCCCATCGGCACGCCGAGATCGACCAGCACCGCTTCCGACAATTGCAGCGAGCTTTCCAGCGTTTCCGGCACGGCGGTGCTCGCCCCCGCGCGATAAAGCTCGGCCGCATGGAGGGAATCGCGCGCGCGTGCGATGATCGGCAGATGCGGATAGGCGGCGCGCAGCTTGCGCGTGATGCGCTGAGCCAGCACCGGTTCGTCCATGGTCAGGATCACCGCGGGGGCCCGGTCCACGCCCAGCTTGTCCAGCGCATCCATCCGCGCGGCATTGCCGAACACGGCGCGATATCCCTCGCGCTTGCAGGTCTCGATCATGTCGGCATCGGAATCGACTGCGATATAGGGCTTGCCGTGGCGGGTGAGCATCTGCGCCACCAGCCGGCCCACACGCCCGCAGCCGACGATGATCACCGGCGGCTCGCCACTCTCCGGCTCCTCGATCTCCGGCACCGGCTCCACCCGCCGGCCGAGATTGCGGCCCAGCATGGCCAACAGCGGCGTGATGGTGAGGCCGATCGCGGTGACGATCTGCCAGAACTGTGCCGTGCCGGGCTGGATCAGCAGCGCATCGGTGGCCGCCGCCAGCACGATCAGCGTGGTTTCCGATGGGCTCGCCATCAGGATGCCGGTTTCCGTTGCCGTGCTGCGCCGCGCGCCCATCAGGCGCAGCAGCACGCCCGTGACCACGGCCTTCAGCAGCAGCACGCCCACCACCGCGGCCGTGATCGTGCCGAGGTTGGCCCAGATCATCGTCAGGTCGATCCCCATGCCGACCGTGATCAGGAAAATGCCCAGCGCCAGCCCCTTGAAGGGCTCCATGATCCCTTCGACTTCGCTGTGGTATTCGGTTTCCGCGATCAGCAGGCCGGCGACCAGCGCACCCACGATGGGGGAAAGGCCGACCACGCCCGTGGCAAGGCTGGCCCCGATCACCACCAGCAGCGATGCCGCCAGGAACAGTTCCGGGCTCTTGGTCTGCGCCGCCTGCGCGAACAGACGGGGCAGGGCGAAGCGGCCAATCACCATCATGCCGATCACCACCACGGCACCGAGCCACAGCGTGTCGAACAGCCCGTCCAGCCCTTCTGCATCGGCATAGGGTGCCAGCGCGCCCAGTATGAAGATGATCGGCACGATGGCGATATCTTCGAACAGCAGCATCGACAGCGCGGCGCGCCCCACCGGCGTGTGCGTGCCCGCAATCGGCAGCACCAGCGCGGTGGAGGAGAGGGCGAGGGCGAGGCCCAGGCCCAGCGCCCCGGTCCAGTATTGCCCGAGCATGGAGAGGGAGGCCCCGAGGAGCGTGGATATGACCAGCAGTTCCAGCGCACCCAGGCCAAACACAAGCTTGCGCATGGTCCACAGCCGGTTGAACGAAAGTTCCAGCCCGATGGTGAACAGCAGCAGCACGATCCCGAATTCGGCGAAAGGCGCCAGCCGTTCGGGATCGGTGATGGTGACCCAGGTGAGCCACTCGTGATTATAGACCATCCGCCCCAGGCCATAGGGGCCGACCAGCAAGCCAACGAGAATGAAGCCGATCACCGGGGTGATGCGGAACCGCGCGAAAACCGGGATCACGATGCCTGCGGCACCGAGGATCACCAGAGCGTCGGACATGGTGGAGGAAATTGCTTCGCCGTGCATCCGGGCACTATGTGCGCCGGGGGCAGGCACGGCAATGCGCAATCACCCGGGCCGGAGCCGCGGCTGCGAAATGCGCTTCCTTGCTCGGCGGCAGCGGGGCCGCGCCGGCGTTAGCCGCCGCCCGGCTGCCCCTTGATCCGCGGCGGTTCGCCGTGGAGCACGCCGCCCTTGCCGCCATCGTCCCACTCGATGCGATAGAGATCGAAGCGGCGATCGGCGAGGTTCTTCACCGTGCCTTCCGCGCGGGCCCAGGCGATATCGGCCAGGTTGACGTCGCTGATCGTCAGCGTTTCCACATTCTCGCTCGCTTCGGCGGCAATGCCGTCCCGCGCGAAGGGGAAATCGCAGGGGGTGAGGATGCAGCTCTGGGCGTATTGGATGTCCATATTCGCCACATTGGGCAAATTGCCGACATTGCCGCTCATCACCACGAAGCACTGGTTCTCCACCGCGCGGGCGGCCGCGCAATAGCGCACGCGCATATAGCCCTGGCGGCTGTCGGTGCAGAAGGGCACGAAGATGATCCGCGCACCTTCGTCCACCAGCCGGCGGGCAAGCTCGGGGAACTCGGTGTCATAGCAGATCAGCACCCCGATCGGGCCGCAATCGGTCTCGATCACGTCGATCGAATCCCCGCCCTTGATGTTCCACCAATAGGCTTCGTTGGGGGTGGGGTGGATCTTCTCCTGCTCGTGCACCGATCCGTCGCGCAGGCAGACATAGGCGACATTGTGGATGTCGCCATCGCTCATGCGCGTCGGGTGCGATCCGCCGATGATGTTGATGTTGTATTTCAGGGCCATCTCCGACAGCGCCTTGCGGATCTTCGGCGTGTAGCGGCTCAGCGCCTCGATCGCCTCGATGGGGGAAAGCTCCTCCGCCTCGGCGCTCAGCAGCATCAGCGTGAACAGTTCGGGGAAGAGAATGAAGTCCGATTCGTAATCGGCCGCGACGTCCACGAAATATTCGATCTGGCCGATGAACTCGTCGAAGTCGTTCACCGCGCGTGCCTGCAACTGGCAGGTGGCCAGGCGCACGCTTTCCACCCCGCGCGGCACGCGGTGCTTGGGGCCTTCCTCCTGATCCACATAGGGATTGCGCCACACCATATGCACGGCGAAGGCGCGCGAACGCTTGTCTTCGGGCAGGTAGTTGGTGAGGATTCCGATCGGCTCGAACCCGTTGGCGAGCTGGAAGCGCAGCACCGGATCAGCCTGCTTGCCCGCGAGCACGCGGTCGAGATAATCCTGCGGCCCTTCCACCCGGCGCCACACACGGCTGAGGTTGGGCATGCGGCCGCCGAAGACGATGCCCTTCAGGTCCAGCCGCTCGGCCAGCGCGCGCCGTTCTTCGTACAGGCGGCGGCCGATGCGCGTGCCCCGGGTCTTGGGGTCGACGCACATTTCATAGCCATAGAGCCATTCGCCCTTGGGATCGTGGCGCGAACCATAGCCGTTGCCGGTGATTTCATCCCAGCTGTGGGGGGAGAGGGCGATCTCCCCCGCGATGCGCATGGAGGCGCAATAACCCACCAGCCGGCCATCCAGCACGGCGATGAAGCAGCCTTCGGGATAATTGTTGATCTGCCCGCGCAATTCGCTGCGCGTGTAAGGGGGCAGATCTTCATAAGCCCGCCGGACGAGCGCGGCGATTGCCGCCACATCGCCCGGCCGGGCCTGCCGTATTTCCAGCCGCGCCTTGCTCTTGGTCATCAGGCGGCGGCCTCCGCGTGGTGCCTCAGGCCCAGGATTCCATCTCCTTTTCCAGGCCTTGCACGATCGCTTCGAAGAACTGCTCGGTGGTCATCCAGCTCTGGCTCGGGCCGATCAGCAGGGCGAGGTCCTTCGTCATCTTCCCGCTTTCGACGCTGCTGATGCAGACCTTCTCCAGCGTTTCGGCGAACCGCACCACATCGGGCGTGTTGTCGAACTTGCCGCGATACATCAGGCCGCGGGTCCAGGCGAAGATGCTGGCAATGGGGTTGGTGCTGGTGGACTTGCCCTGCTGGTGCTGGCGATAATGGCGCGTCACCGTGCCATGCGCGGCTTCCGCTTCCACCGTCTTGCCGTCAGGCGTCATCAGCACCGAGGTCATCAGGCCGAGCGAGCCGAAGCCCTGCGCCACCACGTCGGACTGCACGTCGCCGTCGTAGTTCTTGCAGGCCCAGACGAACTTGCCGCTCCACTTGAGGGCGCTGGCCACCATGTCGTCGATCAGGCGGTGCTCATAGGTGATGCCCGCTTCGGCGAACTTTTCCTTGAAGCCTTCGGTCTCGAACACTTCCTGGAACAGGTCCTTGAAGCGCCCGTCATAGGCCTTGATGATCGTGTTCTTGGTGGAGAGATACACCGGCCAGCCGAGGTTGAGGCCGTAGTTGAAGCTCGCCCGGGCGAAATCGCGGATCGAATCGTCGAGATTGTACATCGACATGGCAACGCCGCTGGCCTGGAACTGATAGACCTCGCGGTCGATCACCTCGCCATCGTCGCCTTCGAACACCAGCCGCAGCTTGCCGGGGCCAGGAACACGGAAGTCGGTGGCCCGATACTGGTCGCCGAAAGCATGGCGGCCGACCACGATCGGATCGGTCCAGCCCGGCACCAGCCGCGGGACGTTGGAGATCACGATCGGTTCGCGGAAGATCGTGCCGCCCAGGATGTTGCGGATCGTGCCGTTGGGGCTCTTCCACATCTGCTTGAGGTGGAATTCTTCCACCCGCGCCTCGTCCGGGGTGATGGTGGCGCATTTCACGCCCACGCCATACTGCTTGATCGCATTGGCGGCATCTACGGTGATCTGGTCGTCCGTCTCGTCGCGCTTCTCGACCGAAAGATCATAATATTTCAGGTCGATATCGAGATAGGGGAGGATCAGCCGTTCGCGGATCCACTGCCAGATGATCCGCGTCATCTCGTCGCCGTCGATCTCGACGACCGGGTTTACGACCTTGATCTTCGCCATGCGGTGGAATCCTGCTGCCTGATTGCGCCAAATATGGGCGCGTCTTAGGCAGCGGCGCAGGGGGATGCAAGGCGGCGCGCCAATTTGCGGGCGGCGGATTTGCTCGCGCAGCGGAGCCGCGTGCTTTAGCCTGCCACGGGTGCAGTCGTTTCTTGAAATCTTCTGGGCCGTGGTGGTGACGCTGACGGGCGCGGTGCTGTTCGGTGCGGCAATGGCCGCCGGCGTCGCGGTGCTCTGCGGCGGGGCGGTGGCGGGCTGCCTCTATGCCTGTTCCCGGCGGCGCGGGCGCAAGGGCGGCCGGGGCGGCGGGCGGCGCTGAGGCTCGCCAGGCGGAACGCCAGCGGACATCGCGCGCTCTCCCATTGCCGGCCCGAAAAGTCTGCAACCAGCCGCGACTGCCCCCGTCCCCGTCCGGCAGATGCAGGAAGCGCAATGAGGAGACATGATTTGCCCGATCCGGTGCTGAAGGAAGCCGCATCCGCCAGCCGAATGCGGATGAAGGTGAACCCTCCGGTGTTCTTCGTTTCGGCCGGGCTGATCCTCGCCTTCGCGCTTGCCGGGGCGCTGTTTCCGGTTCGCGCGGGGGAGGCTTTCACTGCGGTGCAGGGCTTCATCGTGCAGGATTTCGGCTGGCTCTACATCGCTTCCGTGGCGGGTTTCCTGATCTTCGTGATCTACCTGATGCTGAGCCGCCATGGCGACGTGCGGCTGGGGCCGGACGATAGCGAGCCCGAATACAGCTATGTCTCGTGGTTCGCGATGCTGTTCAGCGCCGGCATGGGCATCGGCCTCGTGTTCTTCGGCGTGGCGGAGCCGATCCAGCATTATGCCAGCCCGCCCATCGGGGAGGGCGGCACGGTGGAGGCCGCGCGCCAGGCCATGGTGCTCACCTTCTTCCATTGGGGCCTGCACGCATGGGCGATCTATATCGTGGTCGGGCTCGCGCTGGCCTATTTCTCCTTCCGCCGGGGCCTGCCGCTCACTATCCGCTCCGCGCTCTACCCGCTGATCGGCCGCCGTATCTACGGGCCGATCGGCCATGCGATCGATATCTTCGCCGTGCTCGGCACCATGTTCGGCGTGGCGACTTCGCTCGGGCTCGGCGTGCTGCAGGTGAATGCCGGCTTCGCCTATCTGTTCGGCGTGCCGATCGGCACTTCGGCGCAGCTGATCCTGATCGCCTCCATCACCGCCATGGCCACGCTGTCGGTCTTCCTCGGGCTGGACAAGGGGGTGAAGCGGCTGTCGGAACTGAACATCATCCTGGCCGTGGTGCTGCTGGGCTTCGTGCTGTTCGCCGGTTCCACCGTGTTCTTGCTGCAGGCCTTCGTGCAGAACATCGGCGCCTATCTGGGGGCAGTCGTGCAGCGCACCTTCCGCATGTATGCCTATGAACCCAATCCGTGGCTGGCGGACTGGACGCTGTTCTACTGGGGCTGGTGGATCGCCTGGTCCCCCTTCGTGGGAATGTTCATCGCGCGGATTTCGCGCGGGCGGACGATCCGCGAATTCATCGGCGGCGTGCTGCTGGTGCCCGTGCTGTTCACCTTCCTGTGGATGACGGTGTTTGGCAACACGGCCATCTCGCTCGACATGTCGGGCGCGGCGCCGATCGCGCGCACGGTGGCGAACAATCTGCCCGTCGCCCTGTTCGAAACGCTGCAGCACCTGCCGCTCTCCGCGATCACCTCGCTGGTGGCGACGCTGCTGGTCATCACCTTCTTCGTGACCTCGGCGGATTCGGGCGCGCTGGTGATCGACATGATCACTTCGGGCGCGGCGGAGAATCCGCCGGTGTGGCAGCGCATCTTCTGGGCCGTCTGCGCCGGCGGCATCGCCGCGGTGCTGCTGGTGGCGGGCGGGCTGGAGGCGCTGCAGACAGCGGCCATCGCCAGCGCGCTGCCCTTCGCCGTGGTGATGATGTTCATCTGCTACGGCCTGTTCCGCGCCTTGCAGATGGAGCGGGAAGGGACATCCACCGATCTTTCGCTGGCGCAGGCCGAAACCGCCGCGCCGGAGCTGGGGTGGCAGCAGCGGCTCACCTCCATCATGCATCATTTCGACGAGGAGGATATCGCCCGCTTCCTCGCGGAGACCGCCCAGCCGGCGCTGGAGGATGTGGCGGCACAGATGCGCGAGAGCGGCTATGCTCCCGAACTCACGCAGCACGGGGACCTGCTGGAGCTGACCATCCCCCACGGCGATCGGGGCAGTTTCCGCTACACGATCCGCAACCGGCCGTTTCTGCTGCCCAGCTTCGTGTGGGCCGAACCGCGCAAGGCGCAGGATGCCGAGCCGCGCCATTACCGGGCGATGGCGCACACCTCGGAAGGCGACCAGCCGCATGATGTGACCGGCTTCACCCGCGATCAGCTGATCCACGATCTGCTCAACCGCTACGCCCGCTTCCGCCACACGCGCCGCATTGCCTGAGCGGATGGGGAAGAATGAGCGGTGATCCTGGCCCGGGCGGTCTGCGCGAGCCCGCGGTAACGCCGGCGACGCCGCCCTGTCAGCACCCGCTTGCCCAGGGCCGATAGTGTGCTGACGGAACGGCGCGCGCGATCAGCGAAAATATGGTTAAAAAAACTCTTGGCGAACGCCGCCTCGGCATGCTTTTGTCTCGTTTCGGGATACCGGGGGGAATCTCAGATGGAGCGAGTTGAGTCGTCGGGCGCCGAGTGCGTCGGTGGGGAAGTTGGTTCTGCGGGGCAGGTCATTGCCAACGGTTTACGCCGGATGGCGCAATGGATCGACGGCCTGCTTGTGCTCGTGGATTCTTGTCAGCAGCGCGAAGGGGGCGACCCGAATTGCCAGCCCGGCAATCGCTGCTCAGCCTGCCACAGAGAAGAGATTTTCTGATGAAGGCCCGGCCCGGTTCCTCATTCGGGCCGCTAGCAGCCCGGCCCCTGCGGCCTTGTTCATTCCTCGGCATGTCCCTGCTCGGCGGCCTACTCCGCAAGCGCCGGCCATGACCGGCCTGCGGCCGGTCCTCGACGCCTATCTGGCTGGCATATTGCTCGTCGCGAGTGTCGTCATCGCCCTTGGCGCAGGGAAGGGTGACGCGCTGAGCTTCGCGCTTTTCGGCCCGGTGATCGCCCTGCTCGTGCTTCTGGCCACGCCCGTGGTGTGGCTCGCACTAACGTTCGAGGAGTTGCTGGCCCGGGCGGCGGGTCACGACCGGGCATAGGGCCAGGCTGCGGATCAGACCACTCGCGCCTGCCATGGGGCACGAAAAAGCCCGCCTATCCCGTTGGGATGGCGGGCTTTTCGAATGGTGGGCGTAGGAAGGATTGAACTTCCGACCCCTGCGATGTCAACACAGTGCTCTACCACTGAGCTATACGCCCGAGCCATTCGGAGCCGGTCGGCAAGGCCGCTCGGCAGGCGGGCCAATTAGCGCCGGTGCGGGCGCTTATCAAGCCCGCATGTTGCGGGGTCAGAGAGAGGCGGTTGCCACATCCTCGAACATGCGTTCCACTTCCATCACCAGATCCTTCAGGTGGAAGGGCTTGGACAGCATCTTGGCCCGCGGCGCGTCATTGCCGCCGCGCAGGGTGACGCCGGCAAAGCCGGTGATGAACATCACCCGCGTACTCGGGCTGATTTCGGCGCAGCGCTGCGCCAGTTCGATGCCGTCCATCTCGGGCATCACGATGTCCGACAGCAGCAGGTCGAACCGCTCGGTCTCGATCAGGGGCAGGGCGGCCGTGCCGCGATCTACGGCTTCAACCGAATAGCCCGCATTCTGCAGGGCACGCGCAAGATAGGTCCGCATTGCTTCGTCATCTTCGGCAAGCAGGATGCGGATCATCTTATTCTTCCCCTTTGTGCGGTGCGACGCAGACCCAATACCCGGCGGGTGTTTATGAATCTCCAAGAGTTTCCGGAGTGGCCAGCTTTGACACAGCCGGGATAAGCGGCCAGCCTGAACGGATGGTGGACATCTCAACCGGGCCGGCCGATTCGCTGCGGCAACGCGGCGGCCGGATACCGGGAAGCGCCGGCCAGCCGGCCTGGTCGCTGACTCGTTTCGACCCCCCGCCGATCCCCGTCCTGATCGCGGCGCCGCATGGCGGGCGGACCTATCCGGCTGATCTTGCGGGGCGAATGCGCCATGCCGCCGCCGCCAGCCTGCGGCTGGAAGATCGCTTCACCGATCTGCTGGCCGAAGCCGTGGCGCGCGAAACCGGCGCCACGCTGCTGGTGGCGCACGCCCCGCGCGCGATGATCGATCTCAACCGCTCGCCCGAGGATATGGACTGGGAGATGGTGGCGGGCGGCGCGCCCGATGGCAGCGGCAGCCTGGCCGCCGGGCGGCGCGCCCGCAGCGGCCTCGGCCTCGTTCCCCGGCGGCTGCCGGGCATGGGGGAGCTGTGGAGCCGGCTCATGACGCGGGAGGATCTGGAAGCGCGCATCGCCCATGTTCATCGCAGCTATCACGCCGCGCTGGCTGCACAGCTGGAGGCGCTGCGCGACCGATGGGGCGCGGCCCTGCTGCTCGATCTCCATTCCATGCCGCCGCTCGGCCCCAAGACCGGGCGCGATGCTGCGCCGGACTTTGTAATCGGCGATCGCTTCGGCGCGGCCTGCGATTCGGCGCTGGCCGCGGTGGCCTTCGATCATTTCGCTGCCTCGCGGCGGCCCGCGGCGCACAACCGGCCCTATGCCGGCGGCTATGTGCTGGATCGCCACGCCGCGCCCGCGCGGGCCCTGCATGCCATGCAGGTGGAGGTGTGCCGCACCGCCTATCTCGATTCGCACATGCAGGATCCGGGCCCGGGCATGGTGGCAGTGGTGGAGGTGCTGGCCGGCCTCGTCCGTCGGCTCGCCGGAGAGCTGGCTGCGGGAGCGCGGGCGCAGGCCGCTGAATAGCCATAAAAAAACCGCCTCGCACATAGAGCGCGAGGCGGCCAAGGTTCAGGGAGGAGGTACGCCGGAGCGTACCTATCCAACCGGGCCATGAGGGGAGCGCCGGCCGGACCAAGTCAATCTAGGCCTTGCCGCATAATGTTCAAGGGCCGGCGATCGCTTTCGCGACCGCCGGCCCTTGAGCGTCGATCATTTGTGCCGTTCGGCAGCGATTCAGGGGCGGCCCGTGCCGCCCGCGGGCTCAGCTGTTGGCCGGCTCGATGCTGATCGGCGCGTCGGCGCTCTGCGCATTGGCGGCGCCGGGGCCCTTGCCCTGGGCGCTCTGCTTGGCGAAGATCACGCGCATCATGTCGAGCGAGAAGAGGTGGGCGAAGATCAGCGGCAGCAGGCCGATCTCGTTCCACTTGCGCAGCTGGTCGCCGCGCAGTTCGCGCAGCTTTTCCTGGTTCACCATCTGGAAGCCGCGATAGATGAAGGGCTGGTCCGGCCGGTCGTTGCGCTGGATGGACACTTCGCCTTCCATCAGCAGATCGTGCTTCTTCAGCTCGTCCATGAAGGCCTGGGTGCGCTGGCCCGCTTCCTCGAACCGCTCGCAGAACTGCAGCAGGTTCTTCGTATGCTCGGACGCTTCCTCGCCCGCGAACAGCGGCTGGCCGTCCTCGAATTCGCCCAGCAGGTCGCTGGTCGGATCGAAGCACAGCGACATATTCTCGCTGTTGGGGTTCAGCCGCGCGAGCAGGAAGGGATAGCGGCGGATATAGGCGGGGACGTAGAACTCCTCCAGCGCCTTGCCTTCATCGTCGAAGAATACGTTCACGCCTTCGTTCAGGCCCATCAGCGCCAGCGGAACCGGATTGTCGCCGGCGGAGAACACGATCGGGAAATCGCGCTGCGCCTGGGCGAATTCGTCCACCGTCACGGGAATGGCGTGCTGACTGCCGACCCAGCCGGCCCGATCCACGGAGCGCGCCTGCCACTTGGCATGGTCGCGGCTGTTGAGCGGCATCAGGTCCTTGTAGAACAGGGGCAGTGGGGATTGCGGCGCGCTGGCCATCGGCTCTCTCCGGCAAGTGTAGTCTGGATACGGGGCGCGGCCCCGGCTCAATGGGGGGCGGCTTTAGAGGCCTTGCCGGTCAGGTGCAAGGCGGCACGAGTTTCCCCGGATTGAGCAGGCCGCGCGGATCGAGCGCCTGCTTCACCGCGCGCAGCACGGCTAGCTGGACGGGATCGCCCACCCGGCCAAGCTCCTCCACCTTGAGCTGGCCGATGCCGTGTTCGGCACTGATCGAGCCCTGCCATTCGCGCACCAGATCATGCACGAAGGTGCTGATCTCCTTGCCCTGCGTGGCTTCCCAGCGGCCCCGCTCTGCCCCCGCCGGGGCGAGGACGTGGAAATGGACATTGCCATCGCCCAGATGGCCGAAGGCGATGCCCCTGGTGCCGGGGAAGCGCGCTTCCACCGCCGGCACCGCTTCCGCGACGAAATCCGCCATCCGCGCCACCGGCACGGAGATGTCGTGCTGCATCGCCGGACCCAGCGCGCGCTCCGCCGGGGCGATCTCCTCGCGCAGGGCCCAGAACTGTTCCGCCTGCGCTTCGCTGGCGGCGATGGTCGCATCCTCCACCAGCCCCGCTTCGAAGGCGCTTTCGAGCAGGGTCTGCGCCAGCGCGGGCAGGGCGTCGCGCCCGGCGCTGTCGGCCACCAGTTCGATCAGCGCATACCAGCCATGATTGCCCTGCAGGGGGGAGCGGGCCGCGGGATTGAGCTTCAGCACCGCGTCCAGGCTGTGCTGCGGCAGGATCTCGAAGCCTTCCAGCGCCTGGCCCGCCATCGTCTCCGCATGCAGCAGCAGCTTGCGGGCATCGCGCACATCCGCCAGCCCGGCCCACAGCACGGCGCGCTCCGCCACTGCCGGCTCCAGCTTCAGTGTGGCGGCGGTGACGATGCCCAGCGTGCCTTCGGACCCGATCAGCAATTGCTTGAGATCGAAGCCGCGATTGTCCTTCTTCAGCGGCACCAGCACGTCCAGCACACTGCCATCCGCCAGCACCGCCTCCAGCCCCAGCACCTGCGCGCGCATGGAGCCGTGGCGCAGCACCTGCGTGCCGCCGGCATTGGTGGAGATCAGCCCGCCCACCGTGGCCGAGCCCTTGCCGCCGAGCGAGAGGGGGAAGCGCAGCCCCTGCGCCTCTGCCGCTTCGTGCAGCACCTGCAGGATCACGCCCGCCTCGCACACCGCCTCGCGCGCGTCGGCGTCGATGGAGCGGATCGCGTTCATTCGCCGCAGCGAAAGCAGGATCGCCGTGCCGCTGGCATCGGGTGTGGCGCCGCCCGACATGCCGCTGTTGCCGCCCTGCGGCACGATGGGCACGCCATGTTCCCCGCAAAGCCGCACCAGCGCGCTCACTTCCGCCGTGGAGGCGGGGGAGGCGAGGGCGAGCGCCCGCCCGGTGAAGCGCCCGCGCCAATCGGTCAGCCAGGGGGTGAGCAGTTCGGGATCGGTGGTGAAGCCGCGCGGGCCGAGCAGGGCTTCGGCCTCGCCAAGAAAGAGCGCGTGATCTGCCATGGCGCGGCTTTGCCAGCGCGGCTGCGTGCTTGCAAAGGGCATTTAGGGGGTTAAGCCAGTATTCAATCGGATGGGTCAACAAGGGGGCATTCCGGCTGCCGATGCAGCCGCGGGGATCGAACCAGCTGCCGCATGAACAGCCCTGCCATCTTGCTTGCGCCGCTTGCGCTATTGCTGTCCGCGCCCCTGCTCGACCAGCCGGCCGCCGTGCCGCGCGCGGGGCAGGAGGCGGCGGAGAGCCCGCAGGGCGCGCTGCCGCCGATGGGCTTCCAGCGCCCGGTGGCAGAGCCGCTGCGCGTGCTGGAAAATGCCCGCCACCGCCCCGATCCGGAGCAGGTGCGCATCGAGCAGCGCGTGATCATCCGCATCCTTCCCGGCCCGCCCAGCGTGCGGGAAGAGCAATTGGCGGACCTGCCCCGGCGCCCCCTGCCGCAGCGCTATCAAGAAGAGGAGCTGAAGGGCTGCGTCCCGGTGAACGCCATCGTGGCGACCCAGCCAGCGAGCGAGGACCGGCTGCTGCTGTTCATGCGCGACCGGCGTATCCTGTCCGCCGCGCTGGAACGGGCCTGCAATGCGCATGATTTCTATTCCGGCTTCTATATCGACCAGCCGCAGATTTGCGGGGGGCGCGCAAAGATTCAGTCTCGCACCGGATCGCGCTGCAAGGTGGAGCATCTCAACCGCCTCGTTGCGGTGAGCGATTAAGGGTGCGCGGCGGAGGAAATACGGGCCTTCCCTCATCCGCGATTTCTTGACTTTCCGCCCTGCCAGTGCATAGGGCGCGGCGACTATGGCGGCGCCGATCCCGGCGTCGTGCTTGACCAGCGGATCAACCGCTCCCGATCCGGACATAACGCGCCTTATGAACTTTGCCGATCTCGGCCTGTCTGACGAATTGCTGCAAGCGGTGGAAGCCGCGGGCTATACGGAGCCGACGCCTATCCAGGCGCAGGCCATCCCCCAGGTCCTGATGATGAAGGATCTGATCGCCATCGCGCAGACGGGCACCGGCAAGACGGCCAGCTTCGTGCTGCCGATGATCGATATCCTGGCCGCCGGCCGGCGCCGGGCGCGCATGCCGCGTTCGCTGATCCTGGCCCCCACCCGCGAACTGGCGGTGCAGGTGGCCGAGAATTTCGAGAAATACGGCAAGAACCACGACCTGAAGATGGCGCTGCTGATCGGCGGCGTGCAGATGGGCGACCAGGTGAAGGCGCTGGACGAAGGGGTGGACGTGCTGATCGCCACGCCTGGCCGTCTGATGGACCTGTTCGAACGCGGCAAGATCCTGCTCACCGGCTGCGAGATGCTGGTGATCGACGAGGCGGACCGCATGCTCGACATGGGATTCATCCCCGATATCGAGACGATCTGCGAGAAGCTGCCCACCAATCGGCAGACGCTGCTGTTTTCGGCCACCATGCCGCCGCCGATCAAGAAGCTGGCGGATCGGTTCCTGACCAATCCCAAGTCGATCGAAGTGGCGCGGCCCGCCACGGCCAATATCAACATCGCCCAGCACAAGGTGCCCGTATCCGCCCGCCGCAAGCGGGAAGTGCTGCGCCACCTGCTGAAGACCGACGACGTGCAGACGGCGATCGTGTTCGCCAACCGCAAGACGACGGTGCGCGAACTGAACAAGAGCCTGCAGAGCTATGGCTTCCGTTCGGGCGAAATCCATGGCGACATGGATCAGTCCAGCCGGCTGGCCGAACTCGCCCTGTTCAAGAGCGGCGAGATCAACATTCTGGTAGCGAGCGACGTCGCCGCGCGCGGGTTGGACGTGAAGGGGGTGAGCCATGTGTTCAACTTCGACACGCCCTGGCATCCTGACGATTATATCCACCGCATCGGCCGCACCGGCCGCGCCGGCGCGAAGGGTCGTGCCTTCACGCTGGTGACCAGCGAGGACGCCGAAGCGATCGCCAATGTGGAGAAGCTGACCGGCATCGCGATCCCGGTGTTTGAAGCGGGCGAAGGCGAATCCGGCGGCGGGAGCGAAAGCCCGGCGGAGAAGCCCAAGCGCGGCCGCGGCCGGCGTAGCGAAGGCGCCGAGGAGCGTGAGGCGGAACGGCCGAAGCGCAGCAGGAGCCGGCGCAGCGAAGCGGTTGAGGAACACGAGGCGGATCAGCCCGCGGAGGATCGTGAGGACGATCGGCGTGAGGACCAGCCGAAGCGCGAAGCACGCAAGCCGCGCCGTGAGACCCGCCGGCGGGACGAGCCCGCGGCTCCGGCGGAGGAGCCGACCGCGCCCGGCGAGTGGAACGGCCCGGTCCCCGGTTTCCTCAATCTCTCGGCGGGCTGAGCCCGCCTTTCCGCGCCAGCGCCCCGGCCTGCCGCCGGCGGCTGGAGAATGAAGCCTCCAAGGCTGTCCTAAACCGCCGCTCCGTGCCATGGAGCGGGCGATGAACCTTGCGTTGTTGCTCGCCGCCACCCGCTTTTCGCCCGCGCCGGAGCCGCTTTTTGCCCGGCCCGGTTTTCTGCCGAATAACCCTGTTCCACGGCGTTCCAAGCGTGCACCAGCTGCGACGAACGGAGTGGCCGCGCATGGATAATCTCACCCACAGCCTCGTCGGCTGGGCGATCGGCCAGGCGGGCCTCAAGCGCCGCAGCCGCAAGGGGCTGGCGGCGTTGGTGCTGGGCGCAAATATGCCCGATCTGGATGTATTCTTCGGCTGGGCGCCCTGGGCACCGCTCGCCATGCATCGCGGCTTCACCCATGGCCTTGTGGGCGGGGTACTGCTGATGCCGCCCATGCTGGCGGGCTTGCTGTGGTTGCTCGATCGCTGGCAGCTGCGGCGCGGCGCGCGCTTCGCCAGCGGGCTGGAGATGCATTTCGGCTGGCTGGTGGCGCTCAGCTATATCGGCGCGATCACGCACCCGCTGCTGGACTGGCAGAACAGCTATGCGGTGCAGATGTTCTCCCCCGCCAGCAACGCGTGGTTCCATAACGACAGCCTGTTCATCATCGACGTGTGGATATGGAGCGGGCTGGCTTTCGCCATCTGGCTGTCCCGTCGGCGCGAACGGCGCGGCGCGGCGCATTGGGGGCGGCCGGCGGCGGCGGCAGTGGTCGCGCTGGTCTGCTACATCGGGTTCAATTCGGCGATCACCGCCCGGGCGAAGGCGGCGGTGCGGTCTGCCCCCTATGGCGCGCCTGAGCGTATTTTTGCCACTCCGCCGCCGGTGCTGTTCTGGCGCCGCGATCTCACCTGGCGCAGCCAGGGCGTGATCCGCTGGGGCCAGTTCGATCCGCTGGCGGGCGGCGGCCTACGTTCCGTCAGCGAGCCCGTGGCGGACAATATGGCCGATCCCCGCGTGCGCCGTGCGATCGCGATGGACGCCGGGCTGCGCGATTTCCTCGCCTGGTCCACCATGCCGATGGCGAGCGTGGAGCAAAGCCGCTGCACCGCGGCCATCCGCTTCGGCGATGCGCGCTTCGCCGATCGGCGCACGGCGTCCCAGTTCACCCGCATGGTCGCGGTGCCGACCGGGGGAACCGGCTGCCCGCCGCCGGCGTCTGAATGACCATGGCCGAACCCCGGATCGTCTGGCTGCGCCGCGACCTGCGGCTGGCTGACCAGCCTGCATTCTTCGCCGCCGCGCAGGCTGGCCCGGTGATCCCCGTCTATGTGCTGGATGACGATCGGCCCGGCGATCACCGCATGGGCGGCGCTGCGCGCTGGTGGCTGCACCATTCGCTCGACGCGCTCGGCCGTGGCCTCGGCCGCCACCATTCCAGGCTGGTGCTGCGCCGGGGCGATTGCGTGGAGCAGTTGTGCCGGCTGGCGAAGGAAACCGGCGCGGCGGCAATCCACGCCATCCGCCATTACGAGCCCTGGTGGCAGGATGCGGAGAAGGAGCTGGCCGGGCGTGTCTCGCTTTGCCCGCATGATGGCAATTACCTCGCCCCGCCGGGCGCGGCGCGAACGGGCGGCGGCGAACCCTACAAGATCTTCACCCCCTTCTACAAAGCGTTGCAGGAGCATTTGCCGCCGCGCGATCCGCTGCCCGAACCGCAGCTGAGCCGCCCTGAAAGCTGGCCGGATAGCGACACGTTGGAGGATTGGGGCCTGCTGCCGTCGCACCCGGACTGGGCCAGGGGCTTCCGCCACGCGTGGGATGTGGGGGAAGGCGCGGCTCACGCCCGGCTGGAGGAATTTCTCCAGAGCGTGGCGGATTACGAAACCGATCGGAACCTGCCTTCGGTGGATGGCTCCTCCCGCCTCTCTCCCCATCTGCATTTCGGGGAGATTTCGCCCGCGCAGCTGTGGCACGCGCTCTCCGGCCACCGGGGGGAGGGGGCGGCGAGCTTCCGCCGCGAGATCGGCTGGCGGGACTTCGCGCAGAATGTGATCTGCCAGTTCCCCGATTATCCGCGGCGCAATTACCGCCAGCAATTCGATCGCTTCCCCTGGCGCGATCCCGCCACGGACGATGCCGCCCGGCACGACCTGCGGGCGTGGCAGCGGGGGCGCACCGGCTATCCCATCGTGGATGCCGGCATGCGCCAGCTGTGGACGATGGGCTGGATGCACAACCGCGTGCGGATGATTGCCGCCAGCTTCCTCATCAAGCATCTGCTGATCGACTGGCGGCAGGGGGAGCGCTGGTTCTGGGATACGCTGGTGGATGCCGATTACGGCAACAACGGCACCAATTGGCAATGGGTCAGCGGCACGGGGGTGGACAGCCAGATGTTCGGGCGGATCATGGCGCCGCTCGGCCAGTCGGAGAAGTTCGATGCGGCAGGCTATATCCGCGAATGGGTGCCGGAGCTGGCCGATCTGCCGGATGGCGAAATCCACGACCCCGAAGGGCTCTGCCGCCCGCGCGATTATCCCGCCAAGCTGATCGGCCACCGCGAGGCGCGCGAGCGGGCGCTGGCGGCCGCTGCGCGCATTCGGGATTGAGCGGGTTGCGGGGCGTGGCGGCCGGGTTCATAGGAATCGCATGAGCGGCGAGGGCGCGCGCAGAGGCAATATGCTGCTCGAGGCGGGGCAGCGTTTCGGGGCCATGCCCGGCCTGTTCGCGCGGCTGTTCGCCCCCGGCTTCCACAAGATGCTCGACCGGCTCGACAGCGGGCTGGTGAGCGGGGAAATCCTCGCCCAATTGCCCGATGGCTCGCAGCGGCGGTTGGGCGGGCGGGCCCCCGGCTTTTCCGCAGAGGTGGCGATCACGGACTGGCGCGCCCTCCTGCGCCTCGCCACCGGCGGTTCGGCAGGCTGGTATCAGGCATGGGAAGCGGGCGAATGGTCCAGCCCCGATCCGGTGCCGCTGTTCGCCCTGTTCATGGCCAATGGGGAAAGCTTGGGGGAACTGGGCCGCGCCAAGGGGCCATGGCGGCTCGCCTCGCGCATGCTCCACTGGCTCAACCGCAACACGCGGGTGCAGGCGGAACGCAACATCCACGCCCACTACGATCTGGGCAATGATTTCTACGCCGCCTGGCTCGATCCCACGATGAGCTATTCCAGCGCCTACCATTTCGATGGCGATCTGGAGGCGGCGCAGCGGCGCAAGTGGCAGCGGCTGGCGGACCGGCTGGGGACGCCGGGCACGCTGCTGGAGATCGGCTGCGGCTGGGGCGCGCTGGCCAGCCATTTCGCCGCTCGCGGCGCGCAGGTGACGGCGATCAGCCTGTCGGACGAGCAGTTGGACTGGGCGCGGGCGCATCATCCGGGGGTGGATTTCCGCAAGCAGGACTATCGCGATGTCGCCGGCCAGTTCGATGGCGTGGTCAGCGTGGAGATGGTCGAGGCGCTGGGGCGCGAATACTGGCCTGACTATTTCGATTGCCTGGCGCGCAATCTCCGGCCGGGGGGCCGCGCGGCGATCCAGTTCATCGCCCTGCGGGAGGAATTGTTCGATGGCTATGCCCGCAATGCCGATTTCATCCAGGCCTATGTCTTCCCCGGCGGGCTGCTGATCCGCACCAGCGAATTCCGCCGCCTGGCGGAGGAGCGCGGGCTTGCCTGGCAGGACCAGGAGGATTTCGGCCTCGACTATGCCGAAACGCTGAAGGCTTGGCGCGCCCGGTTCGACAGCGCCGTGGCCGAAGGGCGCCTGCCCGCCGGCTTCGACCGCCGGTTTCAGGGCCTGTGGCGCTTCTACCTGATGTATTGCGAAGGCGGCTTCCGCGGCGGCGGCATCACCGTCAGCCAGGTCACGCTGGTGAAGCGTTGAGGGAAGGGCTCAGCCGCCGAACATGGTGTTGTTGCCGCTGTGCCGGTCGATGATCGCATCATGCACAATGGGGTTCAGCAATTGCGCAAAGGCACAGCCGCAGCGATTGTCGTCCCACCAGATCACCTCTGCCTGCAGGGCGGCGAGGCCGGGCAGCGTCAGCCAGCAGACCGAGCCGGGATGCAGGCGCGTGATGGAGGTTGCGGAAAAGCCGGAGAGCGAAAGATCGTTCACCACCGTCTGGAACGGCCGCGCGCCGGACGGGCGAAGCTGGGCGGGGATGGCGATCTTGGTACGCGGGGCGGAGCGATCTTCCTGCGCGGCAATATCGTAGCGGCCGAACGCATTCTGCAAAGTCATGGCCTTGGTCCCTCAGCGGAAGGCATGCCCATGCGCGCCTTGCCTGCCGAGGAAACAACGAATCGGGTTACTTTCGAGTTAAAATCCTCGCTTAACGGGCGTTTTCCACCCGCTCGCGATGCAGCGTCGGGAAGTCTTCCAACAGCATCTGCACGATCCGCCCGGCCACATCTTCCGGCGGCTTCACGGTCTGCGGATCCTCGCCGGGATAGGCGCGCGCGCGCATTTCCGTGCGCGTGGCACCCGGATCAAGGATCGCGACCCTGGTCTTCGAAATGTTCTGCACTTCCTGCCCATAGCAGGACAGCAGCGTGTCGAAGGCAGCCTTGCTGGCGCCATAGGCGCCCCAATAGGCGCGCGGTTCAGCCCCAACCGAGCTCGTCAGGCCGATGACGCGGCCTGCATCGCTGCGCTTCAGCAGCGGATCGAAGGCCGCCAGCAGGGCCTGCGTCGCCAGCACGTTCAGCGTCAGCGCCTGGTTGAAGCCTTTGGACTCGATCTGGGTGACCGGCATCAGCGCCGGCAGCATGGCGGCATTGATCACCAGCACGTCCAGCCGGTTCCACCGTTCCGCCACCGCAGCGGCAAGGCGAGCGATCGAATCGCTCTCGGCCAGATCCATCGGCGCGATCGTGGCGGTGCCCCCGGCTTCGTGGATCGCCTCTTCCACATCTTCAAGGTCGCGCGTCTTGCGCGCGGTGATCACCACATGCGCGCCCGCAGCGGCGAGAGCGCGCGCAGTTGCCGCGCCGATGCCGCGGCTGGAACCGGTGACGAGCGCCACGCGCCCGGCAAGCGGCTTGTCGTTCGTATCTGTCATATCAGGCAACCGGTGCGGCGTCGGCGGGGAAGGGCAGCTGCGCCTCCGTCGCGCGGCGATGGCGCAGATCCGTCAGCGGAGTGGGGTAATCCCCGGTGAAGCAGGCATCACAATATTGCGGGCAGCTGGCGTTCCGTCCTTCCAGCCCGACTGCGCGATAGAGACCGTCGATGGAAACGAAGGCCAGGCTGTCGGCCTGGATGAAGGCGCACATCGCGGCGACATCCATCCGCCCGGCCAGCAGCTTGGACCGTTCGGGCGTATCCACGCCATAATAGCAGCCATGGCCCGTCGGCGGGCTGGCGACGCGGAAATGCACTTCCTTCGCCCCCGCATCGCGCATCATCTGCACGATCTTGAGGCTGGTGGTGCCGCGCACGATCGAATCGTCGATCAGCACGATGCGCTTGCCTTCCACCAGCAGGCGGTTGGCGTTGTGCTTGCGCTTCACGCTGGCGTGGCGCGCGCCGTCGGACGGCTGGATGAAGGTGCGCCCGACATAATGCGAGCGGATGATGCCCAGCTCGAAGGGAATGCCCGATTGCTGGGAATAACCGATTGCCGCGGGCACCCCGCTGTCGGGCACCGGCACCACATAATCGGCCTCGACCGGCGATTCCTTCGCCAGTTCGATGCCGATGTGCTTGCGCGATTCGTACACCGACCGCTCGTTGAAGATCGAATCGGGCCGGCTGAAATAGACATGCTCGAAGATGCAGGGCCGGCCGGGGCCGTCACCGAAGGGGCGATGGCTGCGGATGCTGCCGTCGAAATCCACTTCCACGAATTCGCCCGGATCGATCTGGCGGATGAACTCCGCGCCCAACACGTCGAGCGCCACGGTTTCGCTGGCGAACACCGTCGCATCGCCCAGTTTGCCCATCACCAGCGGGCGAATGCCCAGCGGATCGCGGCAGGCGGCCATGCCTCGCGGCGTCATCACGATCAGCGCATAGGCGCCTTCGACCAGCCGCAGCGCATCCACCAGCTTATCCAGCATGGTGGGGTAGCGGCTCGTGGCGACCAGATGGATGATCACCTCGGTATCGGAGGTGGACTGGAAGATCGCCCCCTTCTGCACCAGTTCCTGGCGCAGGTGGCGGGCGTTGGAGATATTTCCGTTATGCGCCACCGCGAATCCGCCCGAGGCGAGATCGGCATAGAGCGGCTGCACATTGCGCAGGCCGGCACCACCGGTGGTGGAATAGCGCACGTGGCCGGCGGCCATATGGCCGGGCAGTTCGCCCACCGCTTCGCCGGTGGAGAAATTTTCCGCCACATGGCCAAGGCCCCGCCGGGTGAAGAACTCCGCCCCGTCGAAACTGGTGATGCCCACGGCCTCCTGGCCGCGGTGCTGAAGGGCATGGAGGCCGAGCGCGCATACCGCAGCGGCCTCGCTCGCACCGATGACGCCGAACACGCCGCACTCTTCGCGCAGCTTGTCGCCGTCCCGGTCTTGGAAGGGGTGGGTGAGGTTCATCGTTTCCGTTGTCGGAATGGCCAGCCGCCGCCCCAATGGCGATGTTGCGGGATGATTACAAGAGGCGCGCCCGGATTGCCGGTGGAGTTCGCCTCCAAGCCGTGCGCCGAAACCGGCGTGGGTGTTCGATGACATATATAGCGAATAAATGGTCGGGGAGAGAGGATTCGAACCCAGAATAGCTCTCAACCGCAACCGCAGATTTCCGCGGGTTTTGCGGAATTGCCTGGCTGTTGTGCAGGGCTTGTGTGCGGGTGTCCAGTGGTTGCTCGGCAATTGTCCCCGGCCGCCTTACCAGTCGGCGCTCATCCACGCTCCGATTAAACAGCGAGCAGGCTGGCAAACTCGGTTTTTCTCGCTAGGATTTGATGCACGCAGATGTCGCTAAGAGCAACGCACAAAGGTGCCTAGAACCAGCCCAGGAATAATTGCGGAATAAAATATCTTGGATTGGACAGGATTTTGTGCTAGGCGCTTACTCTCAACTACGGAGTTCGGGCATTGGCGGCAATTCGCACGGCAGAGGACGCACAAGCGGAGATCGGGCATCATTTCGCTTCTTTGGTCCAGATAGCGCAGGACGTTCACAGCGAGTTGCGCATCGATTGTCGGAAGATTGCGACTTTCATCGGTCGCGGCACGCGGGCGGGCATCTATCGCGACGCTTTCGTCCGAAAACTTCGCGACTACTGCGACCAGCCGAGCAATGGCGCGCATCTTCACAAGAAGAGCCAGCTCGTTTTGGTGGGGCTGGAAAGCAAGTATGCCTTGCGCGTCAAGCAGCTCGCCGCCGGTTTTTCCGTCGGGGTTAGCCCGACCCACGCCTCGGAACTCTATGATAGCAACGAAATGCCAGCCTACGCGAGCGATCTTTTTGCTGACGCACCGGAGGTGACGTTGCTCTATTTGGGGTGGAGTCTGCCCGAGAACGCGCCCAATCAGATCAATCTGTATTTGGTCTGCAACAATTCCAATCGCGAAGTGCTCTGGGTCATTCCGCTGGGCGACAATGATGAGGGCCGTGGCATTCAGGCTCCGCTTCCTGTCGAAAACGACAACGGCGACGACTCTGGCATCCGCGTCCGGGTGAAGCGCGACAAGAAGCGAGATCATGGATAAGCCATTCAACGGGAGCCTGTTGGCTCTTGGGCGGCAAATTCGTCGCAAGAGCCAGGCGGAGCTTGTGAAGCTGCTTGACGGTGCCCTGACGCAAGGGACGCTGTCGAAGCTTGAGCATGGACGCATCCAGCCGCAGCCGGAAATTGTCGCGAAGCTGGCGGAAGCATTGCAGCTCCGCGAGAGCTTTTTCTATCGGAGCGCATATGTCCGCGAGCCTATGGTCAGCTACCATAGGAAGCGCGCGAAGCTTGCTGCCAAAGATCAGGATGCCGTCCACGGTCTGGCAGAGGTGTTCCGTCTCAATTTGAAATCCCTGTTGGATTCAGTCGAATTAGATATGACGCTTCCGCCGCTTCCCGCTGTGGACCCTGATGAATATGGGCGAGACATTGAGGAAATTGCGCGTCTGCTACGGCAGAGATGGCAGTTGCCGAAAGGGCCGATCGAAGATCTGACCAAGCTTGCTGAACGGGCTGGTATCGTCATTATGGCTTTCGATTTCGGGAGCGAGTTAATTGACGGCTTCTGTCAACATTCCTGTGACGGGCTCCCGGCAATAATTTATATAAACTCGAACCAGCCAAAGGACCGCTATAGGTTCAGCTTGGCCCATGAAATCGGACATTTGATTTGCCACCAAACGCCGCATCCCGAACAAGAGATTGAAGCCAACCGTTTCGCGTCTGAGTTTCTCATGCCAACGCGCGAAATTCGAAACGACTTTGAACCCGTTTCGCTCTCGAAATTTATGGATCTGAAATTGTATTGGGGAACCTCTATGCAAGCCCTAATATACAAGGCCTGGCAGGTCGGATGTCTGTCAGATCGAATGAAGAAATACTATTTTATTGAAATGTCTAAGCGGGGATTCAAGAAGCGGGAACCGGTTGAGGCTACCCATTTACGGGAAGAGCCCACTACACTTCGTTCAATTATACAAGCTCACCTGACAGAGCTGGATTACTCGGTCGATGATCTTGGAGAAATATTTGGACTTTTGTCAAGTGATGTAGAGGCTCTCTATCCTGTGCCGCGCGCGAAGCCTCAACTTCGTTTAGTTAATTAAGTCTCAAACAATGTGGTTTGCTGCCTATATCGACGGCAAACCAGTCGTTGTCGTGGTAGACAAGCCGGCCAGCAGGCTAGCTGATAGAGGTTAGGGGTAGGTTGCGGATCATCTCTGATAGAGGCGGTGAGCGTGTCGCGCACTTCTGATCTATGAATATGCCGTTCGTTACGGCAACGAACCTCGACGCAATATTAGCATAGGCTTGAGCAGGATGGCGCGCTGCACAAATGCGGCGCGCCATCGTTTCTCGTTAGGAATAGGCGTGAAGGGCACTATTCCCCGCCGTCGGAGCGCGTTCGTATGGCTCTGTCTTCAGCCGTCGAAGGCGCCGATAATTCAGGACGACTTCGTATTCGTGCCGGTCCATCGTCACTGTGTAGATAGCTGCTTTCGGTATCTGAGCGGTGGCGACAACCGGCGACGGCACATCAATTTGTCTGTGCCCGCGTGCGAACTGACGGGCGATATCGAGATCGGTCGTCCATGCCAATCCGCGAACCCTGTCGGACGAGCAGCCGCGATAGACGGTGACCACGCCCGGTAGGCCGTCATAGAACTCCTTGTCCTTGCCATCCAAGAAGGGGGCTGCGGGGGAATTGTGGTCAAGAAAATCCTTCAATATCGTGCGCCATTCCCAACTGGCATCCGCCGTCGGCCAGCCTAGCTGGAAGATGCGCCAAAATTCTTCCCGATTCTGTGCGTTGACCAGCATTTGGAACATGATCGACACGGTATTCTCCGAGCCGCCGGCCTCTGGTCCCCATAAGCGCCGCCCGATTTCAGCTTTTGTCAGCATGCAGTATTCCTTGTTCAACGACATCGATGTTGTCGGCCGTCATCGTGCGGACAAAACTTTAAAAATCCCTGCTTTACCTCCACGGATTAAGTGTCTGCGCACCGAGCTCGCAATTTCGCGAGTTTGTCGGTTTATGACGCCGTTTCTCACGCGACGTGGTCGTATCCGTCAGCAATTTGTCGGTGCAGCTGGTCGGCATAAGTGCGCAATTCGTTGGCAAGCGAATGCTCCGGCCGTCGGCGCAGAAACCCCTCAATCAAGCCAATGATGGCAGGCTCTAACCGCAGGCCGTCTGTGCCTTGTGCGACCAGCCAGCCGAGTTTGGCGACCGACAGCAGCAGACAGTCGAGTTCAACGTGGTCCCGTAGGTCTTGCCATGCGTCGGCGCTCACCGGCCGCCGAACGCCCGGCTTCGCCGCGACCAAGTTGAACGGCACGCCCATCCGAAGCAGCACCTGTGACAGGTGGCTCCATGTTCTGCCCCCACCTTTCAACATCAAACCAAGGTCAAGGTGTGGACGTGGCCCGCGCCTGCCTGGCTGATCGAGCATCTGTGGCGGCAGACGCAGGCCATACGCAAGACCCGCGAGCAGCAGCACGGGAATATCTGTAGCCAGCCCTCCGAATGTGACGATCGGCTTGCCCTCGTGCGCGCGCAGATAGTCGAAGAGCTGGGCGACTACCGCCTCCTCATCGCCCCAATCGAACTCGTTCCAGCTGGCCACCTCGCCAGTCGAAATTCGGCCTTCGTCGTCGATCGAAAACTGGAACGCAGCTGCTGCCATGACCTTCTTAACCGCGACCGCTCTGCGTTTCGATTTCTGATCCATCGCACGATGGGCCTGGTGAAGGTCCTGATCCCAGTGAAATTCGCAGTCGAGCGCAATGTAGCTTTGCTTCGCCATGTATGTTTTCCTTTCCTTGGTTATTGATGCAATCACGCTTCGTCAGAAGGGAAGCGGGCGAGCATTTTCGATCGCCCGCCAGGCTTGGTAGGCTGAGCCCAACGAGGTCCGGTCGTTCTCGCGGCAGCAGGTTGAGAGAAAGGTCAGCCAGAGCACCTGTGCCTCGTCGGCGCCGCGGCGAGCCTGTGCCAAGGTTGACGAACCCGGGCCCGCGCGCTGAATCGCGTAGAACGCTGCCGTTTCGTCGAGCGCAGCTTCGCGGCACTCCAGCGGTATGATCGCGAGGTCAGTCCGTTGTCGCCGGATGAGTTGCAGGTCCGAGGGCGCGAATGGTATCCCTGCGTGCATCGCCATGCGCCATTCACGCATCTGGGAAGGCTGTGCCTTCGAAATCAAAGTAGCATTTACCGGAATGCTCCTGGCGATTCCGCCGATGATATCCGAACGCTTGGTCTCGCGATCGAAGGCGTAATGTTCGACGGCAAAACGAGCACCGTATTCGTTGCACTTGGTGACGGTGAACATCGCAATGCTGCGGATGGTTGAGCGGTAGCTCGCCGGTCGATCGCGCACGATTTCCAGTGCTGTCAGCACGCGCGGATGGTGCCTGAGAGAGAAGTTCATGTGGGGTTTCCTGTTCCTGAAAGGAAACAGGCGGCGCCTCCCGAGGAAGACGCCGCCTGCATAATCGTAGGTTTGTGTGTATCAGGCTGCGAAAGGCGCTGCGGTCCTGATATTACCAGCGCTATCGACGAAGAGGTCACCCGGGCTGGGCTCACCGGTGCAGAAGGGCGCGAGGGTTTCGGCGGTCGCGGCAATCCTCTTGGCAGCATTTCGATGCGAACGTGCTCGCCGAGCCGCAGCTTCAACTGGCACTGCAATAAGGTGGCCGCATTCGCTTACGGCGAATTGCTGCCTTCGATCCTCGGTCATCAGCACAAGCGGATCACCATCGCCGATCGCTGCCGGAATGACCTTAGTTGCAATTACGCCCTCTGCATGTGGCACCAAGGCCAAATACCAGTGCGGTGCGGCTGCCTCCTCATCTGCATAGATGGCAATCACACAGGCCCAGCCACTCTCTGCAACCCTGCATGCCGCAACATCGAGAATGCCCTTATCGATGCCGGTCACAGAGGCAAATTTGACTGCTGCCGGGGCGGCTCCCCCGATGGGGAGGCCGAGCTCCAGATGAAGGGCATAGGCATTGGCCCGGCGGGCATCGTGCCCGCCGGAGGTAGAAGTGTTCATATCAAATTCCTAGCTATTGAATGGCGGCCTTCTGGCCGGAGCTTTTCCCTTCTCAGGCGTCAGCTCATCCGCACTTCAACCAATCCGGAACGCTCACCTTCGGTGGCGTCGGCACCCAGGTTTCATTTGCTCGGTATCGTTCGCTGGCCGGGAGCGGCACGACCACGGGCCGTTTACCGATCGTCTTGTTATACCAGCGGTATTCCTGCCGGAATTCCGTCGGCCGAACATGCTTGTGCCAGAGCTTGTGGGTCCGCTCTCCTGCGAAGCGGTAGCGCCTGTCTCGGAGATCATCCTTGAAGCCGAAGGCTGCAGTGCTGGCTTCGAACCGCCATGCGGGAGCGTCCATGGCCGCCAGCACCTTCGCCATGACGCTCTCACCGTCGAAGCAGACATGATCCAGCAGCTGGATGAGTGCGAGAACATCGTCCTTCGCGCGGTGCGCAGACGGCATGAAATAACCGGCCTGATTAAGCAGGTATCCCTGCGGGCCGGGTTCGAAACCGCACTTTCGCCACGGCACGTCAGCCATGGCACAGCCCCATTTTACAGGCACGTGCCGACCGATGTGCTTTTCGACGAAGGGCCGGTCGAATTGACTGTTGAAGGCCACCGCTCCACCACAGTGTTCCAGGAGCGCAGCCAACTGTTCGCCGCAGACTGATCTGCCTGCGACATCAGCATCTTGGAGACCAGTCAATTCGGAAATCTCATGTGACAGGGGTTGGCCAGGATCGACCAACCCGGTCATTACACACTCGACCGCGACGACTCGGCCTGCTTCATTGACCGCGACAACCGCTCCGCACAGTTCGATGATCTGGTTCCGCGCCAGGTTCAGTCCGGTCGTTTCGCAATCCAGCACGCAGATCCGGCGGATTTCTTCGCCCTCCTGCGCTTGATGCGGCCAGTCGTTGCGATCGCGCACCGCTTTGAGAATTCGTTGTTGGCCGCTGGGCGCATCGTTGTCGTCGGCGATCATCGGCGTGAGATTTGAGCTGTTCATGTAATTACCTCGTGTCACGAGGTTGGCCGAAGGGCTTTTCCCTTCTCTCCACCAACCTCGCTCAGCGAAGCGAGCGAGAAAGCTTTTCCTATTGTGGATGCGTGCGAGGGCAGCCGCCCTCGGATGTTGTTACGGCCGTTTTGGGCCCCAATATCGGACGTAGGCAGTGCCTGACGAAAAGCCGCAAAGCTGACATTGCCTTGCGGCACACTCCCGAGGTTTCTGCAAAGGCTTGCGAATGGTGTTGTGGAAATCCACATGCCCTGAGCCTTTCGCCGATATGCGAAGCGACCGATCGTGCCCTACCTTCGATCGCGCTCTGTGCGCTTGCGGATTGCACAGAAGCCATCTGTTCTATACGCTCACGCAGATGTTTTCCCGCTTCGCCTTTATGCTGCTGCTGTGCGCACTGGTCGTGCCGAAGGTCGCATGGGGCGCGCATCTGGGCGGACATGAACAGCTGGCGGCGGCCGGCGCAGTCCATACCCACCATGCGCAGCACGTCCACGAAGACGATGGCAGGGCTACTGCGGACGCGGGCCCAGAGGCTGGCATTGTATCGGACAAGGCCGGTTCGCCAGGCGGCGAGAAAGGCCTCACCCACGATCACGGCCCTTCGCTTACGCTGGCCGCCGGCGTGCTTCTTCCGCAAGCGCCAGAGCTTTCGGCGTGGCACTCTGCCGATCGCCCGATCATGGGGCGCAGCCTGCCGGTCGATGCCCTGTCGCGCCCGGATTCCCTTCTGAGACCTCCCCGCGCCGCCGTCTGACGCCCGGAATCCGGCTTTTGCCGGATAGCCGAGCGATTGACTGCTTGCGCATATACGAGTGATCTCAGGAGCAATTTTTCATGAAAGCGATGACGCGTGCCGCCCTCCTGGCGGCCACGCTCCTGTCAGCGGGGTCGGCCCAGGCCGAGCCGCTGAGCCTGGAGGAAGCGATCAGCCGTTCTCTCGCCCATTCGCCGCTTGGCGCGGCGAGCACGGCGCGGGTCCAGGTGCTGGAGGCCGCGCGGGCGGTTGCCGATACCGGGCCTTCCGCCACGATCGAGGGTTCGGCAGAAAACTTCGGCACTGCCGGTTTCGGCCAGTTCCAGATCGATGCAACCTATAATCAGCGGATCGAACGTGGCGGCAAGCGCGCCGCCCGGATCGAGCTGGCACAAGGCGATATCGGAGTGGCGCAGGCCGAGGCGCTGATTCGCAGGCTCGATCTCGCGCAGGACGTGCAGGAACTCTACGTCGAGGCCCAGAGCGCCGCGCTCGCGCTGGAGCTAGCGAAGAGCCGGGTCGAGATCGCCGAGACGCTCCAGCGAGAAGTGCAGCGCCGGGTGGATGACGCGCGTGACCCGCTGTTCGCAGGCACCCGCGCGCGCACCCAGCTGGCGGAAGCGCGTGTCGATCAAGGGCTGGCCGAGCACGCACTGGAGGCGGCCATCGCCCGTCTCACGCTGCTGACCGGCGAAAGCGCCGAAGATGTGACCATCGTCACGGCAGGCTTCCTCGATGCGCAGCCGGTGCTTGCGGGCGGCTACGAGTTCGCCTCGATCGACCTTGCCCTTTATGAAGCGCGCCGGGTGCGGGCCGATGCCAATATCCGGCTGCAAGAGGCCAATGGCCGGACCGATCCCACCGTGTTCGGCGGGCCGCGCCTGTTCGGCAATGGCGATGTCGCGCTGGTCGGGGGCATTTCCATGCCGCTGCCCAACCGTGCGCTCAATCAGGCCAACCGCGACCGGGCAGAGGCCGAGCGCCGCCAGATCGAGGCCGATCTCGCGGTCGAACGGTTCCAGCGCCGCCGCGACATCGATTTCGCCATCGAGCGGGTGGAGGAAGCCCGCCACGAGGCTGAAGCCATCCGCGATGAGGTCGTCCCCGGCGCCGAGCAGGTGCTGCGCGAGGTGCGCGCCGGGTTCAACCGCGGGGGCTTCACTTTTCTCGACGTTTCGACCGCCCAGAGCGAGCTGCACGCAGCCCGCGTGCGGATGGTTGAAGCTCTTGCCGAATATCACCGTGCCAGGGTCGAGCTTGATCGCCTGACCGGCCGGTTTGCCGATCTTGTTGGGGGTAACTGACAATGCGCCTTTCCCATGTTCTTGCCGCTGCCCTGCTGGCAGCTTCGCTGGCCGCCTGTGGCAGCACCGATCAAACCGAAGCTGCTGCCGAGGGCGAACACGCGCCCGCCGCCGGCGACTATGAGCGCGGCCCGCACAACGGGCGGATGCTGCGTGAGGGCGACTTCGCCATCGAGGTGACCGTGTTCGAGGACGGCGTGCCGCCCGAATATCGCCTCTACGCCTATCGCGGAGATGAGCCGGTCGATCCTGCTGAGGTGAAGGCGCAGGTGATGATCAGCCGCCTCGATGGCGAAAAGACCACCTTCGCCTTCCGCGCCGAAGACGATTATCTGCGCGGCACCGCCGTGCTGGTCGAGCCGCACAGCTTCGACGTGGTGCTGGTTGCGCAGGAGAACGGCCAGACCCACCGCTGGGCGTTCGAATCGTATGAAGGCCGCGCCACGATCACCGATGCGGCGGCCGAGGCTGCCGGGATTACCACCGAGACGGTCGGCCCTCAGGATATCGGCGAGGCGGTCGAGATCATTGGCCGGGTCGAGCTCGATCCGGCAGGCAGCGCCGAGGTCGGCGCCAAGTATCCCGGCCCGGTCATTGCAGTCTATCGCAACGTGGGCGACCGGGTGGCCCGGGGCACGCTGCTGGCGCGGGTGGAGAGCAGCTATTCGCTGCAAACCTATGCCATCTACGCCCCGATTTCCGGTGTCATAAGCGAGCGCAGTGCCAATGTCGGCTCGATTGCCGACAGTGATCCGCTGTTCGTCATTTCCGATCCCTCGCGCACCGTGGCGACCTTCCCGATATTCCCGCGCGACATCGAGCGGGTGCGCCCCGGGCAGGAGGTGCTGATCCGCGGGCTGGAAGGCGAGCGCGGGCAAGGCTCGGTCATTCGCGACTTCCTCCCGCTGGCCGACGCGATGAGCCAGACGGTGACGGCGCGCGCGAGCCTGCCCAACCGCGACGGGTTCTGGCGCCCCGGCATGGCCGTGCGCGGGCTGATCACCGTCAACCAGCGCCGCGTGCCGCTGGCGGTGCGGACCGATGCGATCCAGCAGTTCCGCGATTTCCGCGTGGTCTTCGCCAAGATCGACGAGACCTACGAGGTGCGGATGCTCGAACTGGGCGAGGAAGGGCCGGAGTGGACCGAGGTGCTCGGCGGCATCAAGCCGGGCACCGTCTACGCTGCCGAAAACAGCTACGTCATCAAGGCCGACATCGAGAAGTCGGGTGCGAGCCATGATCACTGAGGGGCGGCCTGACAATGCTTGAGAAAATCATCGAGCTGTCGATCCGGCAGCGTTTCGCGGTGCTGGCGGCGGCGCTGCTGCTGGCCATGGTCGGCGTCTATGCCTTCGGGCGGCTCAAGATTGATGCCGTGCCCGATATCACTAACGTGCAGGTGCAGATCAACACCTCGGCCCCCGGCTTCTCGCCGCTTGAAGCCGAGCAGCGCATCACCTTCCCGGTCGAGACCGCCATCGCGGGCCTGCCGGGGCTGGAATATACCCGCTCGGTCTCGCGCTATGGTCTCAGCCAGGTGACGGTGGTGTTCGCCGACGGCACCGACATCTACTTTGCCCGCCAGCTGGTGAACGAACGGCTACAGGGCGTGCGCACCGCGCTGCCTGCCGGGGTCGAACCGGAACTGGGGCCGATTGCGACGGGTCTGGGCGAAATCTTCATGTATACGGTCGAGGCCGTGCCCGGCGCGCGCAAGGCAGATGGCACGGCTTACAACGCGCAGGATCTGCGCACGCTGCACGACTGGGTGGTGCGCCCGCAATTGCGGACCGTGCCCGGCGTTACCGAGGTCAACTCGGTGGGCGGCTACCGCAAGGAATATGTCGTCTCGCCGATCCCTTCGCGGCTGGCCGGGTTCGGGCTCGGCGTGGAGGACGTGATCTCCGCGCTGGAGGCCAACAACGCCAATGTCGGCGCGGGCTATGTCGAACGCTCGGGCTCGCAATACCTGATACGCGTGCCGGGGCAGGCGGAAAGCGAGCGGGACCTCGCCGGCATTATCGTCACCTCGCGCAGCGGCGTGCCGGTGCGGATTGCCGATGTGGCAGACGTTTCGATCGGCTCGGAAATCCGCAATGGCGCGGCCACCAAGGACGGGCAGGAGGTGGTGCTCGGCACGATCTACATGCTGGTGGGCGAAAACGCCCGCGAGGTGAGCGTGGCGGTAGCCGAACGGCTGGAAGAGGTGAACCGCTCGCTGCCCGGCGGCGTGGTGGCGAACACCGTCTATGATCGCTCGAAACTGGTCGAGGCTACGGTCGGCACGGTCGAGAAGAACCTTGCTGAAGGCGCGCTGCTGGTCGTCGTCGTCCTGTTCCTGCTGCTCGGCAATATCCGCGCGGCGCTAATCACGGCGGCGGTGATCCCGCTCTCGTTCTTGCTAACCATCACCGGTATGGTGGCGAGCGACACCTCGGGCAATCTGATGAGCCTTGGCGCGCTCGATTTCGGCCTGATCGTCGATGGCGCGGTTATCATCGTCGAGAACTGCCTGCGGCGGTTCGGGGAGGCGCAGCATTCCTTGGGGCGTCTGCTCGAACGCGAAGAGCGGTTCAGGCTGGCGGCCAAGGCTTCGGCCGAAGTCATCCGCCCGAGCCTGTTCGGCATCCTTATCATCACCATCGTCTATGTGCCGATCTTCGCGCTCGAAGGGGTGGAGGGGAAAACGTTCCACCCGATGGCGCTGACCGTGGTGATGGCGCTCACCGCCGCGCTGCTGCTCTCGCTCACCTTCGTGCCAGCGGCGGTGGCGATGTTCGTCACCGGCAAGGTGGAGGAGAAGGAAAACCGCGTGATGCGCGCGGCGAGTTCGGGCTACCGCCCAGCGCTCGACTTCGCCATCCGCCAGCGCAAGGCCGTGCTCGTTGCGGCGGCTGCGCTTGTGGTGCTGGCAGGTTTCGGCGCCACGCGGCTGGGTTCGGAGTTCATCCCCAACCTCGACGAGGGCGACGTTGCCATGCACGCGCTGCGCATCCCCGGCACCAGCCTCACGCAGGCGGTGCAGATGCAGGAGGCGCTTGAAAGCACGATCAAGGAGTTCCCCGAAGTCGCCACCGTCTTCGCCAAGATCGGCACCGCCGACGTGGCGACCGATCCGGTGCCGCCCTCCGTGGCCGATACCTTCATCATCATGAAACCGCGCAATGAGTGGCCTGATCCGCGCAAGTCCAAGGCGCAACTTGTGGCCGAACTCAACGAGGCGGTGCAGCAGGTGCCGGGATCGCGCTACGAGTTCATCCAGCCGATTCAGATGCGCTTCAACGAGCTGATCGCGGGCGTGCGTTCGGACGTGGCGATCAAGGTCTATGGCGACGATCTCGACCAGCTCGCCGCCACCGCCGCCGAGATCGAAGGCGTGGTGACCAGCATCGCCGGATCGCAGGACGCGCAGACCGAACAGGTCACTGGGCTGCCGTTCATCCAGGTGGTCCCCGATCGGGTGCGGCTGACCCAGCTTGGCCTCAACGTGGATAACGTGCAGACCGTTGTCGCCACCGCCATCGGCGGGGCCCAGGCGGGCCAGATCTTCGAGGGCGACCGGCGCTTCGATATCGTGGTGCGCTTGTCGGAAGATCTGCGGCAGGATCCGCAGGTGCTCCAGCGCCTGCCGATCCCGCTCGCGGGCGGGGGCGAGGTGCCGCTGAGCGAAGTTGCCACGATCGAGCGGGTGCAAGGTCCGAACCAGATCAGCCGCGAGGACGGTAAGCGCCGTGCGGTGGTGACGACGAACGTGCGCGGGCGTGATCTTGGCTCGTTCATCGCCGAGGCGCAGCAGCGGATCGGCACCGAAGTCGAGCTGCCCGAAGGCTACTGGATCGACTACGGCGGCACTTTCGAGCAGCTGCAATCGGCGTCCACGCGACTGCAGATCGTGGTCCCGCTGGCGCTGTTGCTGATCTTCGGCCTGCTGGTGGCGCTGTTCCGTTCGGCGCGCGATGCGCTGGTGGTGTTCTCGGGCGTGCCGCTGGCGCTCACCGGGGGCATTGCCGCGCTGCTCTTGCGGGGCATCCCGTTCTCGATCTCGGCGGGCGTGGGCTTCATCGCGCTGTCGGGTGTGGCTGTGCTCAACGGGGTGGTGATGCTCACCTTCATCCGCCAGCTGATCGACGAAGGCCGACCGCTGGAGGACGCCATCCGCGAAGGCGCCGCAGCGCGCCTGCGCCCGGTGTTGATGACCGCGCTGGTCGCCAGCCTCGGCTTCGTGCCGATGGCGCTGAACGTGGGGCTCGGCTCGGAAGTGCAGCGTCCGCTGGCAACCGTTGTGATTGGGGGCATCGTCTCGGCCACCATCCTCACGCTGCTGGTCCTTCCGGCGCTCTACCGCATGGTCCGTAAGGACCGGCGTGACCAGCCGGCACATCCTGAAATCGACACCAGGCCTGCCCCTGTAAGCTAACCATCAGGAGAACCCGAAAATGCCCTTAGCAATGCCAGACTGGCTTCGCGCCGCGCCCTTGCGCCATGCGCTGGCCGTCCTGTTCGTGCTTCTGCTCCTGCTCGGCGCAGGGGCAGAGGCCTTCGCCCACAACGTCGCCGAGGGCGACAAGGGCTATATCCAGGAGAGCAGCGGGGTGCTGATCCTGCCGTTCATATATCTGGGCGCCAAGCACATGGTGACCGGCTACGATCACCTGCTGTTCCTGTTCGGCGTGATCTTCTTCCTTTACCGGCTGAAGGACGTGGGCATCTACGTCACGCTGTTTGCGATCGGGCATTCGACCACGCTGCTGTTCGGGGTGCTCACCGGCATTTCGGCCAATGCCTATGTGATCGATGCGATCATCGGCCTGTCGGTAGTCTACAAGGCGCTCGACAATCTCGGTGCGTTCCAGCGCTGGTTCGGCGTGCAGCCCAATACCAAGGCGGCCACGCTGCTGTTCGGCTTCTTCCACGGCTTCGGCCTTGCCACCAAGATCATCGAGTTCGAGATTTCGGCCGACGGGCTGATCCCCAACCTCATCGCTTTCAACGTGGGGGTGGAAATCGGGCAATTGCTGGCGCTCGGCGCGATCCTCATCGGGATGGGATACTGGCGCAAGACCAGCAGTTTCATGCGCCACGCCTTTGCCGCCAATACCCTGCTGATGACCGCAGGCTTCGTCCTTACCGGTTACCAGATCGTCGGCTTCTTCGCCGCCTGACCCACGCGACTTTCGGAGAAAACCCCATGTTCAATTCCCCGCGTCCCTCCGCCGATGACCTGCCGACCAACGCCCAGCTCTTCAAAGCCACCGCCTTCGCGCTGGTGACGGCCAGCGTGCTGCTGGTGGCAGTTGTCGTGCCTGCCGAATATGGCAAGGATCCCACTGGCATCGGCACCATGCTCGGCTTTACCGAGATGGGCGAGATCAAGGAGCAACTGGCGCAGGAAGCTGCTGCCGATACGGCGGCCGTCGCTGTCAGCCAGGTTCGCGCGGTTGCAGGTGCCCCCGCCGCCAGCGAGACTGCCGAACCGGAAACTCCTGCCGCCGCCGAGGCGCAGATCACCGAGGTGACGCTGGCGCCGGGCGAGGCAGCTGAAGTGAAGGCTGCGATGGCGCAAGGCGATGCGCTCGAATACGACTGGGCAGTCAGCGGCGGACACGTCAATTTCGACACCCACGCCGATGCGCCGGGCATCGATTATCACGGCTATGACAAGGGCACCGCCTCCACCGGCGAGAAAGGCACGCTGGTTGCCGCTTTCACCGGCAAGCATGGCTGGTTCTGGCGCAACCGTTCCGAGGGGACGGTCACCATCACCTTGCGCACGCTCGGAGACTACTCCGAAATTACTCGCGTGATGTAACCGGGAAGGCCATCAGACCATGCTCGGCGTTCTCGCGCACCGCACCTATCGCCACTTGTTTGCGGCCCAGGTGATCGCGCTGGTCGGCACCGGCCTTGCGACCGTGGCGCTGGGCCTGCTCGCCTACGAGATCGCCGGGGCCGATGCCGGCGCGGTGTTAGGCACGGCACTGGCCATCAAGATGGTGGCCTATATCGGCATTGCCCCGGTGGTCGGCGCCTATGCCGACCGCTTGCCGCGCAAGGGCCTGCTTGTGGCGATGGACCTCGTGCGCGCCGGAGTGGCGCTGGTGCTGCCCTTCGTCGATGCGGTGTGGCAGGTCTATGCGCTGATCTTCCTGCTGCAATCGGCCTCGGCCGCCTTCACGCCCACCTTTCAGGCCACGATCCCCGAAATTTTGCCGGAGGAGGAAGACTACACCAACGCCCTGTCGCTGTCGCGGCTGGCCTATGATCTGGAAAGCTTGCTCAGCCCGATGCTGGCGGCAGCGCTTTTGAGCGTGATCAGCTTCCATTGGCTGTTTGCGGGCACATCGGTGGGGTTCGCCGCTTCGGCGCTGCTGGTGGTGACCTCGGCGCTGCCGCACCGGAAAGCGGCGGCCAAGGTCGTCGAGAGCGTCTGGCGCAAGACCACGCGCGGGGCGCGGATCTATCTGCGCACCCCGCGCCTCGTCGGGCTCTTGGCGATCACGCTGGCGGCAGCAGCAGGCAGCGCGATGGTAATCGTCAACACGGTGGTTATCGTGAAGGGCATGGGGCGCGGGCAGGAGGATGTCGCGCTGGCGCTGGCGGTCTATGGCGGCGGCTCAATGCTGGTGGCGCTGGTCTTGCCGCGCCTGCTCCGGCGCGTGGCTGACCGGACGGTGATGCTCGGCGGGGCCGCGGTGCTTGCCTTTGTGCTCGCTGCCATGGCTGCGCTGGCGCTGTCGTGGCCTGCGCTGCTTGCCGGATGGCTGGTTATGGGCATGGGCTATGCCCTATGCGTCACGCCGGGCGGCAGGCTATTGCGCCGGTCCTCGAACGAGCCTGACCGGCCCGCACTGTTCGCGGCGCAGTTCGCGCTCAGCCACGTGTGCTGGTTGCTCGCCTATCCTGTCGCTGGGCAAATAGGGGCACTTGCGGGCATGGCGACAACTTTTGCCGCCCTCGCCGTGCTGGCGCTGGCCGGCGTCGTGATCGCGCTGTGGCGCTGGCCGCGCATCGAACCCGACAAACTGGGCCATGAGCACCCAGAGCTGCCCGCCGATCACCCGCATCTGCTCGAACATGGCAGCGGGCACCACGCGCACGCCTACGTGATCGACGACTTGCACAGCCATTGGCCGGGACGCGGCTGATCAGTCCATGGCGGCGGCAAAACGTGCGTCGATCACTTCCCAGTCGAGATTGACCATGAAGGCATCGACATAGCGCGCAGCCGCAGAGCCATAGTCCATGTGGTAGGAATGCTCATACATATCGAGCGCGATCAGCGGCACGCCCGCCACCGCGCCGTGCATGTGATCCCACGCCCAGTAATTGTGCAGCGAGCGCGTGTGCGGGTTCCAGGTGAGCACGCACCAGCCCGAACCGCCCGCAAGGCTCATCGCGGTGCGGCGGAACTCGGCCTCCCAGGCATCGAAGCTGCCGTAAGCCGCAGCCAGAGCCTCGCGCACCGATCCCGCCGCTTCGCCATTGCCGCCAAGGCCATCGAAATAGAGCTCGTGCAGCACCACCGAGCCGGTCCGGTGCAGTTCCTCGCGCTTCAGCCCGGCATAGACGACGGTGGGAAAGCCCGGATCGGCCATGGCGGCGGCAAGGCGGGTCTCGATCGTATTGAGCCCGCGCACCGAGCCTTGATAGTTGTTTTCCCAGTGCGAGGTGATGAGGCGTTCCGAGAGGCCGGTTAGCTTCGCGGGATCGAACCGCAGCGGTTTGGGCGTGTGGTTGCCCGCGAAGGCGAGCGGGCGCGGCGCGTCCTGCGCCGCCGCTGGACCGCTGGCAGAGGCGGCCAAGGCTGCCCCTCCCAAACCGAGCGCCGCCGAACCAAGTGCTTCGCGCCGTGTCACATCACCCATTGCCTTACTCCTCAAACCGTCAGGCCCAGAATCAGCCCGCCGAGCGCTGCCACCGCCAGCACCTGCAGGATCGACCATTTCGCCCCGAACACCAGCGCGCAGGAAAGCGCCGCCAGCACGCCCGCGCGCCAGTCAAATGTGGCCCAGTCGGGCGTGTAGAGCCGTAGCGCCCCGACATCGGCCTCGCCCACCCGGGCGAACAGCACGTGCAGCACGAACCACACGGTCAGGTTGGCGATCACGCCCACCACGGCGGCCGTCACCGCTGCCAGCCCGCCTTTGAGCCGGGCGGCATTGCCCAGCCGGTCGATCCACGGGGCGAAGGTGAAGATCCACAGGAAGCACGGGGCAAAGGTCACCCAGGTCGTCAGCCCGGCGCCGATCAGCCCCGCCACCAGCGGCGTGAACGGCTCCGGCGCACGGAAGGCGGCGAGATAGCCGACGAACTGCGTCACCATGATCAGCGGCCCTGGCGTGCTTTCGGCAAGGCCAAGTCCGTCGGCCATTTCGCCCGGTTGCAGCCAGCCGAACCCCTGCACGGCCTCCTGCGCCATATAGGCGAGCACGGCGTAGGCACCGCCGAAGGTGACGACCGCCAGCTGCGAGAAGAACTTGCCAACGTCCCACAATACGTGATCGGTGCCCAGCGTGGCGGCCACCAGCACCATCGGCGCAGCCCAGATCACGCCCCAGATGGCGATGGCCTTGAGCGAGCCGGCCCAGGGCGCCGGGCCATGTGCCACAGTGCCCGAGGCGGGCTTGAGCGCGAGCCATTCGGGCCGCATGGCGGCAACGATCATGCCGATGGCGCCCGCTCCCAGCACGATCAGCGGGAAGGGCAGGTCGAGCAGGAACAGCCCGATGAAGGCGGCCATGGCCAGCCCCTGCTTGAACCGGCTGTTGAGCGCGCGCCCGCCGATCCGCAGCAGCGCCTGCACCACGATGGCGAGCACGGCAGCCTTGATGCCGAGGAACAGCGCTGTGAACCAGGCAAGATCGGCCGCCAGCGTGTAGAGCATCGACAGCGCAAGGATCACCAGCGCGCCGGGGATCACGAACAGGAGCCCCGCCGCCATGCCACCGAGCCAGCCGTGCAGCCGCCAACCTATCCACGTGGCCAGTTGCTGTGCTTCCGGCCCCGGCAACAGGTGGCAGAAATTGAGCGCGTGGAGATAGTCCTCCTCGCTCACCCAACCGCGCTCTTCCACCAGTTCGCGGTGCATCAGGGCAATCTGCCCGGCCGGGCCCCCGAAACTGAGCAGGCCGATGCGCAAATAGACGCGCAAAGCCTCGGAAAAGGTTGGAAATAAAGAGGGAACGCCCGTCACGATTTACCTCGCACGCAACACCCCGCCGGCAAGGGCAGGGAAACGAGGCAACGCTTGGGCGGCACTCGCCTGACCGGGAGGTTGCTTGGCCCCGGTGCTCGTAGTTTACATCGGACGTGATCGGATCAGAAGCAAAAATGTGCACCCATGGGCGGGAGCAGTTATTGTCACACGGAAGTTCGCCTTCGCCAACGATGACGGCTTCGTGAGCCGCCGGCGCAAAACCAGACAGTCTCCTGCCGGCCCAGTTTCAGCCATTCGATCAGTCCATGTAAGCCCCCAATGCGGCGTCACTGTTCGTTATTCCACGCACCGCAGTGTGGAATCGACGTCGCGTATGATCGAAAGGCGAGTTAGCATTCCGCGATGCCTTAGCCACTCATCGGCCAAAATCGATATTCGGTGGCCATGGACCATTTCCAGGAACCGGGCTCTGATCTTGCGCTTTCTGTCTAGCACTGTCCGAAGGCGCGCCCGCTTTGTGGTCAGCTTCGATATCTGGGATAGCGGCAGGAAGACTCGGCCATCCGATCGCTCTCGAAGGTATGACTAGGAATTGCCCACGCCGGACCACACTCATGTTTAACTCTGCGGCGATCTTTTTGGACAGGCGCAATTCGCCTGCAGTCAACCCGCTCGCTGCCACAACATTTGCACCTCGTATTGAGAGCAACGTCATCGCTTTGCGAATTTCTTCGTCGCCCAGCCGACCTACCAGCACGATGGATTCCCCAAAATCTACCACCCGCGCAGCTTGGGCTACGCCTCGACGCCAATAGGTTTCCCGACCCTTGGCCCGGACATAGGCAAACTCGTCATCAGCTGACAGCTTTCTTATGTTTGTAGAGATGGATTTGGGCGCCTCCAGCAGCCGCGCTCCTACGGTTGCAAACAGGACATCGCCGATTTCCGGTGGCCTTGCTCCAGCTGCCCATTCGTCGAACGTAGGAAATACGCACGATGCTCGGGCGGCGGCCAAGGCTGCTCTCTCCACACGCCCGCCCTGAAGCGCGGATCGCACGTTCCGCATCATGACGTTCAACCGCGCCTGATACTGCGATTTCGCAAGTCGATACCGAGGTATATTCAGATCATCGCCGATAGGTTTTGCCGTCCTCGGTGATACTTTAGCCTCACTACCCTCGGGGAAGGGACCATATTTCCTCTCTAACGCCTTCCACCCCCAGCCCCGGACAACGGACGCCTTCACGCTTTCCGTGCGAATCTCTCCTTGCTCGCTTCTCGTTTTCACTAGATAGGCTGCCCCACGGTGCGCTCGAGTGAGTTCTATGCCCTCTTCGGCGAGTGCAGTGACAAACGCGTCCTGGGTCTCTGTGCGTTCGAGAATGCCGGGAATGACATCCCTTATTCGGCGCTCTGCCGAAACATAGCCCGTGTGGCGCTCCGCTTTACGACCTTGGCGGGAGAGTTCGGGATGGTGGAAATATCCATCTGGCCATTGCCGCGGATCGTCGGCCGGCCCAACATCGGTTTTGCCATCGAGGATCAGGCGCCCGCCTTCGACTTTCCATCTCGCGTCAGCTTCGCGCTGCCACCCGAACCGATCTTCCATTACGGCCAACGCTTGATGGCCTCGAATGATATCAAACGATGGCAAATTGACCAGTTCGCCAGTCTCGACGTCGACCCTCAGGATCACCAAATGGAAATGGCCGTGATCAGTATCGGAATGCACCGCGCCAATCACCGGACAGTTTCCAAGACCAAGCGCTTCGACAAGAATGTCGACGGCCTCTTCGAAATTTCCGATAATATCGTCGCCTTCGCGAACGCTTACAATCAAATGCTCGATCGCTCCGTCGCCGACCCCGGCTTCCTCCATCAGTGATGCTAGCTCCGCCGACATCAAGTCTGGGGTGTCCGACAAGACATGGCGCGCCAAGGTTGCGGCGACCTCCTCGCGATGTCCATCGCGTTCGACATATCGCAGCAAGTCCCGATGGTAGCTGTTTATGTGCGTATCCATAGATGCGCGTGCGAGCGCGCTCAGGTCAGCACGCCAGACATAATGGATCAGAGCCGGAGCCTTCCCTCTCAACCGAGCGATGTCAGTTTGGCGAGAAGCTTCGTTGGACTCGGCCTTGTAGAATACAGTCACTGAGAGCCGCCCGACAGGTCATCTGGAGCCTGGTCAGTCAACACCGCTAGCGCACTAGCAATGAGGGCATCGACTCTCACCCGCTTGTCTGAGGACAAGCAATCGGCAAGCGCCAGATGGATTGCGCGGATGGTTTTGCCGATTGCGCGACGCTCGCATTCACGATCGCCGGCGTCGAGATCGAGGGCTGCTCGCCTGGCAAAATCCCCAACCGACAAAATGCCGGCCTTTGCCTTGATCACCTGGAATTCACTTTCCGAGAGCCGGAAAGACACGGTCTTGGGCCTGCTGATTGCCATCTGCACCTCCTTCGATGCGAAAAGGCGAAGCCTCCGAGCATCGGTTGCGTAAACAACTATCATCCTGCGTCTTTTTTGGATCAAGGCCGGCTTTTTTGGGATTTCAAAGTATTGCGGCGGCACTCTCTGGGAATGCTGCCGCACTTTTGTTGGAATTTGATGGAGGACTCACAGTAAGCCGTCGCAACTTCCGTGGCTACTCTCGACGCCCTACGAGCAAATTGTGAATGAATCCCCGGCTTCTCATCATCTCGGTGACAATGTGCAGGTGAAACCTAAGGCTAGAAACACTCCGATCCCCAGTCTGCGAAAGATATTCGACGAGCGGTTTCCCGCGGGTGTCGAGGTAGTCGTGCGGCAGGTTGGGAACCGCCTCGTTTTTGACGCCTTGCCAGTGGCGCAAAAGGTCGTAGCGAGGGTCGCTTTCCGTGCTCACGAGAACCCTATGCGGCAGCAGACCGGTGCGGAGACGCTCCTGTCTCTCCGAGGGTGCGTGGTTCGAACAGACGATATACGGAACCACCCATGTTCCTAGGTCGCGCCCAGCATTGATGATTGAACTGATCTTCTCGCCCGCTTCGCCCACATTGGACAAGTCAACAGGAGCATCTATGGCCAGCACACTGGCTTTCGACGCGACCCTCATTACAGCACCGCCCGGGTCTCCAGCTGGAACCTCGCCAACCATACTACCCTCGACCCTACGGAGATAACCACCGTGAGCTTCGAGGCTTCCCAGCTGGACCACGGGAGGGCCTTCGGACCAGAAATCCACTTCACCGTCGATCTCGTGCAGGCTTGCAGCTGCCTTCAGGAGCCGCAAAGACATCACGGACATCGGCTCATCGTCCAGCCGAATGTTGATCGCGATAGTGCGAATGCGCTTAGTCTCGCTCTGTTCGTTCACAGGACCAGCCCTCCTTCGTTGTCGTCCGCGATTGTCGGCTCATTGCGCACGCCGACCTGTTCCTGATCCGCCCGAGGGACGACAGATTGAGATGCTGTTACGGAATCGACACCGGACATAACCCAATCGCCAACGACCGCGCGGATCGCCTTGCGAACGGTGTCAGCCTTGTGGGCGTCACTCGATACCTCGAGGATCAGAAGAACTGCATCCTCCTGCCTGTGACCCCGGTCCCGCAATTCGGTGATGACCGTGAGGTTGTCGCGCACCAGCTGCTGCGCAGGGATGCGACGAATGTCGCGCTTGCCCAAACGCTGACGAGCCTTCCTGATGATGCTCAACGCTTCATCGTGGGACCGCGGCGGCTTGGGGGTATCGTTCCGGATTTGACCGGCATTTGTTGTGGCATCCTTCATAGAAACAGACCTTTGCGTTTTGCGTTAGAGCCCGAGACGTCGAGCTCGTCAGCGTAGTGTCAGGCAGCTCCGTCTCAGCTGCCGAGCGTCGGAAATGCGACGCAGTCATTGGGACGGCATTGTCCACGCAACGGTTATGGAACGCGGTGTGCTGTTATCACAAAATTGAAATTTTTAGGACAGATTGGCCATTTCATGTAAGCAGGCTTAGGAGACCCGCAGTGCCAAAAAAACGGAACCCGGAGGGGCGCAAGAGCAACAGAGAGCGTGCGCCAGCTATTGCGGAAGCTAGGGCTAGGCTTCGTCGGGATTTTCCGAAGATTGCTGAACTTGTTGACCGGCTTTCGGCGGGAAGCTTGACGGCTCCCGAAGCGCAATCGCTATTTCATATGGCTCTCGATGATGCGCCAGCTCATATGGATGCCGAATTCGTGTCGCGTTTCGATTCTTTGCCCGAACTACGCCTTGAAGGCATCGATACTTTCACTCGACTGTGTAAGGAGCGGGCTTCCCTAACTCATTTGCGCTCGCTTGTGGATGTTGAGCTGAGCAGGGTGGAGGAGGAGGTCGAGATTTCGCGTGAGCGTCTCTTCCAGACCGTTTTGGATGCCGACAGAGTCCCTGCCTACGTCATGCAATTCTTCACAAAATGCCAAGACGCGGGAATGACTGGTGCCCAGTATCGCGACCTGACGAAAGAGGACATTCGGACATTGATGGACCTGGTCCAGAATCGGATCGTAGGCGAAAAATAGCGAGACCTGTTACGGCGCAGCCGTATGACGAGCTAGGTCGGCGTGCGAGTTTTGCCGGCGTCAGATCTCAGTTTCCGATACCGACCACTCCCTACGCGGGAACGCATATCGATCGGCAGTAAGCGGATCGGAGCAGGGTCGAGATGAGTTGTAATTTCGGGCACATACCGATGGATAAATTCGAGGCGCTCGCGAAGCACAACCGCGAGGCCTTCGGTCTGGATTCGCTTCGAATAATGCTTGGCGTTCGTGCCGGTCCTAGCGTGCCCCATTACGTCAGCGCGCAAGATTTCATTCACGCCGTCTACTTCGTAGAATGAGGAACCGAGGGCGCGGATGGAATGGATATCCGGCCCTTTGCCCTTGTCATTCACTCTCACTTCCATCCGATCAAAAATCCACTGGACCATGAAGCGCCAAGCGCGATCGTAGAACTGGGCGCCGCCTCGCTTGCTCTCGAAAAGGTAGAGTTCCGGGAAGAGGGCAACGTGGCCCTCTGCGCGGACGGCTTCGACGTAGTCGAGGAACCCGAGGCGGATGAGCTGGCGGTGAAGGGGGATCTTGCGCCTGCGCGCCAACCTCTTTTCACCACCCTTTTCTCCGTCCTTCCCGCGGGTGAAATTATCCCGGATGTGGATGTGGGGAACCGGGTGATCGATCACCACGTCGGCAATCTCAAGGCCACATATCTCCTCACGGCAAGCGTGGGTATAATACCAGATAAGTGGTGCCCAGTAGGCGGCGTCGTGCCACACTTGCGGGCTCAGGCTGTCCGTTTTCAGCCGCTTCTTTCCAGGACCACCTCCGCAATATAGCGGTGATCGGAACAAGCACTCCAGCTGCTCCTTCTCCCAGGCGGGGCGGAGGTCGCTGGTGTCTTCCTCCGGGATGGCCATAGTCGCCGCAGCGAAGTCGAGCACGACAGCGCCGGGCACTCTGGGCTTCCACGCCGAGCGTTCCAAGTGCTTTGCCACCGTGCTCATTGTGCTCAGATCGCGGTTCACCGTTTTGAGGCTGCGCTCAAGCTCGGGCGTCAACTTCGGCAATTCCTTCTGAACCTCTTCGAAGGGCCGTGACATGTTCCCCTTCTCGAGCGTTCCGAACCTGAAACCCCGTGCCGGGATTTGGAGCAATCGCTGCACGTATGTCTCGACGTCGCGATGATCATAAGACCCGAGTTCGCGGTCGCCCGTCATCCATGCAAAGCACTGCAAGATCATTCGCTGCTGTTTATCGTCCTTCCACACCTTCTTCCGCTTTAGGGTAGCCAGAGTATCCTCGATAATCTCGCTGAACCGGCGGTTATCGTAGATCGCGAAGGGGCATTCTGTAGTTGGCGAGGGCGGAGGCAGGGTCGTGTGTGCGACGGGAGCAGTGAGACCCTCGGCCTTGGACAAGAGGGCCTTCACTTCGGCAGACAATTCACCCAGGTCCGCCATCATAGTCCGCAAAGGGTCGGCCGCGTCTAGGACGTCCTCGTCGAATAGGCGTTGCGCCCGCGTGCTGGCGGAAGCGCCCGCACGGATCATGTGGGTCCGAGCAGCAGCAATGTTGGATTCGGTAGGCGTCGCGCCAATCGCTGTCAGGGCAGCACTGACGTATTCGTCGGATAGAGCATTGCGTATCTGATCGACCAGAGGGCGTGCCCATTCAGGAGTCAGTTCCTTTACGCCTTGTGCCGAGTTGGCGGCGGCGTCGAGCCTGGCGACTTCGCAAGGGTCCATTTCGTAACGTGGGTCAGGTAGGCGGAGCTGCCTGTAGGCCTCGGCGTGGCGCGCCGCTTCCTCCGTGACCGAGGACGACCAAGGAGCGTTTTCGTAGGCGGCCGATAGCCAAGAGCCGAGTTGCTGCTCGAGCTCCCGCCGAAAGATCGCTTCGATCTCAATGCCGGTCAGGTTGCGCTGGCCTTCCAGCATCGTCTTCACATCCGCCCTTACAATTACGAAACGCGCCGAGAGTATCGCCACGCGCTCACGCGCGGCACCCGGATCGGCAGTCTGCAACGCCAAGGTTAGCGGCTTGGAGATAATATTTCGGAAATGAATCCGGCGGCGGAACGAATAGCGGCCCTCGATCCGGACGGTGAAGGGGATGCGGCTCATCGATAACGACCTTCCCGCATGTGCTCCCGCTATGTGTGTTGGTCGTGTGGCCAACACGGGGCGGAAACCCATGCTAAAAGGCGGAAATCTGCGGCTTAGCGCGCTAAAATGGTCGGGGAGAGAGGATTCGAACCTCCGGCCCCTGCCTCCCGAAGACAGTGCTCTACCAGGCTGAGCTACTCCCCGACCGGCGCTTCCGGAACTGGTCCGGGGCGAGGCAGAGGCGGCCCTTTAGCGGGGGAGGGGTGGGCTGGCAAGCGGGCAATTCGTATGGCTGCGTTGCGGGGGCGCGGTTATGAACAGGGGCGGGTCGGCCGGGCGCCATAGTGGCTTCGCGCGACTCTCCGGTGGATGTTAGGCACCACGCATGCAGTCCGCTTCCGCATCCGTTCGCCCCGCAGCCGTGCCGCAATCATCCGGCGACCATTGGGAATGGCAGTATCTGGCCCTCATGCGCCGTATATGGGCGGAGGGGGACGAGCGGGCCGACCGCACGGGCGTGGGCACGCGCTCGATCTTCGGGCCGCAATTGCGATTCGATCTGTCCGACAACCGCGTGCCCCTGCTCACCACTAAGCGCGTGTTCTGGAAGGCGGCGGCGCGCGAGATGCTGTGGTTCCTCACCGGCAACACCAATATCCGCCCGCTGCTGGAACAGGGCGTGACGATCTGGAGCGACTGGCCCTTGGCCAAGTATCGCCAGGCGACGGGCGAGGCGATCACGCAGGACGATTTCGAAGCGCGGATCGTGGCGGAGGCGGATTTCGCCGCCCGCTGGGGCGATCTCGGCCCCGTCTATGGCAAGCAGTGGGTCGACTGGCCGACCTATCGCTATCGCGCCGATGGGCTCTATGAAAGGGGGCCGGGGATCAACCAGGTGGCGCAGGTGGTGGAAAGCCTGCGCAGCAATCCCGGCAGCCGCCGCCACATCATCGAAGGTTGGAATGTGGCGGAGCTCGACCAGATGGCGCTGCCCCCCTGCCACAAGACCTATCAGTTCCACGTCGCCGGCGAAGGGGCGGAGGCGCGGCTCAACTGCCTGCTGTTCCAGCGCAGTTGCGATGTGGCACTGGGCCTGCCCTTCAACCTGTTCGGTGCGGCGCTGCTCACGCGCATGATCGCGGCGCAGGCGGGCTATCAGCCGGGGGAGCTGGTCTGGACCGGGGGCGATACGCATCTCTATCTCAACCACGCCCATCTGGTGGAGGAGCAGCTTTCGCGGGAACCGGCGGGCGAGCCGCGGCTTGAATTGCTAAGGAAGCCCGACTCTATCTTCGACTATCGCATCAAGGATTTCGCCGTCACCGATTACACGCCGCAAGGCGTGATCCGCGCCCCGGTGGCGGTCTGAGGCAAGCGTTGACGGTTTCCGATGAAAGTAATAAAATGTCTCTGACATAAAACATTCATACGGGAGCTGAAGATGGCCAAGGTGGACGCGGAGGCGGGCGGCAATCGGCCCCGTCTTTCGCTGCATGTCCCCGAACCGAGGTTTCGCCCCGGCGACACGGTGGATTTTGCGCATTTGCAAGTGCCCGAAGCGGGCGCGCAGCCGCGGCCGGACGAGGCCTGCCCCGCAGCGGAAACCAATCCGCTCTGCACCGATCTGATCCGTGTGCTCGGCAGCGACAATCAGGCCCATGGGCCGTGGAACCCCAACCTCACGCCCGACAAATTGCGGCTGATCCTGCGCCAGATGGCGCTGGTGCGCGCCTTCGATGCCCGCATGTATCGCGCGCAGCGGCAGGGGAAGACGAGCTTCTACCTCAAATGCGTGGGCGAGGAGGCGACCTCGGTCGCCGCCACCCATGGCCTCGATTTCGAGGATATGATCTTCCCCTCCTACCGCCAGCAGGGTTGCCTGATCGCGCGCGATTACCCGCTGCTGGAAATGGTGAACCAGATCTATTCCAACCGCGCGGACAAGCTGAAGGGGCGGCAATTGCCGATCCTCTATTCGGCGCGCTCGGTGAACTTCTTCACCATCTCGGGCAATCTGGCGACGCAGCTGCCGCAGGCCACCGGCTTTGCCATGGCCAGTGCAATCAAGGGCGACAGCCGCATTGCCGCCGCCTGGGTGGGCGAAGGCTCCACCGCGGAGGGGGACTTCCACTCCGCGCTCACCTTCGCTGCGGTGTATAATGCCCCGGCGATCTTCAATGTGGTCAACAACCAGTGGGCCATTTCCAGCTTCTCCGGATTTGCCGGTTCGGAGCGGACGAGCTTTGCGGCGCGGGCGATCGGCTATGGCATTGCCGGGCTGCGGGTGGACGGAAACGATCCGCTGGCCGTCTATGCGGCGGAGCGCTGGGCTGCGGATCGCGCACGGTCCAACAACGGGCCGACGCTGATCGAATTCTTCACCTACCGCGCGGAGGGCCACTCCACCTCCGACGATCCCACCGTCTATCGCAGCGCGGAGGAGCGGGAGGAATGGCCGCTGGGCGATCCCATCGCGCGCCTGCGCGACCATTTGATTGCGCTCGGCGAATGGTCGGAGGACCAGCACGCCGAGATGGACCGTGAACTGGCCGAGGAGGTGCTGCGCACCACCAAGGAGGCGGAGAAGAACGGCATCCTGGGCCACGGCCTGCATCATCCGTTCCACACCATGTTCGAGGATGTGTTCGAGGAACTGCCGTGGAACCTGCGCGAACAGAGCGAGCAGGCGATCCGCGAAAGGAAGATCAAATGGCCCGACTAGATGCCGACGAGGATCCGGTGAGCCTGTCCGAAGCGCCGGCGCGCGATCTCAACATGATCGAAGCGATCAACGAAGCGCTTGGCATCATGCTGGAGCGTGACCCCGACGTGATCCTGATGGGGGAGGACATCGGCTTTTTCGGCGGGGTGTTCCGCGCCACCGCGGGCCTGCAGCAGAAATACGGCAAGACGCGCGTGTTCGATACGCCGATCAGCGAATGCGGCATCATCGGCGTGGCGGTGGGCATGGGCGCCTATGGCCTGCGGCCGGTGCCGGAAATCCAGTTCGCGGACTATATCTATCCCGGGCTCGACCAGCTGATCAGCGAAGCGGCGCGGCTGCGCTATCGCTCCGCGGCGGAGTTCATTGCGCCGCTCACCGTGCGCAGCCCCTTCGGCGGCGGCATCTTCGGCGGGCAGACGCACAGCCAGAGCCCGGAGGCGCTGTTCACCCATGTCGCCGGGCTCAAGACCGTCGTGCCCAGCACCCCGCATGACGCCAAGGGCCTGCTGATCGCGGCGATCGAGGACAATGACCCGGTAATTTTCTTCGAGCCCAAGCGGATCTATAACGGCCCGTTCGACGGCTATTATGATCGTCCCACCAAACCGTGGAAGGGCCACCCCGGCGCCAAGGTGCCCGAAGGCTATTACACCATCCCCCTCGGCAAGGCGCGCGTGGCGCGGGAAGGGGAGGCGCTGACCATCCTCGCCTATGGCACCATGGTGCATGTGGCGGAGGGCGTGTGCCGCGAGAAGGGCGTGGATGCCGAAATCATCGACCTGCGCACACTGGTCCCGCTCGACATCGAGGCTGTGGAAAACTCTGTGCGCAAAACCGGCAGGTGCCTGATCGCGCATGAGGCGACGCGGACCTCCGGCTTTGGGGCAGAACTGTCCGCGCTGGTTACCGAACGCTGCTTCTATCACCTCGAAGCCCCGGTCGAGCGGGTGACGGGGTTCGACACACCCTATCCTCATAGCCTCGAGTGGGCCTATTTCCCTGGCCCCGTCCGCATGGGCGAGGCGATAGACAAGATCCTGGAGGCCTGACGCCATGGCCCGCTTCACATTCAACCTCCCCGATATCGGCGAAGGCATCGCCGAAGCCGAGATCGTCGCCTGGCACGTGAAGCCCGGCGATATGGTGGCCGAGGATGGCCGGCTGGCGGACCTGATGACCGACAAGGCCACGGTGGAGATGGAAAGCCCCGTCGCCGGGAAGATTCTCGAGGTCGCGGGCCAGGCGGGCGATGTGATCGCCATCGGCTCCCCGCTGGTGGTGCTGGAGGTCGAGGGCGAAATTTCCGACGAAGTGGCCCAAGAGAACGAGGCGGCTTCCGCCCCCGCGCCGGTAGAATCCCCTGCGGACGCAGGGGAGGCAGAGGGCGGCCGCCAGCTTGTCGGTGGGCCGACGCCGCAACCCTCCTTCGTCGCAGAACCGCCCGAGGAGAAGGACGAGGCGCAGCCAGCGCCGCCGCCGCGCCCGGCGGCACCTGCTCCCAGGGCGGAAGTTCGCCGGGAAAGCTCGCTGGCGCGTGTCCTCGCCAGCCCCGCGGTGCGCCGGCGCGCCAAGGATCTCGGTATCGACCTCGGTGATGTGCGCCCGGCCGAAGATGGGCGCATCCGCCATGCCGATCTCGATTCCTTCATCAGCTATGGCGAAGCGGGCGGGTATGCCCCGGCGGGCGGTGCGCGGCCGGACGAGACGATCAAGGTGGTCGGCCTGCGCCGCCGGATTGCCGAGAACATGGCCGCGGCCAAGCGCCAGATCCCGCATTTCGCCTATGTCGAGGAATGCGATGTCACCGAGCTGGAGAAGCTGCGCGGCGATCTGAACGATGGGCGGGGCGATCGCCCCAAGCTGACGATGCTGCCGCTGCTGATCGCCGCCGTGTGCCGCGCACTGCCGGATTATCCGATGCTCAACGCCCGCTATGACGACGAGGCGAATGTCATCACGCGCCATGGCGCGGTGCATATGGGCATCGCCACGATGACGGAGGCCGGCCTGATGGTGCCGGTGATCCGCGATGCGCAGGGCAAGAACCTGTGGCAGCTCGCCGCCGAGATCACCCGGCTGGCGGAGGCCGCGCGCAGCGGCAAGGCGAGGCCCGAGGAGCTTTCGGGCTCGACTTTCACGCTAACCTCGCTCGGGCCGCTGGGTGGCATCGCTTCCACGCCGGTGATCAACCGGCCCGAGGTGGCGATTCTGGCGCCCAACCGCATCGTCGAACGGCCGATGTTCGTCCCCGACGAGACCGGCGGCGAACGGGTGGCCAAGCGCAAGCTGATGAATCTCTCGATTAGCTGCGATCACCGCGTGGTGGATGGTTACGATGCGGCGGCCTTCGTGCAGGCGGTGAAGCGCCTGATCGAGAAGCCGGCTCTGCTCCTCGCCGCCTGAACGGCGAATCGCCGGCGCCTCAGGGTGCCGGTTTTTGGCGGAAACGCTGCCCCGGCGCCGGTCGATCCGGCGCGCGGCGGGCTGTGTGCAGCGCTGCCGGAGGGGCGGGGCGGGCGCTCTGTCCACGGCAGATGAAAAAGCCTGTACCAGCGAGTTGACAGCCGATTCAGCCTGCCCTAGGGGCGGCGCTCCCAAGCGGTGCGCCGCCCGATGCGCGGGTGTAGCTCAGTTGGTTAGAGCGCCGGCCTGTCACGCCGGAGGTCGCGGGTTCAAGTCCCGTCACTCGCGCCACTTGGGACCTTCTCCTGACCCTTCGATGCCCCGGCACCGTCCCTTCAGGGTTCAGCCCCAGCGGCCGGTTTCCATCCAGATCAGGAAGCGCCGCAGCGGCAGCAGCCAGACGACGCCCAGTACCAGATAGACCACGGTCTGCACCGCCACCGGCGTCTGCTCGATCCATTGCGAGGCCCACATGACGGCCAGCGCATAGGCCGCCAGCGCCACCAGCAGCGCCAATATGCCCAGCGGGATACGCAGCGTGGGTTTCTCGCGCATCAGAAGGGCCCCAGCAGGCGCGTGGGGGTGACGATGGCGGCGAGCGGCATGTCGTGCGCCTCCACCGGCAGATCCTCCACCTCCTGCACGTCCCACGCCATGCCGATGGCCAGCGTATCGGGATGCGCGGCGAGATAGCGATCGTAGAAGCCGCCGCCCTGGCCCAGCCGGTCCCCGCCCGTCGTAAAGCCGAGCAGCGGCATGAACAGCACATCGGGCACCACCACCGGGGCGCTTTCCTGCGGCTGGCGCAGGCCGAGGGGGCCGCCTACGAGGTCGCTTTCCTCATAGGGATCGGTGTGCAGGTGGAAGTGCATCGGCTCCGCCAGCGTGGTCACGCGGGGCAGAGCGATGCGGTGGCCGTTTTCGAAGAAGAAGCGGGTATAGGCGCCGGCGGGGGCCTCCCCCGGATCGGCGCGATAGAGGCCGATGGTGGCGCCATCGGGCACCATGTCGAGCACCGCGGCGGGCGGGCGGTGGAACACCAGTGCGCTTACCTGCGGCGGCAGGGCGGCGGCGTGTTCACGGCGTTTGCGGCGCAATTCCTTGCGCAGGGCGGCTTTGCAGGAAGCGATATCGGTCATGTCGCCCTCTTGCCGCCCCGGCCCGGCGAAGTCGAGCGAGTCGGCCCGCGTGGACCCACCGGGAAGGGGAAGTGGCGGAACCACCATGGGTCGTTTGCCGGGAAATCCTCTGACGCCTCAACGTCAGGTGGGCGCCGTATGCACCGGCCCTGCAGGACGAACCCGAGGGCCGGGCAGGGACAGCTCCCATGGATTGCTTATAGCCTCAGGGATATTCTCTAACGGCTCGTTCCGGGCAGTCCCGCCGCTACCTATCTAGGATGCCGCGCCCGCGCTCTCAAGCCGGTCGGCGAGATATTCCAGCCGTTCGGCCATCGCTTCCAGCTGGTTCGCACGCTCATCGTCCTGCGGCGCGGCGGCGGGCACGGCCGACCGGCGCAGCTCGGCCAGTTCGTCCGCCAGCAGCAGCGCGGCATAGAGCAGCATGCGCGGTTCGGACTGGCTGACGAGATTGGGCATCGCGGCGATCTTGCCGTCGATCGTGCGGCCGAGCATGGCGATATGCTCTTCCTCGCCCGCGCCGCAGGCCACGGCGAATTCCCGCCCGCCGATGACCAGGGTGACATTGCTCATGGCTGGAGGCTGCCGATGAGCCGGTCGAGATCGGCCAGCACCACTTCGGCTTCCCCGCGCAGGCGGGCATAGCGCTGTTCGAGCTCGGGGTCGGCCTGCACGGCCGGCTTCTGCGCCGCGGCCTCTATCCGGCCTGCCGCCGCCTCGATGCGGCTCAGCGCACGCGAGATGCGATCGTCCTCCATCGCGCGGTCATCTATCGGAAATAACGGGGCCGGGCAAAAACTTGGGCCGCGAAGCTGTGAATAAGCCTCGGCGTCTCGCGAAGGGATCGGGCGCGCCGCGCAGCTTGACGCGGGGGCGGGCCGTCGCCCAAGGAGCGCGCAGCCGAATCGCGGCCCAGAACGATCAGAGTTTTACCGACAAAGCCGGAGCTTCCTGCATGACCGACACCGCCCGTCTCGCGCCGATGGCCAATGCGATCAGGGCGTTGACGATGGATGCGGTGCAGGCGGCCAATATCGGCCACCCCGGCATGCCGATGGGCATGGCCGATGTCGCCACCGTTCTGTGGTCGGACTATCTCTCCTTCGATCCGGCCGATCCGCACTGGCCGGATCGCGATCGCTTCGTGCTTTCCGCCGGCCACGGCTCCATGCTGATCTACGCGCTGCTGCACCTCACGGGCTATGCGCATCCCACCATGGATGACATCCGCAATTTCCGGCAGCTGGGCAGCCCCTGCGCCGGACACCCGGAAAACTTCCTGCTCGATGGCGTGGAATGCACCACCGGCCCGCTGGGGCAGGGCCTGGCCATGGCCGTGGGCATGGCCATCGCGGAACGGCATCTGAATGCCAAGTTCGGCGATGACCTCGTCAACCACCGCACTTGGGTGGTCGCGGGCGACGGCTGCCTGATGGAAGGCATCAATCACGAGGCGATCGGCCTTGCCGGCCACCTCGGCCTCGGCAATCTGATCGTGCTGTGGGACGATAACCGCATCACCATCGACGGTGCGGTGAGCCTTTCCTCCAGCGAGGATATTCCCGCCCGCTACCGCGCCACTAAGTGGCATACGGTGAGCTGCGACGGGCACGATCCGGCCGACATCCGCCGCGCGATCGAAGAAGCGATGGCCGATCCGCGCCCCTCGCTGGTCGCCTGCCGCACGATCATCGGCAAGGGCTCGCCCAACAAGCAGGGCACCTCCAAGGTCCATGGTTCGCCGTTGGGCGAGGACGAAGTGGCCGCTGCCCGCGTGGAACTCGGCTGGGATGCACCGGCTTTCGAAGTGCCGAAGGAAATTCTGGCGGACTGGCGCGCACTGGGTGCAAAAGGCGCCGAAGCACATGTGGCATGGCAGGCCCGGCTCGACGCCGCGGGCGAGCGCAAGGACGCTTTCCAGCAGCATATGCAGAGCGTCGCCACGCTGGCCGCGCCGGCGATCGAGGATTACATCGTCGAACTGGCGAAGAACCCGCCCAAGGTCGCCTCGCGCAAGGCCTCTGAAATGGTGCTGGGGCCGCTAACGGAAAAGCTGCCGCAGCTGCTTGGCGGCTCGGCCGATCTCACCGGCTCCAACAACACCAAGACGGGATCGACCGGCCCGCTGACGGCGGAGGATTACTCGGGCCGCTATATCTATTACGGCATCCGCGAATTCGGCATGGCTGCCGCGATGAACGGCATGATGCTGCATGGCGGCGTGGTGCCCTATGGCGGCACCTTCCTGATCTTCAGCGACTATGCCCGCAACGCCATCCGCCTGTCCGCCCTGCAGAAGGCCGGCGTCGTCTATGTGATGACGCATGATTCGATCGGCCTGGGCGAGGATGGGCCGACCCACCAGCCGGTGGAGCAGGTGATGAGCCTGCGGCTGATCCCCAATCTCAACGTCTTCCGCCCGGCCGATGCCATCGAAACGGCAGAATGCTGGGCGCTGGCGCTGCAGACCCCGGAAACGCCCTCGGTGCTGGCCCTTTCGCGCCAGAACCTGCCGCCTGTGCGCGGCGAGGGCGACGAGGAATGGACCGGTGCCGGCAACCGCTGCGCCAAGGGCGCCTATCTGCTCAAGCCAGCGAGCGGTCCGCGCAATGTGGTGCTGGTGGCGACGGGCTCGGAAATCTCGGTCGCGCTCGATACCGCCGCCGCACTTGAAGAGCAGGGGATCGGCGCCGATGTCGTTTCCATGCCCTGCATGGAGCTGTTCGCGAAGCAGGGCGCGGCCTACCGCGACGAGCTGCTGCCGGCCGACGCGCTGATCGTTTCGATCGAGGCGGGCACCACGCTGGGCTGGCAGGCATGGACCGGGCGCAACGGCATCAACATCGGCCTCGATCGGTTCGGCGCGTCCGCCCCGGCCGAGGTCCTGTTCGAGCATTTCGGCTTCACGGCCGACAAGATCGTTCCGCAAATTCTTGAAAAATTAGGTAACTAGCAGGAGTTTTTCCTATGGCGACGAAGGTTTCGATCAACGGGTTCGGCCGCATTGGCCGCTTGGTGGCCCGGGCGATCCTGGAACGCAAAGATCACGATCTCGAGCTCGTCGCGATCAACGATCTGGCCGATGCCAAGGCCAATGCCCTGCTGTTCGCCTATGATTCCGTGCATGGCCGCTTCCCCGGCAAGGTGACGGCCGAGGACGGCAAGATCATCGTGGACGGCAAGGCGATCGCCGTCACTTCCGAGCGCGAGCCCGGCAAGCTGCCCCACGGCGAAATGGGCGTGGACATCGTGCTGGAATGCACCGGCTTCTTCCAGTCGCATGATGCGGCCAAGCCGCATCTCGATGCGGGCGCCAAGCGGGTGCTGATCTCCGCGCCGGCCACCGGCGTTTCCGCCACCATCGTCTACGGCGTGAACCACAAGACGCTGACGGCGGAAGACATCATCGTCTCCAACGCCAGCTGCACCACCAACTGCCTGGCGCCCGTCGCCAAGGTGCTGAACGAGGCCGTGGGGATCGAGCGTGGTTTCATGACCACGATCCATTCCTACACCAACGATCAGCGCATCCTTGACCAGATCCATAAGGATCTGCGCCGCGCCCGCGCCGGTGCGCTGAACATGATCCCCACCACAACCGGCGCCGCCCGCGCCGTGGGCCTGGTGCTGCCGGAGCTGAAGGGCAAGCTGGACGGATCTTCCGTCCGCGTGCCCACGCCCAATGTCAGCCTGGTCGATCTCACCTTCGTTCCGGGTCGCGATACCACGGCGGAAGAGCTGAACGCGGCGCTCAAGGCAGCCTCGGAAGGGGCGATGAAGGGCGTGCTGGACTATACCGACCAGCCGCTCGTCAGCAGCGACTTCAACCACTATCCCGCCAGTTCCACGGTCGACAGCCTGGAAACCGCGGTGCTGGAAGGCAAGCTCGCCCGCGTCGTGTCGTGGTATGACAATGAATGGGGCTTCTCCAACCGGATGATCGACACCGCCGGCGTGATGGCCAGCTTCCTCTGAGGGGGCGGCCTTGGGGGGCAAGCTCGCCGGGATAGCGCGCCATGACCGGCCGAAGGGGGCGATGGAGCGGCTCGATGCTGTATCCGTCACCTCCGCGGCCGGCGTGGCGGGCGACTATCGTGGCGCTCTCGCTTCGGGGAAGCTCATTCCCCGGCGGCAGGTCTCGCTGATCGAGGCCGAAAGCTGGGCGGCGGCGCTGGCCGATTGCGGCGGCATGCTGGATTGGTGGCACGCCCGGCGCAATTTGCTGGTGAGCGGCCTTGGTATCCCGCACAGGGTGGGAACGCGGATCGCCATCGGTAAGACGCTCGTCATCGAAGTGCTCGACGAGTGCGACCCGTGCGAGCGGATGGAGGCCCTGCATCCGGGCTTGCGCGCGGCGATGGCGCCGGATTGGCGCGGCGGCTTTCTGGGGCGGGTATTGGCGGACGGCGAAATCGCCGTCGGCGATGAAGCGAGGATCATCTAGCTTATGGCGAATTTCCGCACTCTCGACGATCTGGGCGACGTGCGCGGCAAGGTCGCGCTGGTCCGCGTCGATCTGAACATGCCGATGTCCGGCGGCCGCGTCACCGATCTCACCCGCGCGCGGGCCGTGGCGCCCACCATATTGGAACTGGCCGATGCCGGGGCCAAGGTGCTGCTGCTGGCCCATTTCGGTCGCCCAAAGGGCGAACGCAGCTCCACCATGTCGCTCAGCCTGGTGCAGGGCGCGGTGGAGGAAGTGCTCGGCCGCGAAGTGATGTTCATCCCCGAGGTTGCCGGCCCCGTGGTGCAGCAGGCGATCGGCATCCTGCGCCCGGGCGATATCGGCATCCTTGAAAACACCCGTTTCTGGCCGGGCGAGGAGAAGAACGATCCGGATTTCGCCCGCGCCATTGCGGCCAATGGCGATTTCTATGTGAACGATGCCTTCTCCGCCGCCCACCGCGCCCATGCCAGCACCGAAGGGCTGGCGCGGCTGCTGCCGGCCTATGCCGGCCGCGCGATGCAGAAGGAGCTGGAGGCGCTGGACGCTGCGCTCGGCAATCCGCAGAAACCGGTGGCGGCGGTGGTCGGCGGGGCCAAGGTTTCGACCAAGCTCGCGGTGCTGGAGCATCTCGTCGGGCAGGTGGATCATCTGATCATCGGCGGCGGCATGGCCAACACCTTTCTCGCCGCGCGCGGGGTGGATGTGGGCAAGTCGCTGTGCGAGCACGATCTGGCCTCCACGGCGGATGCGATCATGGCAGCAGCGGACAAGGCCGGCTGCACCGTGCATCTGCCCTATGACGTGGTGGTGGCGAAGGAATTTGCCGCCAATCCGCCCAGCCTGCGCAGCTGCAACGTGCATGAAGTGGCGGCGGACGAGATGATCCTCGACGTTGGGCCGCAGGCGGTGGAGGCGCTGGGCGATGTGCTCAAGACCTGCCGCACGCTGGTGTGGAACGGGCCCATGGGCGCCTTCGAGACACCGCCCTTCGATGCGGCCACGGTTGCGCTGGCGAAGGTCGCGGCAGCGCTGACCAAGGAAGGTTCGCTGGTGTCGGTGGCGGGCGGCGGCGATACGGTCGCGGCGCTGCATCATGCCGGCGTGGCGGAGGATTTCAGCTATATCTCCACCGCCGGCGGGGCCTTCCTCGAATGGATGGAAGGCCGGGAACTGCCCGGTGTGGCGGCGCTTGCGAGATAGCGCGGGGCGCATCGGACTGGGAATGGGTTGGCCCGCCGGCGTGCGGGCGCGTGTCAGCATCAGCTAGGGGTTACGGCGAATGAACGAGCAGGAAATGACCGCCAAGATGGCGAAGGGCGACGGCTTCATCGCGGCGCTGGACCAGAGCGGCGGCTCCACCCCCAAGGCGCTGCGCGCCTATGGCGTCTCCGACGACGAGTGGAGCACCGAGGACGAGATGTTCGGCAAGATCCACGAGATGCGCTGCCGCATCATCACCGCGCCCAGCTTCAGCGGCGACAAGGTGGTCGGCGCGATCCTGTTCGAAAAGACCATGGACGGCATGGTCGGCGGCAAGACGGTGCCCGCCGCGCTGATCGAGAAGGGCGTGGTGCCCTTCATCAAGATCGACAAGGGGCTGGAGGACGAGGCGGACGGCGTGCAGCTGATGAAGCCCATGCCGGGCCTCGATGCGCTGCTGGCCCGGGCGAAGGGCCTCGGCGTGTTCGGCACCAAGGAACGCTCGGTCATCAACAAGGCCTCGCCCAGCGGCATCGCGGCTATCGTGGCGCAGCAGTTCGAAGTGGGCCGGCAGGTGATCGCCGCGGGCCTCATGCCGATCCTGGAGCCGGAATATTCGATCAAGGCCGAAGATCGCGCGGAAGGCGAAGCGATCCTGCGCGACGAGATCCTGAAGGCGCTCGATGCGCTGCCCGAAGGCCAGCAGGTGATGCTGAAGCTCTCCATCCCGGCGGTGCCGAACAGCTACAAGGCGCTGGTCGATCACCCCAAGGTGCTGAAGGTGGTGGCGCTTTCAGGCGGCTACAGCCGTGACGAGGCCTGCGCCGAGCTGGCCAAGAACGACGGCATGATCGCCAGCTTCAGCCGCGCCCTGCTGGAAGAGTTGCGCGCGGGCATGAGCGATGCGGAATTCGACGCCACGCTGGGCGAGGCGATCGATGCGATCCACGCCGCCAGCACGCAGAAGGTGGCCGCCTGACCCGTCAGGCGCCTCCTTCATAGGCAAAGCGATAATCGGGGGCGGGCGTTTCGGCGCCCGCCCTTTTTTCTGGCTGGCCGGACACGAGGGTGAGCGTGGTGCCATGCGTGGCATGCGCTTCCCCCAGCGTGAGATCGGCGGTTTCGCGCCAGCCGTCCCCCGCGATGCGCGTGGTGACCACCAGCCGCCCGGCCCAGACGCAGCGGGCGTTTTCGGGGCAGCGGCTGTCTTCCGCCACCTTCACCGGCGTCACCACCAGCGAACCCGCCTGCACCGGCTGCCCCAGCGGGACGAGGCTGCCCGCCGCGGCCGGGGGCGTGGCGGCAGGCGTGGTGGCGCAGGCGCTGAGTGAAACGAGGGCGAGGGCGGGAATCGCGAGAAGCTGCTTCATGCCCGCCAGATAGGGGCGCCGCGGCTTGCCCGCCAGTGAACCGGCCGCGATGGAACCTGTTGGCGGCCGGCCTCACGCCCCGTATAGGCCCGCGCCATGTCAGACTGCCAGCTCTACCTCATTTCCCCGCTCGACGTCTCCGGCCCCTTTGCGCAGCGGCTGGAGCGGGCGCTGGACGCGGGGCCGGTGGCGGCCTTCCAGTTCCGCGTGAAGGACATGGACCAGCATCAGGCGGCGCGCCTAGCGGAACCGCTGCAGGCGATCTGCGCCGCGCGCGAAGTGGCCTTCATCGTCAATGACAGCATCGCGCTCGCCAAGCGTCTGGGGGCCGATGGCGTCCATCTGGGGCAGGGCGACGGCGAGGTGGCCGAAGCGCGCGAGGCGCTGGGCCGCGAGGCGCAGATCGGCGTCACCTGCCACGCCAGCCGCCATCTGGCGATGGAAGCCGGCGATGCAGGCGCGGACTACGTGGCCTTCGGATCCTTCTTCCCCAGCAGCACCAAGGCCAGCGAGCACCGGCCGGAGCCGGAGCTGCTGCGCTGGTGGCAGAGCCTGTTCGAGATCCCCTGCGTCGCCATCGGCGGCATCACGCCCGAAAATTGCGCCCCGCTGGTGGAAGCGGGGGCCGATTTCCTCGCGGTGAGCGGAGCGGTGTGGAACGGGGACGAGGCGGCGGCGGTACGCGCCTTCGCCCAGCGGCTCTGAGCCCCGGCGCCTAGCGCGCGCTGCGCACGCAGCGCAGCGGCCCCGGCCGGCCCTGCTCGAGTCGCCGCAGGAAGCCGGAGGACACCACCAGATAGCGTTCGCCCTTGTGGGGGCCGGTCGTCATCACCAGCACATTGCCGCGCCGCAGATAGGTGCCTTCCCCGGCTGAGGTCGCGTAGCGGGAGGCGCTGGTGATGCGGAAGCCCTGATCCTCCTGCGCGATGCCGGCGGGCCCATCCGCCCGGCCGGGCAGTTCGCACACATAGCGGCCGCGCTCCACCGTGCCGATGGGGCCGCTGTCGTTCAGCTTCGCTTGCGCGGCGGCGGGCAGCGGCGCCAGTGCGGCGGCCATCGACAGGGCAAGGGCGGCGGGGGCGGGCAGGCGGCGGATCATGCGCCGCCCATAGCGTGTAAGCGCTTGCATTGCCATGAACGCCGCCAGCCGCTAGGGCGCGCGCACAATTTCCCGAACACCGAAGGTCACCCCGATGAAGATCAGCGGCGTGGACATCCGTCCCGGCAACATCCTCGAATATGAAGGCGGCATCTGGAAGGTCGCCAAGATCCAGCACACCCAGCCCGGCAAGGGCGGCGCCTACATGCAGGTCGAAATGAAGAACCTGCAGGATGGCCGCAAGACCAACGTCCGCTTCCGCAGCGCCGACACGGTGGAGCGGGTGCGGCTGGATACCCAGGATTTCCAGTATCTCTACGCCGAAGGCGACATGCTGGTGTTCATGGACAAGGACACCTACGAGCAGATCCAGCTTCCCGCCGATCTGCTGGGCGATGCGGCCGCCTTCCTGCAGGATGGCATGGAAGTGATGCTGGAACTGTGGGACGAAAAGCCCATCAGCGTGCAGCTGCCGGAACAGGTGGAAGCCACCATCGTGGAAGCCGATGCCGTGGTGAAGGGGCAGACAGCCTCCTCCAGCTACAAGCCCGCCGTGCTGGACAACGGCGTGCGCGTGATGGTGCCGCCGCATATCGAAAGCGGGACGCGCATCATCGTGGATGTCTATGACCGGTCCTACGTCGGCAAGGCAGGCTAAGGCACCGTCATGGCAGCAATTTCAGGCCTCATCCGGGTGATGGAAAAAGCCGCGCGCAAGGCGGGCGGCAAGCTCCGGCGCGATTTCGGCGAGGTCGAGCACCTGCAGGTCAGCCGCAAGGGGCCGTCGGACTTCGTGTCCAAGGCCGATCAGCAGGCCGAACGCACGATCTGGGACGAGCTGCGCGCCGCGCGGCCGGACTGGGGATTCGTGCTGGAGGAAGGCGGCACGATCGAAGGCGATCCTACCAAGCCGCGCTGGATCGTCGATCCGCTCGACGGCACCAGCAATTTCCTCCACGGCATCCCGCATTTCGCGGTCTCCATCGCCGCGCAGGAGCCCAAGCCCGACGGCTCGGGCTGGGGCGAGGTGGTGGCCGGCGTGATCTATCAGCCGATCACCGACGAAACCTTCTGGGCGGAAAAGAGCCGCGGCTCCTGGCTGCATGACGGGCGGCTGCGCGTCTCCGGCCGGCGCCAGCTGTCGGAAGCGCTGGTGGCCACCGGCACGCCGTTCCTCGGCCATGGCGATTTCTCCGAATGGACGCGGGTCTTCGCCGCCATCGGGCCGCAGGTGGCGGGCATCCGCCGATATGGCTCGGCGGCGCTGGATCTCGCCTGGGTTGCCGCCGGCCGGTTCGACGGCTTCTGGGAAAGCGGCCTTTCGTCCTGGGATTCGGCCGCCGGCTGCCTGCTGGTGCGTGAAGCGGGCGGCTTCGTCACGGATTTCCGTGGTCGTTCCCTGCCGATCTGCGATGCGCAGCTGCTGGCCGGCAACGATCAGCTTCATTCGAAGCTGCACAAGCTGCTCGCCGGCGCGCTCAAGGACTAAGCCTTTCACATTTCCTTGTATGCGCCGCATCGCGCGGCTAACCGCTGTGTGATGACGGGAGCCCCTGTGGCGGAATCGGTAGACGCGCTCGACTCAAAATCGAGTTTCCTTGCGAAGTGCCAGTTCGAGTCTGGCCAGGGGCACCAGCTTCCGCCGCGTGTCGGCTGAAAGCATTTAAACTGTGGAAATGATCCCGCCGCCATCCTTCCACGCGATCGCCGCCATGGCGGTGACGGTGGCGATGTTCGTGGAATTCGCGCGGGCGAAGGTCTCCACCGAGATCGTCTCGCTGATGACGATCGCCGTCATCGCGGTGGGGCTGTATTTCTTCCCGCTGCCGCACACCGGGCCGACCGACGGGCTGGAACTCGCCTTCTCCGGCTTCGGCCATTACGCGCTGATCACGATCTGCTCGCTGATGATCATGGGGCGCGGGCTGGTGGTCACGGGCGCGCTGGAGCCGGGCGCGCGCTTCCTGGAACAGATGTTCAAGGTGAACTTGCAGTTCGGCCTGCTCATTTCGCTGCTGCTCGCCTTCGGCCTGTCCATGATCGTGAACGATACGCCGGTGCTGGTGCTGCTGCTGCCGATCTTCGTGGCGCTGGCGGAGCGCGGGGCCATGCCCGCATCGAAAACGCTGATCCCGCTGAATGCGGCGGTGCTGATCGGCGGCATGGCAACGACCATCGGCACCTCCACCAATCTGCTGGTCGTCTCCATCGCGCGCGATCTCGGCATGCGGCCGATGAATGTGTTCCATTTCACGCCCATCGTGCTGATGGCCGCGGTGGTGGCCTTGCCCTACCTCTGGCTGGTCATGCCGCGCCTGCTCAAGGACAACCGGCAGGAAACGACGCAGGCCCGGCGCCGCTTCGTCACCCGCCTGCGCGTGCCGGTGGGCAGCGATCTGGTCGGCCGCCATTTTGACGAGGTGGTGGAGCGGCTGCCCGCCGATTTCCGCTTCGAAGAACGGCCTTCCGGGGCTTTTGAGGCAGGGCAGCGGCTCACCGTCTCGGGCACGCATGATGCGCTGGAAGAAGCCATCCGCGTCCTGCGTGGGCAGATCGCCCCGGGTTGGGTGGTGGACAAGATCCACCGCGATGCCTCTGCGCAGAAAGACGATGTGCAGGTGGTGGAAATGGTCGTCACCGGCGATTCGCGGATCATGGGCCGCACGCTGGCGACATCGGGCATCGCCGATCTGTATGGCGTGGCCGTGCTGGGCATCCACAAGCCCGACCGGCTGATGAAGGTGGGGCCGGAAGATCCGCGTGGCGATACGCGGCTGGCCGAAGGCGATGTGCTGCTGGTGATGGGCCGCCCCGGCGCGCTGGAGGAATTCGCCAACACCGATGGCCTGCTGCAGGTGGAAGGCGCCAAGATCATGCCGCGCCGGTCGCGTGCATGGCTGGCCGCCGCAATCATGTTCGGTTCGGTCGGCTCGGCGTCGATTGGATTGCTGCCCATCGCCGTGTCCGCGCTCGCCGGCGCGATCCTGATGTTCATCACCGGTTGCGTGAAGTTTGACCGGGTGGGCCGTGCCCTGTCCGCCAAGGTGATCGTGCTGGTCGCCGCCAGCATCGCCGTCGGCCGGATCATCCTGGAAAGCGGCGCGGCGGACTGGCTGGGGCAGGGGCTGGCCTCGGGCCTGCAATATCTGCCGCCCGCGGCGGTGCTGGCCACGATCATGCTGTTCGTGACGCTGCTGACCAATTTCGCCTCCAACGCCACGGCGGCGACGGTGGGCACGCCCATCGCCTTCAGCATTGCCGAACGGCTGGGCCTCCCGCGCGAACCGCTGATCCTGGCCGTGCTGTTCGGCTGCAACCTCTGCTACGCCACCCCGATCGCCTATCAGACGAACATGCTGATCATGGCGGAAGGGCGCTACAGCTTCGGCGATTATCTGCGCACCGGCGTGCCGCTGGTGCTCATCATGGTCACCACGCTCAGCGCCTTGTTAGTCTTCACTTACGGCATGTAGCGCGACCGGCGCTTTTCCGCGATTTCGGGCGATTGCCCTGCTGTAAGGTTTACCGACATTTCACTTCTCCGGCCTAACCCCGGCCGCGCCCGCGATCTCGCGCGGGAGCGGCCGGCCGGAGCGATGATTCGTCTCTTCAAACATTATGTTCCCCACGCCGTATTGCTGCTCGGCCTGATCGACCTTGTCCTGCTGTTCCTGGCCGGTGATCTGGCCTGGACGCTGCGTGCGGGGCAGATCGGCATGGACCCGGGCCGGCTGGCTGACCGGATGGGGATGCTGGCGGGTTTCTGCGGGGTGGTGCTCGTCACCATGATCGCGGTGGGCGTTTACGGCGCCGATGCCTTGCGTTTGATGCGCTTTGCCGCCGCGCGGCTGCTGGTGGCGGTGAGCCTGGCGACCATTGTGCTGGCCTTCGTCGATTTCCTGCTCCCTGGGCAGACCTTCTGGCGCTCCACCCTGCTCTACGCGATGGGCGGGGCGATCGTGCTGCTGATGCTGAACCGGCTGATCGTGGGCGGCATCCTGGGAGGTGCAGCCTTCCGCCGCCGCGTGCTGGTGCTGGGGGCGGGCAAGCGGGCTCTGCGCCTGAAGGCGCTGCAGGAGCGGCCGGGCAGCGGCTTCATCATCGTCGGCTATATCGGCATGGGGGAAGGGGCGCCTGCCGTGCAGGAGGCGATCCAGCGCAGCGCCGTGCACGATCTTTCGCGCTTCGTCGCCAATCTTGGCGCGGCCGAAGTGGTCCTGGCGCTGGAGGAACGGCGCAACGCCCTGCCGCTCAAGGATCTGCTGCGGATCAAGACCGCCGGCGTGCATGTGAACGATTTTTCCAGCTTCCTGGAGCGGGAGACGGGGCGGGTCGATCTCGATACGCTCAATCCCAGCTGGCTGATCTTTTCCGACGGCTTCTCCTCCGGCCGGGCGGTGTCCAGCGTGGCCAAGCGGATCTTCGATATTGCCGCCAGCCTGCTGCTGCTGGTGCTGGCGCTGCCGCTGATCCTGCTGTTCGCGTTGCTGGTGAAGCTGGACAGCCGCGGGCCGGCCTTCTTCCGCCAGACCCGTGTCGGCCTCTATGGCGAGCCGTTCACCGTGCTCAAGCTGCGCTCCATGCGCACCGATGCGGAAAAGGACGGCGCCAAATGGGCGGAGAAGCGCGATCCCCGCGTCACCCGCGTGGGGCGCTTCATCCGCAAGGTGCGGATCGACGAATTGCCGCAGGTCTGGACGGTGCTCAAAGGCCATATGAGCTTCGTCGGCCCGCGCCCGGAAGTGCCGCGCTTCGTCGAGGATCTGGAGCAGGAACTGCCCTATTACGCCGAACGGCACATGGTGAAGCCCGGGATCACCGGCTGGGCGCAGATCAACTATCCCTATGGCGCATCGGTGGAGGATGCCCGCGCCAAGCTGGAATATGATCTCTACTACGCCAAGAACTACACGCCCTTCCTCGACCTGCTGATCCTGCTGCAGACCGTGCGGGTGATCCTCTGGCCCGAAGGGGCGCGATGATGGCGCCGGTGCTGCTGCTGTTCTTCCAGCTAAGCCATCTGGCGGCGGCGGTGGCGGCGTTGGCCCTCGCGGGCTGGCTGGTCGCCCGCCAGCGGGATCGCGGCACGGCGGCGCTGGCGGTGGGCGCGGCGCTGGCGCTGTCCTCCGCCTGGGCGCTCGCCGTGGTCGGCTTCGGCACGCAGGGTGCCCCCACGCTGGTGCTGTTCAGCTTCAGCTATCTGGCATGGCTGTGGTCGCTCTATCGCCTGTTCGCCTATGACAACCGCGCCCGCAGCATGGGACCCGTGCGCCCGGTGGTTGCTGCGCTGGCGCTGGTCGAGCTGCTGCAGCTGCTGCTGATCGGGGTCCGCCACTATGTGGGGGGCGACATTCTCGCTCTCGGCGAGTTCCTGCGCTTCGCCCTGTCTCTGCGGCTGCTCTTCTGCGTCGGCGCGCTGGTGCTGGTGCACAATCTCTACGCCGGCGGATCGGCGGCCTCGCGCACAGGCCTTCGCTGGCCGGCGGCGGCGCTGGCGGTGATGTGGCTGTATGATCTGAACCTGGCGACGGTGGCCTATCTGGGCGACGGCCTGCCGGGCATGCTCACACAATTGCGCGGCTGTTGCATGCTGCTTGTGGTGGCCTTGTTGGCCGGCGGCATTTTCGGCAAGGAAGGCAATCTGCGCTTCAGCCCGTCGCGCTCCTTCACCTTCCAGTCCTTCTCGCTGCTGGTGATCGGGGCCTATCTGCTGGTCATGGTGCTGGTGGCGCAGGGCCTTTCTTACATCGGTACGGAGCTGGCGCGCGTCGTCCAGCTCGCCTTCCTCGTCATGGCGAGCGCGGCGGCGCTGGCTCTCTTGCCGTCGCCCCGGCTGCGCGGCTGGCTGCGCGTTACGCTCTCCAAGCACTTGTTTCAGCACCGTTACGACTACCGTGCGGAGTGGTTGCGTTTTACCGACACGATCGGCCGGGCCGGCCCCGCCGCCGCCCCCTTGCGGGAGCGCATCGTGCAGTCGGTGGCGGACATTACCGACAGCCCCGCCGGCCTTCTGCTGACCCCGCGCGAGGGCGGCGAACTGGCGCTGGACGCACGCTGGCAATGGCCGGGGATCGAGGTGCCAGCGGAGGCAATGACCCCCGCCGGGGCGCGGTTTTTCGAGGAAAGTCAGTATATTCTCGACTTGGACGACCTCCGTTCCGGCCGTGTGCAGGGCCTGCCGGAGGCTGCCTATCCTGACTGGTTGCTGCAGGAACCCTCCGCCTGGGCGCTGGTGCCCCTGCTGCATTACGAACGGCTGCTGGGCGTGGTGGCGGTGGCGCGCCCGCCGCTCGCGAGACGGCTCGACTGGGAGGATTTCGACCTGCTGCGCGTGGTCGGCCGCCAGCTCGCGTCCTACCTTGCCGAACAGGCGAGCGAGGATGCCCTGGGCGAGGCGCAGCGCTTCGACGAGTTCAATCGCCGCATTGCATTCGTGATGCATGACATCAAGAACCTCGCCAGTCAGCTCTCGCTGCTGGCCCGCAATGCCGAAAAGCACGCGGACAAGCCCGAATTCCGCGCCGACATGCTGGTGACGCTGACCAACAGCTCCGACAAGCTGCAGGCGCTGCTGACCCGGCTGGGCCGCTACGGCGCCCATCTGGGCGAAGCGCGCGCGCCGCTGCCCTTAACCCAGGTGCTGGACGATGTGGCCACCCGGTTCGCGGACCGCAGCCGGGTGGTGCTGATCGACCGGGAGCCCTGCGTGGTGATGGCCGACCGCGAAGGGCTGGAACAGGCGCTGGTGCATCTGGTGCAGAACGCCATCGAAGCCAGTGAGGAGGGCGCTCCGGTGTTCCTCGACCTGCGCCGCGACGGGGAAGAGGCGGTGATCGAGATCGTCGATACCGGATGCGGGATGAGCCCCGAGTTCATCCGCGCGCGGCTGTTCAAGCCGTTCCATTCTTCCAAGCCGGGCGGTTTCGGCATCGGCGCTTTCGAAGCGCGCGAACTGATCCGTGCCATGGGCGGAAGGCTCGATGTCGAATCGCGTGAAGGGCTGGGCACGCGCTTCCTGCTGCGGTTGCCCTTGCTGGCAGGCCACATGCAGGGCCAACCCCGTCAGCCGCGCTGGAATGAGGTGGCATGATGTCGCACGACAAGCCCGCAAACCTGCCCAAATTGCTGGTGGTGGAGGACGACGAAGGCCTGCAGGCGCAGCTGAAATGGGCCTACGACGATTTCGAAGTCGTGCTGGCGGGCGACCGGGCAAGCGCCATCGCCGCCCTGCGCGCGGAAGAGCCGGCGGTGATTACGCTCGACCTTGGCCTGCCGCCCGATCCCGACGGCACGAGCGAGGGGTTCGCGGTGCTGGACGAGATCATGGCGCTGAAGCCCGACGCCAAGGTGATCGTGGCCAGCGGGCATGGCGCGCGGGAAAGCGCGCTGCAGGCCATCGAGCGCGGCGCTTACGATTTCTATCAGAAGCCGATCGATATCGAGCAGCTCGGCCTGATCGTGCGCCGCGCCCTCCAGCTGCACCAGATCGAGCAGGAAAACCGCGCTCTCGCCGCGCGCGCGGGGGAGGGCAATCGCGTGCTCGGCGGCATGATCACCGCTGCGCCTGAAATGGTGCGCGTGGCGCGCACGATCGAGCGGGTGGCGAACACCAATGTCTCGGTAATGCTGCTGGGCGCCAGCGGCACCGGCAAGGAATTGCTGGCGCGCGGCCTGCACGATGCCTCCGCCCAGCGGGGCGGGAGCTTTGTGGCGATCAATTGCGCCGCGATCCCTGAAACGCTGCTGGAAAGCGAGCTGTTCGGCCACGAAAAGGGTGCCTTTACCGGCGCGGTGAAAACCACCGAAGGCAAGATCGAACTGGCGCATGGCGGCACGCTGTTCCTGGACGAGGTGGGCGATATACCCTTGCCGCTGCAAGTGAAGCTGCTGCGGTTCCTGCAGGAACGCACCATCGAGCGGATCGGCGGGCGCAAGTTGATCGAGGTGGATACGCGTATCGTCTGCGCCACGCATCAGAATCTGGAGGCGATGATCGCCGAGGGGCGCTTCCGCGAAGATCTGTTCTATCGCCTGGCCGAAGTGGTTGTGAAGATCCCTGGACTGGCCGACCGGCCGGGCGACGCGGTGCTGCTGGCCAAGGTGTTCCTCAAGCGCTTCGCCAGGGAGATGAACCCGCAGGTGACCGGCTTTGCGCCGGATGCGCTGGCGGCGATCGACGGCTGGCGCTGGCCGGGCAATGTCCGGGAGCTGGAAAACCGCGTGAAGCGCGCGGTCATCATGGCCGATGGCAAGCTGGTGAGCGCCGATGATCTCGATCTCGGCCCGGGTGAGGGCGAGGATGTGCTCAACCTCAAATGTGCCCGCGAAAGGGCGGATCGCAAGGTGATCCGCCACGCGCTGGCCCGCTGCGAGGGCAATATCTCGGGCACGGCGCGGCTGCTGGGGATCAGCAGGCCGACGCTGTACGATCTGCTCAAGCAATATGATCTGCAGAGCTGACTGGCGCCTTCCTGCCCTTGCGCTGGTGGCGCTGGCGCTGATCCCGCCACTCGCTGCGGCATCGGGCGGCGATCCGCTGGACAAGGCCCGTGCCGCGATCGAGCGGGGCCATGGCATCGCGGCCGAAGTGGCCGTGGACGAAGTGCGGCGGGCCGGCGCCCCGCGTGATCGCATCGCCGCGCTGATGGGCGAGGCCGAATTGCTCCAGGGCCATCTCGACAAGGCGCGCGAATGGCTGGCGCCCGGAATTTTTGCCGCGGCGGACCGGGAGCGGGGCTTTCACGCCCTCGGGCAACTGGAAATGGCTGAGGGCGACCTTGACGCCGCGCGGCAGGCCTTCGACCGCGCGCTGGAGCAGAGCCCCGGCAGTGCGGCGCTGTGGGTCGATATCGGCCGGATGCGGTATCGTGCGGGGGAGCAGCATCAGGCTTTGGATGCGGCCGAGAAGGCGCTGGAAGCCGATCCGCGCGAGCCGCGCGCGCTGGAGTTCCGCGCCCAGCTGGAGCGGGATTCCGGCGGCCTCGTCGCAGCCTTGCCGTGGTTCGAGCGGGCGCTGGCACAGGCGCCCGACGATCTTGGCCTGCTGGCGGGATATGCCGCCACGCTGGGCGATGCCGGCCGCGCGCGTGACATGCTCAAGGTGGCGCGCAGGATGTTGGAGATCGATAGCCGCGATCCGCGTGCTTACTATCTGCAGGCGGTGCTCGCCGCGCGAGGCGGGCAGGATGCGCTTGCCCGGCGGCTGCTGTGGCGCACGGGCGATGCCTATGACGGCGTGCCTGCCACCATGCTGCTTCGCGGCGTGCTCGAACTGCGCACCGGCAATGCGGCGCTGGCGGTCGAGCAGTTCGACCAACTGGTGCGCGCGCAGCCGGATAATCTCACCGCTGCGCTGCTGTTCGGCCGCGCCTTGCTGGCGCATGGCGAAGGCAATGAGGTGGTGGCCCGCCTCGCGCCTCTGGCGCAGCGGGCGGATGCCTCTCCATATCTGCTGACGCTGGTCGGCCGCGCCTATGAGCAGCTTGGTCGCCGGGCCGAGGCGGCGCCCTATCTCGACCGCGCCGCCGCGGGCCTGCCGCGTGCGCTCTCCGTCCTGCCGCTGGCACCCGGCGGCGAACTTGCCATCTGGCAGTGGCGCGACGATCCGGACCGGCCGGAGGCGGCGGTCGCTCTGCTGCGCGAGGCGCTCGCGCAGGGGCAGGCGGTCGATGCATCGACGCGGGCGGCGCGCCTGTTGCAACGCTATCCCGGTTCGGCGGATGTGGCGGTACTGGCGGGAGACGTGGCCCTCCTCACCGGCGATCCAGTCGGCGCTGCGGCGCGCAACGCCTCCGCAGCTGCAATCCGCCGCGATCGTCCGCTGGTGCTGCGCATGGCGGCGGCAGAGGAGGCCGGGGGCGATGCCGCGGGGGCGCAGGCGGTGCTGGCGGACTATCTGGCGCAAAACCCCCAGGATGGCCCCGTCGCCGCCCGATTGGGGCGGATGGCTGCCGATCGCGGCGAATGGCAGCGGGCAGGTGCCCTGCTGGCCTATGCGGCCTCGCTCGGCTCCGGGCCGGGCGATCCCTATCTTCTTGCGGATCTGGCGGTGGCGGAAGGCCGGCTCGGCAAGTCTGCAGCGGCACTGGCCAGTGCGCGGCGCGCCTATGCCCTCCAACGGGCCAATGGCAGCATTGCCGGGATCCTCGCGCGCAGCCTGCAAGCGGCAGGGGGCAGCGAACGGGCTGTGGCCGCGCTGCGTGCGCGTGCGGCGGCGCAGGCGGGTTCATAAACCCGCAGGCGGATCAGTGCGGCAGGCCCCCCGCCGCTGCCTCCCGCCGATTGTGGCGGATCGACCAGTAGAGCGAGACACCGATCAGCACCGCACCGATCAGGCCGGTGACAGTCTCGGGGATATGGAACCGCGCGGACAGCAGCATGATCGCGCCCAGCGCGAGGATCGCCCAGAAGGCGCCGTGTTCGAGGAAGCGATATTCCGCCAGCGTGCCCTTCTTCACCAGCATGATCGTCATCGAACGCACAAACATGGCGCCGATCGAAAGGCCCAGTGCAATGACGATCATGTTGTTGGAGAGGGCGAAGGCGCCGATCACGCCATCGAAGCTGAAGCTCGCATCGAGCACATTGAGATAGAGGAAGCCGCCAAGGCCCGAGGCGACCACCGCCCCGCGGGCGCGCGCCGCCTCTTCACGCAGTTCCAGGATGGTGCTGATCGCCTCCACCGCGACGAAGGTGACGATGCCGAGCATGCCGGCGACGAGGAAGGTCAGCGCCTCTCCATCATCGAGCATCAGCGAAATGCCGAACATGGTGAGCAGCAAGAAGGCGATCTCCACCGCCGGAACGCGGGAGAAGGTGGACAGGCGCTGCTCGACCACGGCGATCCAGTGGACATCCTTGTCCGCGTCGAAGAAGAACTTCGAACCAACAAGGCACAGGAAGGCGCCGCCGAAGCCGGCGATGCCGATATGGGCGGAAGAGACGATCCGTTCATATTCCTGCGGATCGTTGAGCGAGAGGCTCACCGTCTCGATCGGGCCCAGGCCGGCCGCGATGGCGACAATGGCGAGGGGGAAGATCACCCGCATTCCGAACACGGCAAAGGCCATGCCCCAGGTCAGGAAGCGGCGCTGCCAGATATCGTCCATTTCCTTCAACACGGTGGCGTTCACCACCGCATTGTCGAAGCTTAGCGAAATCTCGAGCACGGAGAGCACGGCGACGATCCACAGCATGCTCAAAGTCGCCTGTACGCTGCCGGTGGAGCTCCAGCCATACCAGGCACCCAGCGCCAGGCAGACGAGGGTGAAGGCGATCGATCCGCGATAGAAGCTGAGCAAGCGATTGTCCTTTCCAGAGGCGAGCGTGCCGGGCATCCTGCCCGGGCGCGTCGTGCCGCCGCTGGCTTATTTGGGTTGGTAGGTCTGGTCCACTCCGGGAAAGCTGCGGTCGCGCACTTCCCGGGCATATTGCGCGGCGGCTTCGGAGATGACGCCCGCGGTATCGGCATAGCGCTTCACGAAGCGGGGCACGCGCTCGAACATGCCGAGCATGTCTTCCGTCACCAGCACCTGCCCGTCGCACCGGGCCGAGGCGCCGATGCCGATGGTGAGGCAGGACACCGCCTCCGTCACCGCCACGGCGATCGGCTCCACCACGCCTTCCACCACAATGGCGAAGGCGCCGGCGTCACACAGCGCGCGGGCATCGCCCACGATCTTCTCCGCTTCCGCTTCGCTGCGCCCGCGCGCGCCATAGCCGCCGAGCACATTCACCGCCTGCGGCGTGAGGCCGACATGGCCGATTACCGGGATGCCCCGGCCGACGAGGAAGGCGACTGTCTCCGCCATAGCTTCGCCCCCTTCCAGCTTCACCGCCGCGGCGCCGCTTTCCTTCAGCAGGAAGGCGGCGCTTTCGAACGCCTGCTGGGGGGAGGCTTCGTAACTGCCGAAGGGCATGTCCACCGCTACGACCGCGTGATAGCTGCCGCGCACCACCGCCGCCGCATGATCGGCCATCATCCGCAGCGTCACCGGCACGGTGGAGGGCAGGCCATAGATCACCTGGCCAAGCGAATCCCCCACCAGCAGCAGGTCGCAATGCGCGTCCAGCAATTGCGCCTGGCGGGCGGTGTAGGCCGTGAGCATCACCACCGGTTCTCCCGTCACCCCATCGGCCTTGCGCCCACGGAGGGCCGGCACGGTGAGGCGGCGCATCGGCTGCGGCGTCGGATTGGCGCGGCTGGTGGAGGTGTCGAGCTGAAAAGTGGTGGACATGGGGGCCTTCTAGCAAAAGCCGCTCTCGACGCGAGCGGCATTTCGTTGCATCACATACCATTCGGGAACGACATGGGGGATCGTGGCAAGTGCGGGACGGGCAGGTAAGGGCGGTTGTCGCTTTGCCGGTTCTGCACCCGTCGCCAGCGCCCGCCGCGTCGCCTGTCGCCGATTCGACGGAAGGATCACGATGATATTTGGCCGGGTGAAGCCGCTGGACGCCATTCTTGCGACGGCAGAGAAGAAATCCCTCCATCGCACACTCGGGGCCTGGCAGCTCACATTGCTCGGGGTCGGGGCCATCATCGGCACTGGCATCTTCGTGCTCACCTCGGAAGCGGCGCAGAAAGCCGGGCCGGGGATGATGTGGGCCTTTGTGATCGCCGCAGTCGTCTGCGGCGTGGCAGCCCTGTGCTATTCCGAAATCGCCTCCATGGTGCCGGTTTCGGGCTCCGCCTACACCTATACCTATGCAGTGATGGGCGAATTGCTGGCCTGGATGGTCGGGTGGGCGCTGATCCTTGAATATGCCGTGGCGGCGAGCGCGGTTTCGGTCGGCTGGTCGGGCTATTTCGTCGGTCTGCTGAACAGCTGGGGGATCGAAATGCCCCATGCGCTGGTCGTCGGTCCCTATGCGGGCGGGCTGGTGAACCTCCCGGCGCTGGTGATCGCGTTGCTCGTCACCTTGCTGTTGATGATCGGGACCACGGAAAGCGCGCGGGTGAATGCGGTGCTGGTGGCGATCAAGGTGACGGCGCTTACCGTGTTCATCATTCTCACCCTGCCGGTGATGAAGGGGCAGAACTTCGAACCCTTCATGCCCAACGGCTGGTTCGGCAACGGCCATGGCGCGGGCTTGGGCGCAGTGGGCGCCGCGGCTTCGATCTTCTTCGCCTATGTGGGCTTCGACGCGGTCTCCACCGCGGCGGAAGAAACCAAGAATCCGCAGCGCAACGTGCCGATCGGCCTGATCGGCAGCCTCGCGATCTGTACGGTGTTCTACCTGCTCGTTGCCGCAGGCGCGATCGGCGCAATCGGGGCGCAGCCCGTCTCCGGCCCCGGCGGCGCCATCCTTGCGCCCGGCACGCCCGAATTCGCCGCCCGGTGCCAGTCACTCGCGGGCATGGGGTCGGAACCGCTGGTCTGCTCGCGCGAGGCGCTGGCCCATGTGCTGCGCTCGATCGGCTGGCAGCGGGTGGGTGACCTGATCGGTGTTGCCGCCTTCCTCGCCCTGCCTTCGGTCATCCTCATCATGCTGTTCGGCCAGACGCGCATCTTCTTCGTCATGGCGCGCGACGGGCTGCTGCCCGAAAGGCTGGCGGTGATCCATCCGCGGTGGAAAACGCCGCATGTGGTGACGATGATCACCGGCGTTGCCGTGGCGTTCTTCGCCGCGTTCCTGCCGGTGGGCCAACTGGCGGACATCTCCAATTCGGGCACGCTATTCGCCTTCTTCATGGTGGCGCTGGCGGTGCTGATCCTCCGGCGCACCCAGCCGGACCGGCCGCGTCCGTTCCGCACCCCGCTGGTGTGGGTGGTGGCGCCGCTGGCGATCCTCGGCACGGTGGGGCTCTATGTGAATCTGCCCTTCGAAGCGAAGATGGTCCTGCCGGTGTGGGGCGGAGCCGGGCTCGTGGTCTATTTCCTCTACGGCTATCGCAAAAGCCATGTGGGCCGCGGCATCATCGATGTGCATGAGGATGATGCCGATGCACCCCCGATGCCGGTGCCGCCCATGCCCGATGCACACACCCCGGGCGGCAAGGACGCCTGAAATGGATAAGCAAAGGGCCGCCCTGTAAGGGCGGCCCTGCGCGTGACATGCCGTGGCGTGTCAGAGAGTGGTTTCGGTATGTTCCTCGCGCGCATCCTCGCGCGTGTCGAAGCCCAGCAGCATCTTGGTGTTGTCGATAAAGCCGAGGTCGCTGTTCCACAGCTCCGCCCGGCCCAGATCCATGCGCAGCATCAGCAGGTTGGGATCATCCTTCCCGCCGGGAAACCACGCCTCGATCACGCTGTTCCACTGCTTCTCCAGCCGTTCGCGACTGGTTTCGGTAATCAGCGTGCCCGAAAAGCGGGCGAACATCTCGTGCCCCTTGCTGGAGAAGGTAGCGGTTGCCCCTCCGCCCTGGGCAAGGGTGTTGCTCTTGCCGGTGAAGAACCAGATCGCGCTGTTGGCGTGCTTGTCCAGCTGGGCTGTCATCGGCACCGCGCTGTGCGGGTCGGAATCCAGCTGCAGGAACAGCATGGGGCTGTCGTCCAGCGCCTTCCAGAACTTCTGTTTCAATTCCTCGGTATCGGACATCTCAGGCGCTCCTGACAAAATTGAGTAGTCCCCGCTGCAACGGGACTGCGGGCGGATCGGTTCCTCCCCGGCTCTGCGGGGGACAATTGAGGAGGCCGGGGCAGGGCTCCCTTGCGAATCGGGAAAGGTTGGAACATAAAGAGAACAATAGAGTCCAAGCCGCATGGAAAAGCCCCATCTCCCTTCTGCAGCCGCATTTTCTTCCACCCTCTCCGCCCTGCGCTGGCGGCCCGGGCTGGAAGGGGCGCGGCATAGCGAGATATTCGCCGCGAGCGGCGAAGGAGGCGGCGTGGGCGCAGCTCTGGCATTGGCACGGGATGCCCTGCGAGCCCGTCCCTGCGACAGGGAGGAAGGGCGCAGCTTCCTGTGGGTGCAGGATGCCGCTTCGATCCGCCTGACCGGTCGCCCCTATTGGGCCGGCTTGCCGGAGGATCTGCGTCGCGATGTGATCCATGTCGTTGCCGCCAAGGCCGAAGATGCGCTGTTTGCGCTGGAGGAGGGGCTGCGTTGCCGGGATCTTGCCTGCGTGATCGGGGAGATTGCCGGCAATCCGCGGGCGCTGGATTTCACCGCCTCCCGGCGTCTGAGCCTGGCGGCGGAAAAGCATGGCGTGCCGCTGTTCCTCGTCCGCCACGATGCGGCGCCTGATCTGTCTTCCGCGCGGATGCGCTGGCAGGTGCGCTCGGCCCCCTCCGATCCACCCCGCTGGAATGCGGCCGCGCCCGGTACACCTGCCTGGCAGGCCGAACTGTTCCGCGCGCGCAGCCACCCTCCCGGAGAATGGCTGCTGTGGGAGGAGCAGGGGCGCCTGCAGGCTGTGCCGGCGGGGGAAGAAAGTGCCGGAGGCCTGGGCGGCAGGCGGGCGCGAGGGTGAGGGCAGCGTGCTATCCGCCGATCCTGACCGGAGCGCTCTTGCCGATCCCGCCGGCGGGCGCCGGATTCTCGCCGTCTGGCTGGCGCGGCTGGCGGTGGACCGGTGGCGGCTGGGGCAAGGCTGCGCGCCGGGGCAAGCCGCCGATAGCTTTCCCACGGCACTGATTGCCGAAACCGCGCATGGCCCGCGGATAGAAGCGGCCAATGAGGCTGGGCTCGCTGCCGGTGCGCAGGTGGGCATGATGCTGGCCGATGCGCGCACCCTGTGCCCGCAGATCAAGGTGGCGCCTGCCGATCCCGGCGGCGATCTCGCCTTTCTGGAGACGCTCGCCCTGTGGGCGCAACGCTGGGGTCCGTGGAGCGCGATCGATCCCCCCGACGGCCTGCTGGTGGATGTCAGCGCGGTGGCGCATCTCTTCGGGGGAGAGGCGGCGCTGCTGGGCGATGTCGCCCGGCACATGAGGCGGCGCGGTCTCACCGTGCGCACGGCCATCGCTCCAACGGCTGGGGCGGCATGGGCGCTCGCCCACCATGGCGTGGATCAGGCCATTCTACCCTGCAGTCAGGCCGGGCAGGGGGAGATTCCCGAGATGCTGGCCAGGCTGCCGGTCGCTGCCCTGCGGCTGGATGGGGATGTGGTGGTCACCTTGCGCAGGCTTGGCCTCAAGAAACTATCCGATCTCAATGGAATTGAACGAGATTCTGTGCAGCGGCGGTTCTTCAACAAGCGTTCGCCCGCGGCCAATCCTTTGCTGCGGATGGACCAATTGCTGGGCCTCATTCCCGAACCGCTGCTGCCGGTTGCTGCGCCATGCCCGCCGCTGGTGCAGCGCCGCCTGCTGGAACCCATTCGCCACCGTGCCTTGCTGGATCAGGTGGTGGCCGATCTTTCGGCGGACATGGCGCGCGAACTGGAAGGGCGGGGCGTCGGGGCGCGACGGCTGGAGCTTGGCCTGTGGCGCGTGGATGGCGATATTGCCCTGCGCCAGCTAGAAATGGCCGCACCCATGCGCGATCCGGCGCATATCTGCCGCCTGTTCGCACACAAGCTGGATGATGTGGAGGCGGGCTTTGGCATCGAGATGCTGCGCATGCGTGCGGCTTGGACCGAGACGCTGCATCTTTCCCAGCGCGATTTGGATGCTGCGGGGGAACGGCATGGCACCAGCCTTTCCGCCTGTATCGATCGGCTGGTGGTGCGGCTGGGAGAGAAAGCGGTCCGCCGCCCGGCTCCCAAGGTCAGCCATATTCCCGAACGGGCGCAGGCCTGGATGCCCCCGCTCATCGCTGCGGCTCCTTCGCAAGAAGAATTCACTTTCCATTCCAGGCCATTGAAACTTCTGGACAAGGCAGAACGGATCGCGGTGCTTTATGCCACGCCCGATGGCCATCCCAGGCAGTTCCGCTGGCGTGGGGCGGTGCATGAGGTGGCGCGGGTGGAAGGGCCTGAACGGCTGGCGCCCGAATGGTGGCGTGAACGGTCCACCACCCGGCTGCGCGATTACTACCGGATCGAGGATGCCTTGGGACGCCGCTACTGGATCTATCGCGCAGGGCTGATTGGCGACGGGCGCGGGGGATTGCCCGAATGGTTCCTCCACGGCCTCTGCGCATGAAAAGCGCTTGGGCGAATCGATGCTGGAACGTATAGTGAACAAATGCAGTCGCTTACCGTCATCGAAAAGCTCGAAATCCTTGCCGATGCAGCCAAATATGATGCCTCCTGCGCGTCCTCCGGCACCGCACGGCGCAACAGCAAGGGCGGCAAGGGCATCGGCTCCACCGAAGGCATGGGCATCTGCCATGCCTATGCTCCCGACGGCCGCTGCATTTCCCTGCTCAAGGTGCTGCTGACCAATCACTGCATCTTCGACTGCCATTATTGCATCAACCGCAAGAGCTCGAATGTACGGCGCGCGCGCTTCACCCCGCGCGAAGTGGCGGACCTCACGCTCAGCTTCTATCGCCGCAATTACATCGAAGGGCTGTTCCTCTCCTCGGGCATTGTGAAAAGCTCCGACCATACCATGGAACAGCTGGTGGAAACGGCTCGTATCCTGCGGGAAGAGCATGATTTTCGCGGCTATATCCACCTCAAGACCATTCCCGAGGCCGATCCCGGTCTGGCGCTGCGGGCGGGGCTTTATGCCGATCGCCTCTCGATCAATGTGGAGCTGCCCACCGATGCGGGGCTGACCCGCTTTGCGCCGGACAAGAACCCCCGGCAGATCGAGCAGGCGATGGGCGGAATGAAGGCGGCGATGGTGGAGCACAAGGATGCCGGCAAGCGGTTCCGCCATGCGCCGCGTTTCGCCCCTGCTGGCCAGTCCACCCAGATGATCGTCGGTGCGGATGGCGCCAGCGACACCCAGATCCTCGGCAAGGCAAGCGGCCTTTACCAAGGCTTCCGTCTGCGCCGCGTCTATTACTCGGCTTTCAGCCCCATTCCCGATGCCAGCGCCGTCCTGCCGCTGAAGCGCCCGCCGCTGATCCGCGAGCATCGGCTTTATCAGTCGGACTGGCTGATGCGCTTCTATGGCTACCGCCCGGCAGAAGTGATGGCCGCCGCGGGGGAGGACGGGATGCTGCCGCTGGATATCGATCCGAAGCTGGCCTGGGCGCTGAAGTTTCGTGACCAGTTCCCGGTGGATGTGAACCGCGCCCCGCGCGAGATGCTGCTGCGCGTGCCCGGCCTTGGCGTGCGCGCGGTGGAGCAGATACTGCTGGCCCGTCGGCACCGAACCCTGCGGCTGGCGGATGTGGCCAAGCTGACCGTCTCCATCGCCAAATTGCGGCCCTTCCTCGTCACCTGCGACTGGCGGCCGACAGCGCTCACCGATCGGGGGGATCTGCGCAGCCTGCTGGCGCCCCGCACCGAGCAGCTGGAGCTGTTTGCGGCATGAATGCGCTGGCTGCCGTGACGCCGCATTGCCATGCGGTCACCCTGCCGGCGCAGGATGATTTCGACGCCTGGCGCGTGGCGGCGCGGGCGCTGGTGCAATGCGGTGTGGCGCCGGACCGGGTAAGCTGGTGCGCGCCGGGCGGGGAAGGCGATCTGTTCGCGGCAGGGGGTGGCGAACTGCCCGTGCCTGCCGCGGATGCTCCGCAGGTGTGGGCGGGCAAGACCTTCGTGCAATTGGCCCGCACGGCGATCTGCCATGCCGATCCCGCGCGTTTCGCCCTGCTTTATCGGCTGCTGTGGCGCCACCAGGCCAATCGGCAGGTGCTGGAAGACCGGGCGGATGCCGATGTGCGCCGGCTGGAGGATTTCGCCCGCTCGGTGCGGCGCGACATCCACAAGATGCGCGCCTTCGTGCGGTTCCGGGCGGTGGAGGAGGACGAGGGGGGCGAACGCTTCGTCGCCTGGTTTGAGCCGGAGCATCACATCCTGCGCACCAATGCCGGCTTCTTCGTCCGCCGCTTCGCCAATATGCGCTGGTCCATCCTTACCCCTGCGGGATCGCTTCACTGGGATGGGGACGCGCTGGTGGAAGGGCCGCCAGCCCAGCGTTCCGATGCGCCCGGGGGCGATCCGGCGGAGGATCTGTGGCGCAGATATTATGCATCGATCTTCAATCCGGCGCGTTTGAAGATTGGGGCCATGCTCAAGGAAATGCCCCGCAAATACTGGAAGAACATGCCCGAGGCGGCCCTCATCCCCGAGCTGGTCGCCGGGGCGCAGCAGCGCGAGGCAGCCATGGTGAAAGCCGGAGCAAGCGAAGCGGGGGAGCGGCCGGAAACTCTGGCCGCGATCGACAAGGCGATCCATCAATGCCGCCGCTGTCCCATCGGCGATCTGGATAATGAAGCAGTGATGGGGGAGGGTCCGCAGGATGCCCCGCTGATGATCGTGGGGGAACAGCCGGGCGATCAGGAGGATCTGGCGCAGCGGCCCTTCGTCGGCCCGGCAGGCCGGGTGCTCGATGCCCATCTCGAACGCGCCGGGATAGATCGCAACGCCGCCTATCTCACCAATGCCGTGAAGCACTTCAAATTCGTGCCGCGGGGCAAGCGCCGGCTGCATCACTCGCCCACCGCCAAGGAAATCGACATCTGCCGCTGGTGGATCGAAGGAGAACGGGCGATCGTGCAGCCCCGGCTGGTGCTGGCCCTGGGTGCCAGTGCGGCGCGGTCCATGCTGGGCAAGACAGTGAGCATTTCCCGCGCACGCGGGCAGCCCCATCCGCTGGAGGATGGCAGCGAATTGTGGGTCACCGCCCATCCGTCCTATCTGCTGCGGCTCAAGGATGAAGCCAGGGACGAGCAGGAGCGGCTGTTCCAGGCCGATCTTGCCGCCGTGGCCGAACGTCTGGCCGAATTGACCGGCTAATGATCCGCAGGATTTCATCCGGATAATCGGGCGGGCGCATGCCTGATATCCCGACCACGCCCGGCAAGCGCCGGATCGAGATCGATCCCACCCTGATCGATCCGCCGCCACGCGCGCCCTTTGTCGAACTCGGGCTGATGAGCAATTTCAGCTTCCTGCGCGGCGCGTCGGATGCGGTGGACCTCGTCACCACGGCCCGCGCCCTTGGCTATGATGCGATCGGCATTGCCGATGCCAATTCCATGGCCGGCGTGGTTCGCATCCATACGGAAGCAAAAACGCTGAAGTTGAAGCCACTTATCGGCTGCCGCTTAGAACTGGTGGAAGGTTTTTCCTTCCTTGCCTATCCGGTGGATCGCGCAGCCTATGGCCGGCTGTGCCAGCTCATCTCTGCCGGCCGCATGGAGACCCTGCAAGGCGAGTGGCAGGAAAAGGGGGTCTGCGAAATATCCGTGGCCATGCTGGCGGAGCGTGCCGAGGGGCTGCAATTGATCCTCCTGCCGCCGGAGGATCTGGATCAGAGCTTCGATCTGGGCACCGCTCCGTTGGCGGGAGAGCAGGCGTTTTCATCGCCTTTGCGGCTGGTGCCGCCGCGTGGATCGCTGGCGGAGGTCTTGCCCGCGCTCGTGGAGCGACTGCCCAGCCTGCGGCATGTCGCGGCAAGCTTCCTTTATCGCGGCGATGATGTGGCGCGGATCGAACGGCTGGATGCACTGGCGCGCGCCCATGGGCTGTCGCTGCTGGCGACCAATGATGTGCATTACCATGCGGCGGAGCGGCGCCCTCTGCAGGATGTGATGACGGCGATCCGGCACAAGACGACGGTCGCCGCTGCGGGCTATCTCCTCCACGCCAATGCGGAACGGCACCTGAAATCGCCGGAGGAGATGTGCCGCCTGTTCCACCGCTGGCCCCATGCCATCGTGGCGTCACGCGAAGTGGCGGATAACTGCCGATTTTCGCTGGAGGAACTGCGCTATGAATATCCCCAGGAGGTCTATCCCGAAGGTCGCACGCCGCAGAAGCATCTGGAAGTCCTGACGCGGGAAGGGGCGGAGTGGCGCTATCCCGCAGGCGTGCCCGCCAGCGTGGCCGAGACGCTGGGCACGGAACTGGCGCTGATCGGCAAGCTCAAGCTTGCCCGCTATTTCCTGACCATCAAGGCGATCGTCGATTTTGCCCGGGGGCAGGAACCGCCAATCCTGTGCCAGGGCCGCGGCAGTGCCGCCAATTCGGCCGTATGCTATTGCCTTGGCATCACCTCGGTCGATCCGGCCCGGCACGCCCTGCTGTTCGATCGCTTCATTTCCGAAGAGCGGAACGAACCCCCGGATATCGACGTCGATTTCGAACATGAGCGACGCGAAGAGGTGATCCAGCATCTCTACAGTCGCTACGGCCGCGATCGCGCGGGCCTGTGCGCTACGGTGATCCACTACCGCCCGCGCATGGCGATCCGCGAAGTGGGCAAGGCGATGGGCCTGTCGGAAGATGTCACCAGCGCGCTCGCCCGCACGGTATGGGGCAGCTATGGGCAGGAAGTGGCCGCGCGCCATGCCGCCGAAATCGGGCTGGATCTGTCGGACCCGCATTTGCGGCGGGTTCTGAAGCTGACCGAGCAGATGATCGGCATGCCGCGTCACCTGTCGCAGCATGTCGGCGGCTTCATCCTGACCGAAAACCCGCTGACGGATACGGTGCCGATCGGCAATGGCGCCATGCCCGATCGCAGCTTCATCGAATGGGACAAGGACGATATCGACGCGCTGGGCATCCTGAAGGTGGATGTGCTGGCGCTGGGCATGCTGACCTGCATCCGAAAATGCCTCGATCTGGTGGAAGAGCATCACGGAAGGGCGTTGACCCTGGCCACGGTGCCGCGGGAGGATCCGGAAACCTACGCCATGCTGCGGCAGGGGGATTCGCTCGGTGTGTTCCAGGTGGAAAGCCGTGCGCAGATGAACATGCTGCCCCGGCTGCGCCCGCGTGAATTCTATGATTTGGTGATCCAGGTGGCGATTGTGCGGCCGGGCCCGATCCAGGGCGACATGGTGCACCCCTATCTGAAAAGACGGCGGGGGGAGGAGCGGGTGGCGATTCCCGCCCCTGCGCCCGAGCATGGGCCGCCGGACGAGCTTTCGAGCATCCTCGGGCGCACGCTGGGGGTGCCGATCTTCCAGGAACAGGCGATGAAGATCGCACTGGATGCGGCAAAGTTTAAACCGGAGGAGGCGAACCGGCTGCGCAAGGCCATGGCCACCTTCCGCAGCCGCGGCATGGTGCACGAACTGGAGGACATGATGGTCGGCCGCATGGTGGAGCGCGGCTATGACCCCGAATTCGCCGCGCGCTGCTTCAACCAGATCAAGGGCTTCGGCGAATATGGCTTTCCCGAAAGCCACGCCGCCAGCTTTGCCCAGCTGGTCTATGTCTCCAGCTGGCTGAAATGCCATTATCCGGCGGGCTTCGCCTGCGCGCTGCTCAATTCGCAGCCCATGGGGTTTTACGCCCCGGCGCAGATCGTGCGCGATCTTGCCGAGCATGGGGGCACGGTGTTGCCGGTGGATGTGAATTGCAGCGAATGGGATTGCACGCTGGAGAAGACCGAGGGCGAAGGTTCCGGCAGCACCTCGCTTGATGGGCAGATGGCCCTGCGCCTGGGGTTCCGGCAGGTGGATGGCTTTCCCGCCCACGCCGCCGCGCGGCTGCTGGCCGCGCGGGCGAAGGGCGGACGCTTCCGTGATGTGGCCGAATTGCGCGAGCGGGCCGGGCTGATCCCGGCGCATATCGAAAAGCTGGCCTCTGCCGACTGCTTCGGCTCCATCGCTCTGTCGCGTCGCCAGGCCCTGTGGGATGCCCGCAGCATCGTCGCCGCGCCCGACCTGCCGCTGTTCGTTCATGCGGAAACGCGCGCGGAAGGCGCGGAGCGGCGGCAGGCGGCGTTGCCGCATATGCCGCTGTCGGAGGAGGTGGTCACCGATTACCAGACGCTGCGCCTGAGCCTGAAGGCTCACCCCATGGCCTTCCTGCGGGCCGGGCTGGCCCAGCGCGGCTTTGCCCGGTGCAGTGAACTGACGAGCCGCAAATACCGCGCCATGGTGAAGGTTTCCGGCGTGGTGCTGATCCGCCAGCGTCCCGGCAGCGCCAAGGGCGTCTGCTTCATCACGCTGGAGGACGAGACGGGGATCGCCAATGTCATCGTATGGCCCCATGTGATGGAGCGCTATCGCCGCATCGTCATGGGGGCGCGCCTGGTGGAGATACGCGGGCGCGTGGAATATGAAGATGGCGTGCTGCATGTGATTGCCGACCACCTGCACGATGCCACCGCGCAGCTGCACCACCTGTCGGAAGATCTGCTGAAGCCGGACATGGATCGCGGCGATCACGTCAACCGGCCGCTGCAGGGCAGCCGCGCGCATGATTGGCGGCAGGGCCATCCGCGCGATGCCCGGATCGTTCCGAAGTCCCGCGACTTCCATTGAGGATGAGATTGTCCACCCGCATCGGCCGGTTCCGGTTCGACCGTGCCCTGATTGCCTTGCTAGTGCTCGGGGCGCTGGGGCTCGCCGTGCGGGGCTGGTTGCAGGACCATCCGGAGCACAATCCCTGGGCGCCGCTCGACCTCGACGATCCGCCCGGCTGGGCCACACAGCGCAAGCTGGCGGCCTTGCGGAGCGACCCTGCTGAATGCCGCGCGGTGCTGGAACGCAGCGGCGTGGCCTTCGCCGCGCTCGACCCGGTGGGCGAAGGGGAGTGCCGGCGGGACGACCGCACCGTGCTTTCCGACGCGCCGCTCAGCCCCCGTCGCCCCGCCACCAGCTGTGCCGTGGCGGCGGGGCTGGAGTTGTGGCTGCGGCGGGCAGTGGAACCGGCCGCGCGTGAGATCCTCGGCTCGCCCGTGGCGCGGATCGAGCATTTCGGCGCTTATAGCTGCCGGCGCATCTATGGGCGCGATAGCGGCGCCTGGAGCGAGCATGCGACCGGCAATGCGATCGACATCGCCGCCTTCGTGCTGGAGGACGGGCGCCGGATCAGCGTGGTGGGCGACTGGGATGGGGAGGGGGAGGACGCCGCCTTCCTGCATCGCGTGCGTGACGGCGCCTGCGACGTGTTCGGTACTGTCCTCTCGCCCGATTACAACGCGGCCCATGCCGATCACTTCCATCTCGACCAGGAAGCGCGCGGGTTCGGCGGCGTATGCCGATGACGGGTGCGGGCTAAGTTCTTGTTTATCTATCGCTGCTATCCGCAGGATAGAGGAGCGCCATCGAACCATGCCCAAGCCCCGCGAACCACGGAAGCCGGTTCGCATCCCCGCCCGCCTGAAGACCGATCTTGGCTGGGGGGATGCGGATATCCGCAATGTCTCCTCCCGCGGGATCATGGCGGTTTGTGACAAGCCGCCGCCGCGCGGGAGCTACGTGGAGCTTCGCCGCGGCAGCTATGTGGTGATTGGGCGGGTGGCGTGGAGCGCGCTGGATCGCTTCGGTCTGCAAGCGCAGGACCGGATCGAACTGGACGATCTGATGAAGCCGCCGGCATCGGGCAACAAGCGCACCGGCGATCGACGGCGCAACTCGCGGGGGCGGGAGGCCAGGGCAGTCTACCGGCCCAGCACGAAGGAGCGGCAGGAAGCGAGCATTCGCTTCGGCCGCGCCTTTCAGTTCATCGCCATCGCTGGCGTGGCGGGCATGGCTGCAGTCGGGGTCGCCTATGCGGTTGCTGGCGTGTTGTCACAGCCGATGGAAGCGGTCTCCCACGCGCTTCACGCCAAGCCGGAAGCCTGACTCAGCGCGACGCTGGCAACAGCTTCGCCGCTCAGACCGGTTCCAGCGCGTAGCCGGCGGAGCGGACGGTGCGGATGGGATCCTTGCCATGTTCGATGGTAATCGCCTTCCGCAGCCGCCGGATGTGCACGTCCACCGTGCGTTCCTCGATCTCGCTGCCGGTGCCCCACACCGCATCCAGCAGCTGACTGCGCGAGAACACCCGCCTTGGATGCTCCATGAAGAACTTGAGCAGGCGATATTCCGTCGGCCCGATCTGCAACTGGCGGCCGCGCCGCTCCACCCGGTGGGCAACAGGATCGAGCTTCATGTCCCCGGCCTCGATCGTCTCGCCGGCCAGCGCCGGGCGCACGCGGCGCAGCACGGCGGAGACGCGGGCGAGCAGTTCGCGCGGGGAGAAAGGCTTGGTGACGTAGTCATCCGCCCCGGTTTCCAGCCCGCGCACCCGGTCGTCCTCCGCCTCGCGGGCGGTCAGCATGATGATCGGCACATGAGCGGTGGCCTTGTCGCGCCGCAGGCGGCGGCACACCTCGATCCCGCTCGTCCCTTCGATCATCCAGTCGAGGATGACGAGATCGGGTGCGTCTTCCGAGGCGAAAACCAGCGCCTCGTCGCCATCGGCGGTGACACGGACATCATAGCCTTCGCTCTCGAAACGGTATTCGAGAAGTTCGGCTAGAGCGTGATCGTCTTCAACGAGCAGCAGCTTGGGTGCGGACACGGTGCTTACCCCTTTCGAGTCAGCCCATAACCACTGTCATATTACATTCTTGCGACAAGAATGGGTCAACGATCGATATCATCCGGATAAGCGCCGGTTGCGGCGAAGTGCACCATTTCGGCAACATTGGTGGCGTGATCGCCAATCCGCTCCAGATTGCGGGCAACGAAGAGATATTGCGCCGCGCTGCTGATGGTGGCCGGATTTTCCACCATGTAGCTGACGAGATTGCGAAAGATGCTGTCGTAGAAGGCATCGACCCGGTCATCGCGCTCGATCACCTCGCGCGCCACGATGGGATCGCGCGCGGCATAGGCGGTCAGCACGTCATGCACCATCTCTGCCGCGAGTTCGCCCATGGCGGGGATCAGCGTGAGCGGTTCGAAGCGGTGGCGGCCCTCGATGCGACCGACGCGCTTGGCGATGTTCTTGGCGTAATCGCCGATTCGCTCCACCACGCCGGCGATCTTGAGCGCCGCGATGATCTCGCGCAGATCATCCGCCATAGGCGCACGCAGGGCGAGCATGCGCACCGCCATGGTGTCGACTTCCATCTCCAGCGAATCGAGCTTCTTGTCGCGCTTCACGACCTCGCGACCGAGTTCCTCGTCGCCATTCATGAGCGCTTCCATCGCCTCATGAATGGCGACTTCGGCCAGGCCACCCATTTCGGCGATCAGCCCGCGCAGGCGGGTGATATCCTCGTCGAACGCCTTGACCGTGTGCTCTGCCATCAACCGTATCTGCCTGTGATGTAATCCTTGGTCCGCTCTTCGCGGGGATTCGTGAATATGTCTGACGTTTGACCGTATTCCACCATTTTGCCCAGATGGAAGAAGGCGGTCCGCTGCGAAACCCGCGCTGCCTGCTGCATTGAGTGCGTAACGATCACGATGGCATATCGGCCACGCAATTCGTCGATCAATTCCTCGATCTTCGCCGTGGCGATCGGATCGAGGGCCGAGCAGGGCTCGTCCATCAGGATGACTTCGGGTTGCACCGCGATCGCACGGGCGATGCACAGCCGTTGCTGCTGGCCCCCGGAAAGCGCTGTGCCCGAATCGTTCAGCCGATCCTTGACCTCTTCCCACAGGCCGGCGCGGCGAAGCGACTTCTCGACGATGGTGTCGAGATCCGCCTTGCCTTCGGCCAGGCCATGGATTTTCGGCCCATAGGCGATGTTGTCATAGATCGACTTGGGGAAGGGGTTTGGCTTCTGGAACACCATGCCCACACGGGCGCGCAGCTGCACCACGTCCATCCTGGAGCGGTAGATGTCCTCCCCGTCTAGTTCGATCGTGCCTTCCACCCGCGCGTTGGAGATCGTGTCGTTCATCCGGTTCAGCGTGCGCAGGAAGGTAGACTTGCCGCAGCCCGATGGGCCGATGAAGGCAGTCACATATTCGGTCATGATGTCGATCGAAACGGAATCGATCGCCTGCTTGTCACCGTAGAACACGTTGACATCGCGGGCGCACATCTTGGCGTCGGGCTGGTTGGGCGTCGCGTCTGTCACCACTTCTTCTCGAATTTGTTACGCAGGTAGATGGCAAGGCCATTCATAACCAGCAGGAATATAAGGAGCACGATGATCGCCGCGGAGGTGCGCTCCACGAAACCGCGGTCGATTTCGTCGGACCACAGGAAGATCTGCACCGGCAGGACGGTAGAAGGATCGGTGAAGCCGTCGGGCGGAGTCGCCACGAAGGCGCGCATGCCGATCATCAGCAACGGCGCCGTCTCCCCCAGCGCGCGGGCCATGCCGATGATGGTGCCGGTGAGAATGCCGGGCAGGGCAAGCGGCAGGACGTGATGGAACACCACCTGGATGGGCGAGGCGCCGAGCGCCATGGCGCCGTCGCGGATCGAAGGCGGCACGGCCTTGATCGCATTGCGGCCGGAAATCACGATCACGGGCATGGTCATCAGCGCCAGCGTCATTCCCCCGATCAGCGGGGCGGAGCGCATATGCGGGAAGATCACCAGAAACACGGCCAGACCCAGCAGGCCGAAGATGATGGACGGGACCGCGGCCAGATTGTTGATCGACACCTCGATCAGGTCGGTCCAGCGGTTCTTCGGGGCGTATTCCTCCAGATAGAGCGCTGCCAGCACGCCGATGGGGAAAGCGAGGGCGAGCGTGACGATCATCGTCAGGATCGAGCCCTTCAGTGCGCTCCAGATGCCGACCATCTGCGGATCAGTGGCGTCCGAGCGGGTAAGGAAGCCGGGGTCGAAATGCCGCTCCAGCAGGCCGCGCGCCGCAAGATCGCGCGCCAGCGGCTGCAGTTCCGCCTGCCCGTCCCCGGAGAGGGCGGAGGAGAGCGATTCGGTGGCGGGGAGCCACACCTGGCTGGTCCGGTGCAAAATGTCCGGCCGCTCAAGGATCATGTCGGCCACCACGCGCCAGGCGTCGCCATTGAGCTGTTCCGCGCCCGCTGCGCCCAGCGTCTGTTCGGCGCTGGCCTCCACGAATTGTGGCAGGCCCTGGCTTTCGAGCGAGCGGATTTGCACGCCGCGGTCACCCAGCGAAGGGTCGCTGGAGAAGGCGGCGCTGGCAAAATCGAGATCCACGCGCAGCTCCGCGCGCTGGAAACCGCCGATTCCGTTGATTGTCATGGTGCCAAGCAGGAACAGCAGCACTGCGACCGAGAACAGGATCGCGCCCAGGCCCGCACGGCGGAAGCGGCGCTCCGCCGCGTAGCGCTTCTTCAGCCGCGCTTCGAAGGCGGCGGTGCGGGTGGGGGCGCCGTTCATGTTGCCGGGCTCACTCATAGGCTTCGCGGAACCGCTTCACCACGCGCAGGGCGATGAAGTTCAGCGCGAGGGTGACGAGGAACAGCACCATGCCGAGGGCAAAGGCGCTGAGCGTGGCCGGATGGTCGAAGCTGCCTTCGCCGGTCAGCATCGCGACGATCTGGAATGTTACCGTGGTCATCGCTTCGAGTGGGTTGGCGCTGAGATTCGCCGCCGCGCCAGCCGCCATTACGACGATCATCGTCTCGCCAATCGCGCGGCTGACGGCGAGCATCACGCCCGCGACGATACCGGGCAGGGCGGCCGGCACCAGCACCTTGCGGATCGTTTCATTGGTGGTTGCCCCCATGGCCAGACTGCCGTCGCGCATGGCCTGCGGCACGGCGGCGATGGAATCGTCGGCCATGGAAGACACGAAGGGAATGATCATCACGCCCATCACCAGGCCTGCGGCCAGCGCGCTCTCGCTCGAGGCGTTGCTGATGCCGAGGGACAGCGCCAGATCGCGCACAGCGGGAGCCACGGTGAGGGCGGCGAAATAGCCGTAGACCACCGTAGGCACACCGGCGAGGATCTCCAGCGCCGGCTTCAGCCACTGGCGCCAGCGCGGATCCGCATATTGGGTGAGGTAGATCGCGCTCATCATCCCCAGCGGGATCGCCACGACCATGGCGATGATCGCGCCGATATAGATCGTGCCCCAGAACAGCGGCAGCGCGCCATAGCGCGAAGGATCGGCGGAACTGCTCATCGGGTCGGGTCCCCAATGGGTTCCGAAGAGGAAATCCAGGGGGCTGATCATGCCGAAGAAGCGGATAGTCTCGAACACCAGGCTGCCGAAGATGCCCAGCGTGGTGAGGATCGCCACCAGCGAGGCGAGCAGCAGCACGATCATGGTCGTGCGCTCCACCTTGGTGCGCGCGGCGAAATCGGGCTTCACCCGCAGGAAGGACCATGCGCCGCCGAGGAAAGCGATCACCAGCGTCGCTGCGATGCCGATGGTGTTGTAGCGCGAAAGGGCGACGCGGAAGGGTTCGACCAGCGCCTGCGCTTCGGGATTGAACACGCCCGCCGCCGCACCGCTCGCCACGGCACGGGCTTCCGCCAGGATCGTCAGCCGCTTGAGCCCGAAGGGCGGGAGCTGCGATGCGGCCGGCTGCGAGAGGACATGCTGCATGACCAGTTGCGGCGCAGCGATCGACCACAGCACCGCAAAGGCGATGACGGGCACGACGACCCACAGCGCCACATACCAACCATAATGCGCCGGCAGCGCCGCCAGCCGGACATCGGGATCGCGGCGCCGGAAGCTCCACGCCCGTGCGCGAGCCGCAAGCCACCCGGCCAGACCGAGGCCGAGTGCCAGCAGGAACAGGATTGCGGGGGACATCGGGCGGGGAGAATCGCTTCTACTTGAGTTCGTCGGCGGTCAGGGGCGTGAAGTCCATGGCCGCGGCGGCGCTCTTCGCTGCCACGTCGGCGGGGGTCGCGACAAGGCCGATCTTGGCCAGCGGGCCGTCCTTGCCCCAGGCGCCGGCCCATTCCTGCACGAAGTCGCGCAGACCCGGGATGGCGTCCAGATGGGCGTTCTTCACATAGATAAACAGCGGCCGCGCGCCCGGATAGGCGAAGCTGGAAATGTTGGCATAGGTCGGTTCGACGCCATTCATGCGCAGGCCCTGCACGCGGTCGGCGTTCTCTTCAAGGTAGGAGTAGCCGAACACGCCGACTGCCTGCGGATTGCCTTCGATCTTCTGCACGATCAGATTGTCCTGCTCGCCCTGATCGACATAGGCGCCGTCGGAACGGACTTCGGTGCAGACCTGCGCGAATCGGTCCTCGTCGCTCTCCTTCAGCTGGGCCATGGCGGGGTCGGCTTCGCAGCCCTTTTCCAGCACCAGTTCCTTCAGTGCATCACGAGTGCCCGAAGTGGAGGGCGGGCCATAGACGAGGATCGGCGTGGCGGGCAGCGAGGGATCGACGTCGCGCCAGGTTTTTGCCGTCTGCGGCTTGCCATAAGGATTGGCCGCCAGCGCGCGATAGACGATCTCCGGCGTGAGATTCATCGTGATGCCGCCCTTGGTGGAGGCGAAGGCGATGCCGTCGAGGCCTACCTGGATCTCGGTGATCTCCTTCACGCCATTGGCCTGGCAGCTCTGGAACTCGCTGAGCTTCATCCGGCGCGAGGCATCGGCGATGTCCGGGGTGTTTGCGCCCAGGCCGGCGCAGAACAAATTCATGCCGCCGCCGGTGCCGGTCGATTCGATGATCGGCGATTTGAATTCCGGGTGCGAGCGCACGAACATTTCCGCCACGGCCTTCGCAAAGGGATAGACCGTGGAGGAGCCGACCGCGCGGATCGATTCGCGTGTGCCGCCGCCATCTGCCGCCCCGCCGCAGGAGGCGAGGGCCAGCGCGCACAGCGCCACGGTCGGATAACGGAGCATCTTGATCATCGATTTCGTCCCACTGGTCGACTTCGGAGGGTTGCTAGGAATGCTGTGTTACGGTCTTGCGACAATAATCTGACAATGCATCGGAACAGGCGATTATGGGCATCTGAACGGGCGATTCTGGCCGCGCCGTTATGCGGTGCCTTTTGCCGCCCCCGGCCGACTTGTCAAAAATCGATCTGCGCGCGCACGGCGAAGCTGTCGATTCCATAGGCCGTCCGGCCGTCGACCGTTCTTTGCCGGGCGCCGCTATATTGCAGCCGCGCGAAATCGGCCATCAGCCGCGTGTGCGCGGTGGGCGTCCACACGAGCGAGGCCATATAGCCGTTCTGCTCGCCCCCCCTGATCCCGGCATCGGTGAGGTCGAGATAGTCATAGCGAAAATTGAGCTGGACCGCGCCCGGCCCGCCGGAGGTGACCGGGCGCTTCGGGCGAACCCGCCCGAAGACACCGCGCGAATAGGCGGTGCTGTCCCCCGGGGTGAGGAACAGGCCCACTTCGGCATAGCCGCCGAAGAAGGTCGGATCGGCGAAGCCGGCGCGGTCCACATGCTGCCAATAGGCTTCCGCGGTGGCGTGGAGCGGACCGGAAATGGCGGCGAATTCCAGCCCGTTGCCGCGCTCGCCCTCGCCGGAAAAACTCCCGGTGTCGATGAAGCGCCGGTCCGACAAATGGATCAGCGGGCGCTGACGATAGCGCTGCGTCGCGCCATCCTCGTACCAGGCATAATGCAGCGTGGCGCCGAAATGCAGTTGCACCCCGCCCAGCTTCGGCATGGCGACCACACGGCCGTCGACACTGCGGCCGCGATCGTCCAGCTCGCGCAGATTGTCGAGAAAAGCGCCACCCTGCAGCAGGATAATGCCCGACTGGTACTGCGCCGACAGGCCTACGCGGCGCTGGAAACCAAAGGCGTCGGTCAGCGCGCTCCGCTCGATGAAAGAGGCGGAGAGCGAGCTCGTCAGTTCCTCCAGTGTCTGGAACGTATTCTGCTGCCCCAGCGTGATCTGCAGTGGCCCGTGGCTGTAGGCCACATAGGCATCCATCACCTCGTCGACATGCTCCGAAAACTCGGTGTCGACGCGCAGGCTGAACCCTCCCGGAGCGGTCGCTTCCAGACCCAGCCGGGCGCGGCGATATTCGCTGTCGAATCCGGGCCCCGCGTCAATCGAGGAGCGCGCCTCCACTCCGCCCACATCCACCTGCAGCCGGCCGTGGGGGGTGACGCTCCATCCCTTTGGATCGCCAATCGTCGGGGCGCCTTCGTCCAGCACGGAGAGGGGCGACCAGCCGTTGCCGTCGCCTGCCTCCGCCTCTGCGCGCGCAGCGCCGGGGAAGAGCAGAACGGCCGCAACGAAGGCGGAGGAGAGGGCGATGGGGCGCATGATGACAGTTTGATTGCTGCTTTGAGTCCAGTTTGTGACCGGCGCCGCTAGGCGGCCTTCATTGCGGTTTTGTGACAAACTGCAGTTTCGTGAAGGAAAGCCATCGCGCAAGGTCCGGTGGCAGCCTTCACCGCCGGAGGCGGACTCAGGCGACCTGCGCCTCTTCCTCGGCAAGGGGGAGGCGGATGGTCACCACCGTTCCGCGCCCGAGCTTGCTGGAAATGTCGAGCGTGCCCCGGTGGCGCTCAACGATATGCTTTACGATCGCAAGGCCCAGCCCGGTCCCGCCTGCGGCGCGGCTGCGGCCGGGATCGGTGCGATAGAACCGGCGCGTCAGGTGCGGGATATGCTCGGGCGCGATGCCTTCCCCGCGATCCTCCACTGAAATGATCGCCCGCCGCCGCTGGTCCACTGTCAGGGAGACGGAGACCGGCTTTTCCTGATCGCCATATTTCAGGCCGTTATCCACCAGATTGCGCACCAGCTGTTCGAGCTGGCGATGATCGCCGCGCACCAGCATGGGTTCGCCCGGCAGCGTGAGGTCGAGGCGCTCCAGCCGATCCGGACCGGCCCCGTCGCGCGCAGCCTGGCCGACGATCGGCACCAGGTCGACCCGTTCACGCGGATGATCGTGCTTTTCCGCCTCCACGCGGGACAGCGACATGAGATCGTCCACCAGGTTCTGCAGTCGCCGCGCCTCCCGCAATACCGTCTGGTGGAAGCGGTTGGCGCGCTTCTGGTCTATCGCGCCATCTTCCTCCACCAGCGTTTCCATGTAGCCGATGATGGAGGCGAGGGGGGTGCGCAGTTCGTGGCTGGCATTGGCGACGAAATCGGTATGCGCGCGGCTGATATCCGCTTCGGCGGTGCGGTTGATGAGTTCGATCAGCGAATAGCGTTCGTCCAGAACCTGGCGCGACATCTGCCAGTTGCTGCGCGGGCCGGTGAGGCCCTGGATCGTCGCGCTGCCGCCGCCCGGCCGCGCCAGCAGGTCCACCGCCACCGGATGGCGCAGCGCCACGCGCGCGTCCTGCCCCACGACATGCGCGCCGATATTCTCGCGGGCGGCGGCATTGGCGACGATGATCCGCTCTCCATCCAGCATCATCATCGGCAGGCCCGAATGTTCGATCAGGTCGCGCATGCCGGTGCGGGTGAGCTGAAGCCCGTCCGTCCGTTCGCGTGGGGGCGGGGCGGGGGGCGCGGCGAGCAGCCAGAAGGAGCAGCACCACACCAGCACCACGCCCAGCACCAGCCAGCCATCCACGCCGGCCAGCAGCATCACCGCCCCCGTCGCGAGGGCGAGCATGATTCCGGGCAGGGGAAATCTACGACCCTCGGCCATCGCCGAAGCTGTAGCGGCCGCTTGGCGGATGAGCCAGCGTCAATGGCGGGGCTGCGAAAAGAAGACCGGTTAATGACAGCCCGGCGGCGAGCCAGCGCGAAGCAGCTGCCAAGCGCGCGACGGGATTGGCGAGGCCATGCCTGCGCCGGTTCGGTCCCTTGCAGATCGGGCCAACATCATGATCGCCGGACGCGATCCGCACTGCACGTGGCATTTGGGATAGCCGAAGCTTGGGTCTGCCCGCACTTGAAAGCTAGACCGGCTCGCGTTCCGGCAAATGCTGCCGCACGGAGCGGAGCCAGCTGAAATCCATCCACACCGCTGTGACAAGGGAACAGACGATGTGCGCCAAGCTGGCTCCCATGGCCCCATAGCGGGGTATAAGCAGCAGAGCGCAAAGGAAGAACAGCACCGTGCCGAACAACATGCTCTTGAGGACGGTGCCGGGCTGACCCATCGACAGCAAGACCGACCGCGAGGGCGCGGCATGCATGATGAAGGTCACGCTGATTAGCTGCGCCACCAACAGGGCGCCGACGTCGCCATAGTCGTTGCCCAGCGCCAGTTCGACTAGTGGCTGTCCTGCGAACAAAGCCAGGAGGACCGACGCAAGGCCCAGGCTGCTGAGGGCATATTGCACACGCAGTGTCACGCGCTGCAATTGTGCCACCCGGGCTTGGGCCCATAAACGCGCCATATCGGGGTAGAGTACGGCCTGCGTCTGGGCGCCGACTTGCTGGGCGATCTTCGCCGCGCGTTTGGCGACGTGATAGAACCCCGCCGAGCTCGGGCCCGCCAGCGCGCCGACCAGCAGCACGTCTGCCTCCTGCGTGACGGTTCGCAGCGACATGGAAACATTGGTCGTCCAGGCGAAGCTCACGAAGCCGGGAAAGTCCCGCGCCAGATGGACCCACGGTTGCTTGAGCGGATTTTTGATCCCCTGGTCGCGCAGTGCACGCCAGCCGAGCGCCGCATAGACAGCGGAGCCAGCGATCTGCGCTATCGTCCAGGCCACGACGAACCCGGTCAGCGTAGGCCATAGCAGCGCGCACATCAAAGCCAGCGGGGCCCGGATTATCGGCCCGAGCGGCTGGATATAGGCGATCAGCTTGAACCGCCCCGCCATGCGAAGCGCGGCCGTGGGCGCCCCTGAAATACTGAACAGCAGGCATGTCGCGTGGATCATCACCAAGTGAACATGTTCTGCCCCCAACCCGAACAGCTTGCCGGCGATCATGGCCAGCAACACAGCCACCCCCGCAGCGGTTAGCGCTGCGGATACGTCGAGAAGGATGCCGTAAAGGTAGAGCCGGGGTAGCTTTTCGCGGTTTTCGATTTCGAGATCGCTGGCAAACCGGATCAGCGGTTGCCAGGATTCGAAGCGGATCAGCCGGTCCACAAGCCGCACATAGGTGACGATCAGTACCAGAATACCGAACGACGTCGTCTCCAGGGTGCGGGCGGCGATACCCAGGCTAATCAGCGCAAGGACGTTGCTGAGCACATTGCCCCAGAGAAGATGGCCGATATTGGCGAGATGACCCTTCACCGGAAAAGGGGGCAGACCCGGAAAGGAGCGGAAGAAGGCGAGCAGCATGTTCATTCCGCCCGCCACACTTGGCGGATGGTCATGAAAGCCTCGGCTGCCGCGCAGAACACCATCGAACCGCGTAGATTCGCGAGCGTGCGGATCGTCTGCAGCGATCGCTCGTCCGGAAAATTCCGTGCCTGGGTTTCGAACATGGCGAAGGCCGCCAATTTCGCTTCCAGCTGGGCGGCAATGTCCACGAAGTAATCGGGCGCGAAAGTGGGGGTCAGACCCGGCGCGTACCAGTTCGTTTCCGAGAGCGTCTCATAAGCGAAAACACGGCGCGGCGCGCGGGGCGAACGTGGCCGGGCCCAGACCAAGGAGGAGGTGAAGGTGATCTGGTGATCCAGATGAATGTCGCCGATGAAAGGAACGAACAGCGTATCGGGGGCAATCTCGGCGAGGCATTCCGCCAGCCGGGCGTTGATCCGCGCGGCGGGTAGAGTGTCGAGCGCGGCCGCCGGCAAATCGAGATGGTGCGTTGCCGCGACACCGAGGCTGCGATGCGCGCGGTCGGCCTCCGCCATCACTCGATCCATATGGGCGGTGGGAAAATCCGGTTCCTGCCCCCTGGTGACGATCACTACATGCACTTCAGCGCCTTCGGAACCGAGACGGGCCATGGTGCCACCGCATCCCAGCACCTCGTCATCCGGGTGGGGGGCGACAACGGCCACCCGCCGCGCCGCGGAAAGATCGCCCATATCGCTGGTTCCTCCAGAGCCCACCCGCCCGGCATATGCCGAGCCGCCGCGCTTCCTCACTTCCCTTTCGGTGCATAGACCTTTTAGCCGCCGGTTCCGGCGCTCCAATCGGGCCAGCGGCGCTGGCAATTTCGGCTAGTATCCCTCGTTGGCATTCACTGGTCCGCGACTGTCCGCCATTCAGGCAACTGGCCTTCATGCGAAAAAGGCCGGGCCGGCGGCATCGCGAGGGCGCGGGTGGATCGGCCGGGGACCCCGATGAAAACGACCAGCGCAGATCATATGCCAACCTCGCCGTTACCCCCACGGGCGCTGCGCTCGCTGCCGCTTGGACGGGGGCCGGAAGGCAGCGACCAGATCATACCGGCCGCAGGGGTTGGACCCAGACCGCTGGAGGCTGCGCTGCTGATGGTGGGCGCGTTTCTCGTCGGGTATCAGAGGCTCCGGCTGGGGCCGATCAACCTTACCCTGTCGGACGCAGCTTTCGTGCTGGCCTTTGCTATCTGCCTAGCCCGCGGACAGATCGCGCGTGAGCCATTCGGCGGCATGACTGCGGCCTGGATTCTCGCCCTGGTGCTGATGCTGACGGGGCTGATGATCGGCACGGTGGTGCATGGAAACATGTTCCGCTGGGCGGTGATATCGCTGCAATATCTCTTCGGCTACCTGTTCCTGCCACTGATGCTGATGCGGGTGCCGCTCGCTTTCGCACATCGCCTCATCGCGATGTTTCTCATTGGCATGACGGTCATGGAAGTGATCGGCATCGCTGTCAGCCTGACGCTCGATCCACAACAGGCCACGGCGCTGCTCGCGTCGGATTTTCTCGAAGGCAATGGCCGCTTGTCGACCTTCGCGTCCGAACCGAACTGGAACGGCCAACTGATCGCCTTTACCGGCCCGTTCGCGCTGTATGCGCTGGTGAAGCGGCTCATGGCGCCGTGGGTCTTCGTCATCGTGCTGGCAGTGCTTCTGGGCGGTTTGCTGCTCAGCGCGTCCTTCACCGGCTTCGCGGCGTTTTCCATCGGAATGGTGGTCGCACTGGCATTCCTCGGCGTGCGCGCAATTCTGGGGGCAGGCCTGGCGATCAGCGTCATCGCAGCGATCTTCCTCGCCAGCGGCGCGCCTCTCCCCACTGTTTTCCAAGATCGTGTGGGCGGCGCTCTGGTCGATGGCAGCCTGGAAGAAGCCGGAACCTACAAGGGCCGCGTGAAGCTGCTGGAACAGGCGTGGGACAAGTCGGGCGACACCATCATCGTTGGTCTCGGCGTGGAAGGCTTTCGCGCGACCCATGAGATCAATCAGCCGGTCCACAATTTGTTTATGCTGATGCTGGTGGATGGTGGGCTGATGGCGTTGCTAGGCTTCACTCTGCTGGTCGCATTGCTGTTCATCATGCCGCTTCGCTATTTCCGACGTTTCCGGGTGGAAGCGGGGACCGCCGTGGCCGTGGCGTGTGTTTTCACCATCTACACCCAATCCATGCCGCATATGTTCGCGCGGCTGAACATCGTGCCGGTCCTCTTCGGGCTGATGCTGATCTTTGCGGGTTCCAGGCAGCTCTACCCCAAAGGCGTAGTCCTTACGCCATCTGCGCCCGGACGAACACCTAATCGCCGGATGGATTCTCGCGTGAGGCGGTAACCTCTCCCTGGCCGGCCCGGCTGGCCCGCAAGGATGGAGGACGAGCACTATGGGACGTTACCGATGCCTCGCGAGACATCTGGCAGTCGCCTGTCTGGCGGCGGCTTTCCTGGCGAGCTGCGCGACGACGGGGGGCGAGCGGCTGCCCCCGGTGGCGGATCAAGGCTATACTCTGGACAGCGGGGACAAGCTGCGCATTCAGGTCTACGGCCTGGATGGCTACGGGGAGACAACTTATCTCGTAGGCTCCGACGGCACACTGTCACTGCCGTTGCTGGACCGCGTGCCCGCCGCTGGAAAGACGCCCGACGAGCTGGAGCGGGATATCCGCCAATTGCTGCTAGACCGGCAAATCCTGAACCAGCCATATGTGGATGTGGAGCCCGTGGCGCTCAGGCCGTTCCACATCCTGGGTGAGGTCAACAAGCCAGGCGAGTATGAATACCGGCCGGGTATGACGGTCCTGACCGCCGTGTCTATCGCGGGCGGCTTCACCTATCGCGCGAAAGAGAGCGAGGTGATCATATCCCGCCGCGTGGACGGGCGAGCCGTCACTGGCAAGGTGACCGCGACGGATCCGGTGCGGCCTGGCGACCAGATTCAGGTGACGGAACGGTGGTTCTGAGGTCGGCGAGCGCTGCGCTGCTGTCCCTCACTCTGCTGGTATCACCGCCCTTGCTGGCGCAGCAGATCGGCCGGACGGCGCCCATACTGGACGTGCCGGACGATTATGCTGAAGGCGTCGGCATAGAGGCCGGGCCTTTCACCCTGCTGCCTTCGGCCGAACTCCGGGCGGAGTACGACAGCAATATCTATGCGAAGCAAAAGGATGCCGAGGACGACCTGATCGGCATCATAGTTCCCCGCCTGGAAGCGCGACTGAACAGGGAATCGACGCAGGTGGCGGTGCGCGCCGAGGCAACGGGGCGCAAATATCTCGACCACACCCGTGAAGACAGCGTGGCCGCGCTGGTCGGCGCCTCTCTGATGCAGGGCGCTGGCGGACCCGATCGGGTCACGGCCGATGTCAGTTGGCAGCGCGCAATAGAAGATCGCGGCGACCCCGAAGCGCGCGACGTGCAAGCGCTTGGGCCGCGCAAGTTGGACCTACTCGCATTGGAGACCGGCTGGCGGCACGAAGGGCCGCGCGTTTCTCTGGCGGTACGCGGCAGCGCGACCAAGATCGACTATGTTTCAGATATCGACAATGAGCGTGACCTGACCAATTACGCCGGCAGAGCATCGGTGGAACTGGGCGTCGGTGGGACGAGCAGCATCGTCCTTATCGGCTTTGTCACTCATCGCGATTTCCGTCTGGGCGGCGCGGTGAGTGACCGCAACCGGGATGCCACGACCTATGGCGGGCGGGCCGGGGCGAAATTCGGGGAAGGGGGGCTGTTACGCGGCGAAGCGTCCATAGGCGTCTTCCAGCTGGAGCCTGCGGATGACACGCTCCCTTCGCGAACGGGCGTGTCGGCGGAAGCATCGCTGGCCTATCTTCCGCGCCGTCGGCTGGCCATTATCCTTAACGCCTTTCGCGGAGACGTGGCGACGGTGCGCAGTGGAGCGCAGTCGCGCACCGATACGGTCGTGCAGCTGGGCGTGCAGGCCGAAGCGCGCGCCAATTTCCAGCTCGAGGGGTCGGTGTTCTATCGCCGCAGCCAGTTCATCGGGGCGGATGTCGCTGAGACAACCACCGGAATTCGGGGCGAGGCGGAATACCGGCTGACGCCCCGGCTCTCCCTAGTCGGTTCTGCAACCTATTCCCGGCGAAAAAGCAATGTTCCCAGTGACGAGTTCGACCGCCTTCGTGCGGCCATCGAAATGCGCTTGCGGATCTGAGGTGCCATGACAAGCCAATCAAGCCCTGCCATCTTGCGAAACGCGCTGCGCTCCGCTGTCGCATTCACCTTGGCGCTTGCCGCCTGTGGCGGATCGTCCCAGGCCGAACAGCCGTTGATGCAGCCGCTGCAGATGAACGAACCGCCCGCCTTCCCGGGTGCGCAGGGTTATGGCGCTGTGTCGCAGGGCGGACGGGGCGGAAGGATTATCGCCGTCGACAGTCTGGCCGATTCCGGCCCAGGCACGCTGCGCGAATGCATAGAGGCGAAGGATCCGCGTGTCTGCATCTTCCGCGTTGCGGGCACGATCCGTTTTACCACCTCGCCACCGGTCGTTTACAACCCCTATATCACGATCGCCGGCCAGACGGCGCCAGGCGGCGGGATCACGCTGGCGCATGGCGGCGGCCGACTCGGTACGACGCCATTGCTGATCAAGGGCGCGCACGATGTAATCGTGCGCCATATCCGCGTCCGGAATGATCGCATCGGCGGCAGCCGCGCGGGCGAGGATTCCATCACCATCGAGAATAGCCGCAAGGTCATTATCGACCATGTCAGCGCCAGCTGGGCGCGTGACGAGATCATCAACGGCTATGCCGACAATGACAGCATCACGATAAGCTGGTCGATCTTCGCCGAAGGCTTGCCTCCGCACGACAAATGCGCGCTCTTGGCCAGCGACCCGGTGGGCGCTCAGCGGATGAGCTTCATCAGCAATCTCTGCGCCCATAATGGTGATCGCAATCCGGACGTGAACTTCCCTCCCGGTTCTTGCGTAGAGATCGTCAACAACGTGCTTTACGACGCCCAGTCCCAGTTCGCCGAGATTTGGGAAAGCTATGGCGGCTCGCCGGTTGCGCTGGTCGCCAACACCTTTCGCGCCGGCCCCAGTACCCCGGAACATGCCGTCGGGATCGATCGTGAACGGCTGGGATCGGAAGGCGCCGCGAGCGTCTATCTCCTCGACAACCGATTCGTCGGGACGTTCCTGCATCGCGCCGAGAGCTTACAGGATGTGGTATCGACCACGCCGCCTTGCCCCCTGACGCTGAGGGCGGTCCCTGCCGACCGGGCCTATGTCGAAGTGCTTGAGACGGCGGGCGCCTTCCCGCGCGATTCGACTGACGGCCGGATCGTGCGCGAAGTGCGTGATCGGTCCGGCCATATACGCAAGGAGCCGGGCCGCATCGATGACGCCGTGTCGGGCGAGCCCTATCCCGATAGCGATGAAGACGGCATGGACGACCGCTGGGAAGCGAGTGCTGGTGCCAAAGTCGGCGAAAGCGACCCGTGGGACGATGCCGACGGCGATGGCGAACTGAACCTGGACGAATTCCTGGCCGAACTCAGCGCGGATCGGATTGCCGGGGCCGATGCTGGCAGACGGGCGGCGCAATGAGTTCGCAAATCGTGCGTTTGGGTCCGGCTGGGACGAGCGTCGGCACCGCTGGTGCAGGCCCTGCGCGCATCTGCTTTCCTTTTGCCGGCGATGTGGTGGGTGGCAGCCACATATCGGCCCTCGGCCTTATCGACCGACTCGATCGGAGCCGATTCGATCCGCTGATCGTGGTGCAATACCCGGGTGGCAAGGTGGCGCGCCTGTTCCGCGATCGCGGCCTCCCCGCGGAAAGCCCCTTCGACTGGCCGGAAATTCCGCTCAACCGGCGTGTCGGATTGAACGCCTTCGCGGCGGCGCTGCGGCGGATCGGGCCGCAAGTGGCCTTCCTGCGCCGCAATCATATCGCCATCGTCCACAGCAATGACGGGCGTACTCATGCCGTCTGGGCGCTCGCCGCACGGCTCGCCGGTGCGCGGCTGCTTTGGCATCATCGCGGCAGTCCGGACGCGCGGGGTTTGCGCTTCGCGGCGCCTTTTCTGGCCGATCGCGTGCTGGCGGTATCGGAATTTGCCATGCCTCGCCGAGGCCTGCTGTCTGCCGCCGGCAAGGCGCAAGTGGTGCATAGCCCGTTCGACACCGATCTGGCTGTGAACCGGTCGGCCGCGCGCCGAACTCTGCTCGAAGAATTGCAGGTGCGCGAAGATACCCTATTCGTGGGGTATTCGGGACTTTTCATCGACCGCAAGCGCCCCCTTCACTTCATCGAGATCGTTCGAAGAATGCATGAACTCGCGCCAGGGCGGCCGGTCTGCGGGGTGATGTTCGGCACCGCAGAGGATACCGCGATGGATCAGGCGATGCAGATGCGCATCGCGATGGCGGGCCGGGATGGAGCGGACGTGCGGATTATGGGGTGGCGGTCGCCTGGTACATTCTGGCTTGCTGCATGCGATATCCTCCTCGTGCCGGCCGTCGACGAGCCCTTCGGCCGCACGCTGATCGAGGCACAACTGGTCGGCACCCCGGTGGTTGCAACTCGCTCGGGCGGAAACATCGAAGCGTTGAGAGGGGAAACGGGTGTGCTGGTTGCGCCGGAGGACATCGACGCCATGGCAAAAGCGGCCCTGGCGCTTGACGAACCGGCGAGACAGGCACTGGCGGATCGCGCGCGAGACGATGCTCGTACCCGATTTGGCATAGAACATCATTGCCGCCAGGTCAGCGCCATTTACGAAACGCTTCTGGCCGGGCGCTAGCGGACAGCCGCGACGATTGCCTGGCGCCACATGCGCGCCACTGCATCCGGAGAGAAGCGGCGGGTCACCGCGACAGCCGCCGATCCCAGCTGCGTGCGCAGATCGCCATCGCCGGTCAGCTGCGCGAGTGCGGCGGCCATGGCGGTGATATCGTCGGGAGGAACCAGCAAGCCGGTATGCCCGCCATCAACGAGTTCCGACGGCCCGAAATCGCAGTTGGTGGCGATCACCGGAAGGCCCGCCGCCATCGCTTCACCCAATACGTTGGGAAAGCCTTCGTATCGCGATGCCAGAACGAACAGGTCGGTCTCGGCGACCCATCCCCCTGGCGTCAGGCTAAGCCCCCGGAATGCAACCCGATGAGCCATTCCCAACTCGTCCCTGAGAGCCTGCAGTGCCGTCAGGTCCGGCCCCTGGCCCCAGATGTCGAGATTCCACTCTGGCCGTTCTGCGGCGATCTTGGCGAACGCGCGGATCAGGATGTCGAAGCCCTTTTGATGCTCCAGCCTGCCGACACCCGCAATGCGAAACGCCGCGCCATTCCAGCGTGAACGCGAGGGGACGGCGGTCAACGCGACGGGATTGGGAATTACCGTCACGCGCTTGCGCCATGGCGGCGCTATGCAAATAGTGCTGGCCTGGGTCTGGCACAGGATGCCCGTGGCTCGACCGTAAAGCAGGGGCAGTGCGTACTTCCAGGCCCAATGGGCCGGCTGCAGGTGCGGATTGTTCCGCTCCGACACCAGCACCGGGATCCGCATGCCGAGCGTGGCGGCGAGGAGCAGGGCGTTGATCTTGGTCAGGAAACCGATGGCTATGTCCGGAGCCAGTTCGTGCAGAACGCCGCGCAGCGCGACGGTGCGCCGGATGGGCGCAGGCAGGCGTTTGCCGGCTGAGCCTTTGACGGGGATGTCGAGCCGGATAAACGCCATCCGATTGCCAAAATCATGAAAAATAGGGTCGGTCGGGCTATCGAAAGATACGATGGTGACGGCTGCGCCCCTATCGGTGAGGTGATTTGCCAACCAGGCGACAACCCGTTCCGCCCCGCCGGCGCCCAGGGCCGCGAGCACAATACATATTCGCAGCCCCGCCAGGCAGGCGTCGCCCTCGTGCCGAATGGTCATCTCGCTGGTGTCGGACCTGAACAATATACCCCGCCTTTCGCGCCGTGCCGGGCGCATGGGGAAATCTGCCACCGTCCCTGTGCAAGCGTAACGACGACTACGGCCTAGTCCGGAATGGCCGTTTTCTTCCGGGCCAGCGCAGGCTTTTCTGTCGGTCGTGCGAAACTGCCGCGGATAGCCGGTCGTCATGAAGATTCTCTCGATAATCACCACATTCACCACGGGCGGTGCCGAGATGCTGGTCTCGAATCTCTCGTCGATGTTCGTCGCAGCCGGCCATCGTTCGCATGTCCTGGCGCTGTGCCCTGCGGCAAGCGTGGGCAACGCCACGGCCTCGGAAGCCAGTCAGCGCGCACGTGTGGCCGCGGGTGGAGGTACCACGGGGGTGCTGCCGGTGCAGGACAGGCGCGATCTGATCGCCGGCGTCCGGGTCCTGCGAGCGGTTCTTCAGACGGAGCAGCCGGATCTGATCCACGCCCACACGGTCCGCGCCCTGCTGATGTTGCGCTTCGCAGGGGCGGGGGTGCCCATCGTGGCGACTCACCATAACAGCCGCCTCTCGTTTCCTCCGATCCTGTTCCGGCTGCTGGCGCCGCTCGTCTCCGCCTATGTGGCGATCAGCGATGATTGCCAGCAGCTGCTGGCATCCGCGGGGGCGGGGCGGATCGTGAAGATCGTCAATGCCACCGGGCCGGGGTTCCTTGCCGATGGGCCGCGCCAGACCTCGCGCCGTCCGGCCACGATTCTCGCCGTCGGCGCCCTCACCGACCAGAAGAACTATCCCATGATGATTGAGGCGGCCGCGCTGGCGCGCCTGCATTGTTCCGGAGATCTCTTCAGCCTGCATATCGCAGGGGGAGGCGCCGCACGGGCCGCCTTGCAGGCGCGCATCGACCGGCTCCACGCGAACCGCTTCGTAAAGCTGCTGGGGGCTTGCGACGATATCGACAGACGGCTGCAATCGGCGGATCTGTTCGTAAACACCAGCCATTATGAAGGCTTGCCGATCGCCATGCTGGAGGCGCTGCAATCGGGCTTGCCGGTGCTGGCCACCGACGTTGCCGGCACGCGCGAACTGATATGCCACGGCGAGAACGGCATGCTGGTCGCGCCCGGCGATGCGCGGCTGTTTGCAGAGACGCTATGCCGGATGCTTGCGCTGCGGCCCGACGCCTATGCGCGGATGTCGGCGGCAGCCCTGGACACCGGCCGCCGGTACCGGATCGAAGATTGCGCACTGGCGCATCTCGATCTGTACGAGCGATTGGTCGCGCGTCAGCCGCTGGTGGCCTGATCACCCATGCTGCCAAGCGACTGAAAAATAACACAGAAATAGGGTTAGTCACAATGCCCGGCATCCCTGCTCTCATGCCCCTTTGTCGGCACGGCGAACTCTGCGCAAACCTCGCTGGCCGAGACGTGCGCCGTAATGGGCGCGAGCAAGGGACGGGCAAGACGAGATGGCACAGCCCAATCTGGTTCTGGAGCATGGCGGCTTTTCGAGTCTGGACCCGGTGGGTGCGGAATTCGTGATGGAGGCGGCCAGCAATCGCGCGCGCGCCGGCAACGAACTTCATCACGTGATCGGCGCCCTGCGCCGCCATCGCTGGCTGATTGTTGCCATCGTCGGAGCGGCCGGATTGGCCGCTGCGCTTTCGCAACTGCTTGCGACGCCGATGTATCGAAGCGTCGCCACCGTGCAGGTGGAACTGACGGATTCCGACGGCACCAATCAGGCTGAGGCCGAGGCGCGCAACGCCATCCGGGTCGAGAATCAGGCGAAGATTTACAGCTCGCGCGCGGTGGCGGCCAAGGTGGTCGACGATCTCGATCTTGTGAACGATCCACAATTTCTAGATCGCAGTTCGGAACCGGCCAACGATCCACCCGAACGTGCGCGCGCGCGGGCTGTCACTCAGATGACCCGCATGATCCGCGTTGTGAACAGCGCCAATTCCGACCTTCTCGATATCGAGGTGGTCTCGCCCTATCCGGATCTCGCCGCCGCCATCGCCAACCAGTATCCCGTGTCCGCGCAAGAGATCCGCATTTCCCGGCGGCAACGCACACGCAGGGCCATGCTGTCCGACCTGGAACGTGAATCCAAACGGTTGGGGGCCAAGCTCGCCCGGGCGGAACAGGATGTTTCCGATTTCCGACAGCGCACCGGCATGCTCGAGGGCGCGGGCAGCGTGGAAGATTTGCAGCAGATCAACCGCCTGGCCGCGGAAACAGCCTCCGCGCGCGCAATCGACGCGGCGGCGTCCGCGCGGACCGCCGGGGTGTCACGGGCCGCTGGCGTGATCAGTTTCGCCAGCGCCGATTCACCCTTGCTGCAACAACAACGCATTCGCCGGTCCCAGCTGCAGACCGACAGGATTCACCTGTCCTCCACCTTCGGTGCCGGGCACCCGCAGATCATCGCACTGGATAAGCAGATCGCGGAGCTGGACACGGCGATCAGCCGGGAAGAGGCGGCGGTTCAGGACGCCGCCCGGCAAGACGCGGCGGCACAGGCGGAGCAACAGCGCCTTCTGGCGCGAAGTGAGAGTGCCGCTGCCGCCGCGCGCGCCGGCCAGTTGCAGGGTATTCTGGGCGGGATGGCGGCCAAGGCCTACGCCAACAATTCCAACAAGGTGCAGCTCGCCCAGTTGGAGCGTAACGCGGAGCTCGCTCGCAACGCCTACATGTCAACGGTCAAGAACGAGGAGGAGGTCCGCTCCGCGCTCGGCATCATCGGCGTGAACTCGACCCTCATTTCACCGGCTGTGGCGCAGAGCGAGCCGTTTTATCCCAAGCCCCTTCGTACCATCGTGGGGGCGATCCTGGCATCATTCATCATAGCATTGTTGATGGTGTTCCTGCGCGAACTGCTGGACGACAAGCTGCGCAGCCCTTGGCAGATTTTCCGTCTGTTCCGCATCAAGACCTTCGGCATGTTTCCCCAGATCGGCGTGGAGGCGACCCGTTCAATGGAGGACAACCCCGTGCTGAGCGAACCGGAATCGGTCTATGCGGAGGTGGCCCGTGGTGCGCATGCCGAGGTGTTGGACCTGGCCAAGCCGGGCAAGGCGCAGACCGTGTTTGTCTCGTCTCCGTTGCCCGGTGAGGGCAAGGCCACGGTGGCCATCAGCCTTTGCGCCGCGGCTGCCGCCGCCGGACGCCGTGCGGTGGTGGTCGATTTCGACCTGCGCAATCCCGGGATGTTCCAGGAAATCCAGCGCCAGATCGGCGGTGCCGACCTGGTGGAGCTGTTGCTGGATCCGACCGATCGCATCAGCCTGCCCGCGCCCGAGCGGGAGCGCAGCGGTGACGAGGCAAGAAGCTATCACCCCGTGATCGTCGCGGCGCGCGATGCCGTACGCAACCCGGCCACCATCTTCAGTCAGGATCACCTTGAGCGCCTGTTCGGGAGGCTGCACGAGCATTACGATCTGGTGATTGTCAACGGCCCGGCCGCGCTCGCGGTGCAGGATGCACGCAGCCTAACTCGCTTCGCCGACAACATCCTGCTCGTCGTCACTTGGGGCAGCACCACGGTGCCGCAATTCCAGGCAACGATGGGCAAGCTGGGCAACAGGATTGACGGCGTCATTTTCGATCGCGTGAATTATGCCGAACACGCCCGGCGCGGTTACGAGGATGAGGTCCAGTATTACATGCAGAGCGCGCCCGGCTCGTCGGCGCACGCACATCTGGGTGAGTGGATACGCGGCCAGGTCGAGGGGCTGGCGGGCAGCTTCCGCAAAGCCTGGGCCCGGGGATGAGCAAGGCGGGCAGCAATGGAGGCGACGACCGCGCTGGGCGGGACACCGCTGCGCCAACCCTTGCCTTGATCGACCCGTCGGAGTTCCGCCGTGCCTGCATTGCCGCCAGCCTGTACTCCGTCGGCTTCGGCAAGATCGCCGAATTTGCGAGCGCCTCCGCCATCACCGCCGCAGCCGGTTACGACATCGCGATCCTCCTTGCCGATACGCCGCGGGAGTCGGCGCAGGCACATGGCGAAAGGAAGTGGCTGCTGGCCTGCAGCCCGCGCTCGCGCATCGTATTGCTGGTGGACGACCCGGCCGCCTTCATCCGGCAGGGACGTGTGGGGCCCGGTGCCCTACGCGCGGTGCTGCCGGTCAGCATGGAAGCCGATCTGCTGGGCGCGCTGCTACGCGCCGTGCATCTCGGTTACGAGATTTTGCCGGCGGCGGCTGAAGATCTGCGGCAAGTCGAATGCCTTGGCGATGCGGCGGGCCAGGCAGCGGCGCTGCTCTGGGACCATCCCTCGTTGGCCCGCATGACGAAACGCCGACGCGAGGTCTTGGCGGCCCTGTTGGCAGGACGCGCGAACAGGGAGATTGCCGAGCATTTGCGCATAAGTGAAAGCACGGTGAAGACCCATGTGCGTTATCTCATGCGCATTCTCGGCGTTTCCAGCCGAACTCAGCTCGTGCTCAAGCTCGCCTTCGACGGCGGCCACTATCCCGGCATCAGAGGGGCGCAGCTATGAGGCACTTCCACGATTTCGTGCAGTCCACCGCGTCGGAGCCGGCCGCTGCCGATTACATGACCATGTCATTCCTGCGGCAGTTCGAACTGCGCCTGCTCGACATGTTCAGCAAGGGGCTGCTGGCGGGCACCACCCACACCTGCATCGGGCAGGAAGCCAATGCGATCGCCATAATGGCGGCCATCGATCGGAAGAAGGATACGGTTTGGTCGAACCACCGTTGTCATGGCCATTTCCTTGCCTATTGCGGCGATGCGTTCAGCCTGTTCGCCGAGATACTCGGCAGAAAGGACGGCGTTTGCGGCGGGCGCGGCGGAAGCCAGCACCTCGCCTGCCGCAACTTCTATTCCAGCGGCATTCAGGGTGGTCTCGTGCCGCTCGCCGTGGGCACCGCCTATGCGGAGCGAGACGCCGAGGCGATTTCCGTGGTGTTCCTGGGCGATGGGACGATGGGGGAGGGGGCGGTCTATGAGGGGCTGAATCTGGCTGCCCTGTGGAATTGCCCCGTACTATTCGTGGTGGAAGATAACGGCATCGCGCAGACGACCCCGCGTCATATGGGCGTGGCGGGCAGCATCGCCGCGCGGGCCGAGCCCTTCGGCATCCGTTCCCGCTCCATCCGTTCCACCGATCTGGCGGAACTGGCCCCGCTGGCGCGCGAGGCGGCCGAATACGTACGCGGCGAGCGCAAGCCCTTCTGGCTGCACATCGAAACCGTGCGGCTGCAGGCCCACAGCAAGAGCGACGATACGAGGCCGGAATCCGAATTGCAGGAACTGCGCAGGCGCGATTGCCTGGATCTGGCCCGGCGAGACATAGGCGCGCAGGCCGAAGTGCTGGACGATTTCGTTCGCGCCTATCTCGATCAATGCCTGGAAGCCGCGATGGCGAGCGAGGAAGCATGCGCGTGATTGATCAGATCAATGCCAGCCTGCGGGCCTTCCTCGCCGGATCCGACCGGACCTATGTGATGGGGCAGGATATTCTCGATCCTTATGGCGGCGCCTTCAAGGCGACTCGGGGGTTGTCCTCCGAATTCCCGGACCGGGTGCTGACGACCCCGATTTCCGAAGCGGTGATGGTTGGTGTCGCCACGGGCATGGCGCTGAAGCGCAAGCCGGTGTGCGTGGAGATCATGTTCGGCGATTTCCTCACCCTGTGTACCGATCAGATCGTCAATCACATGTCCAAGCTGCCCTGGGTCTATAACGGGCAGATTGGCGTGCCGGTCGTGGTGCGCGCGCCGATGGGCGGCAAGCGGGGTTACGGCGCCACTCACAGCCAGAGCCTGGAAAAGCATTTCTGCGGCGTTCCCGGCCTCACGGTGTATGCCACCAGCCAGTTTTCGGACATCGCGGGGGTCTATGCCGACGCCTTCGCCGCCGGTACGCCCCACCTGCTGATCGAAAACAAGATCACCTATGCCCGCGCGCTGGAGCCGCGCGACCTGGCGCCCCATGAGGAGGCCGATCTGGCGATCGTTACCTATGGCGGCAGCGTGGAGGCGGCCGTGCAGGCCGCCGCGCGGCTGGAAGCGGAGGAAGAACTTGCCGTAAACATCGTCGAGATCACCCGCCTTTCGCCGCTCGATCACGCCGATCTGGTCCGCCGCGTGGGGCCATGCCGAAAAGTCCTGGTGGTGGAGGAAGGCGCTCCCGGCTGGGGCTTCGCGGCAGAGGTCGCGCTCGCCCTTTCTAGCGTGGACGGGCTGCGGCTCCAGCCGCTCACCGGTCCAGATCATCCCCTCCCCAGCACCAAGGGATGGGAGCTGGCCCTGCTCCCCGAACCCGGCTCGATTGCAGCTGCGGCCCTGCGGCTGTTCCCATGATGGCGAAGGAGGAAGCCCCGATGATGCTGATGCACCGCGCGATCCTGGCCATGCCGCGGCTGAATGCGAATGAGGATGAGGCCCGCGTAGCGGTCCTTCCACTGGGCGCAGATGAAAGTTTTGCGGAAGGTGACCTGCTGTTCACGGTCGAAACCACGAAGGCCGCGAACGACGTGATCGCCCCTTGCGCCGGGCGGGTTTGCCGCCTGTTGGCCGCTGTCGACGATCTCGTGCCGGTCGGGGGGCCCATCTGCGAAGTCGAACTGGAGCAGGATGTTCCGGTTGGCGAACTCGAACTCACCTGGATTGACCGGGATGCTGACGAAGCGCTTCCCGTGAGGACGGAGCGCCACGTCTCCGCCAAGGCACGGCAGAGGGCGCAGGAGTTGGGGGTCGATATCGACGAGATCCGGACCGCCAATGGCGAAATCCGGGTACGCGATGTGGAACGGCTGGCGGCATCGCCATCGGCGCGGCGGGCCAAGACCACCCCGTCTCCGGCGATCCGGAATCGTTTCGGCCCTGCCGACGCGGTCATCCTGGGCGGCGCCGGACATGCGCGAACGATCATGGATGCGTTAGCGGGCGCGGGCTTTCGCCTGGTCGGTGCGGTGGATCAGGCCATACCGGGCGGCACGCGCGTGCTGGACGAATTGCAGGTCCTGGGTCCGGAAGCCATGCTGGCGGAACTGCGCGAAAGCGGCCTGCGCTATGCCTTCATTGGCGTCGGCGGGGCGGTATCCAATGCTTCGCGCCGCAAGGTGTTCGAAAAAGCTCGCTCGCTGGGTTTCGAACTGCCCCCCTTGGTAGCGAAATCCGCCTATCTCGGCCGTGGCAGCACGCTGGGGGCGGCGTCCTACTGTCTGCCTGGCTCCAGTGTCGGAGCTGCCGTGACAATCGGCGAGAACTGCATAGTGAACCAGAACGCCGTCATCTGTCACGACTCCCAGATCGGGGACGACGTCCATCTCGCGCCGAACGCTGTCGTGGCCGGGCACTGCCATATCGGTTCTGGCTCTACACTGGGCATGTGCGCCACGCTGATCAATGGCTGTCGAATCGGCACGGACTGCCTGGTCCACAACAATGTCTCGGTAACGACAGATGTGGCGGATGGTGCGGTCCTGACATTGGCGGACGCGCTTGCCCGGATGCCAACGCGTCTCGGCACGTGAGGAAGAGGGCGGTGGCCGCCAATGCGCAGAGCGAAGCCGCCCGGCAAGGCATCACCCGGTCTGCGGCGCAGCGGGATTTCAATGCCGCCACCCACGCCCTTCGCGGCTTCGCCTCGCTGGCCGTTTTCTGGGCACATCTGCTCGGCGGCACGGCCGAGCATATCTATGCGCATGACGAGCGATATGTCGGCCTGATCCACGCGCCCTGGTGCTTCGGGCGATGGGGCGTGGTGCTGTTCTTTGCGATCAGCGGCTTCGTCATCCTGCCAAGCATCAGGCGCTACAGCCTCGGCGAGTTCGCACTGCGGCGTTTCCTCCGCCTCTATCCGCTGTTCCTGGCGTTCTCAGTGATGTTCGTCGTGCTGAACGCGCTGACGAATGAGTATCCGGGCACCAACAGTCCCGGCGCGGTGGTGAGCGGGTTGCTGTTCCTGAACCTGTTCAGCCATACCGACCAGCTCACGCCCAATGCGTGGAGCCTGACCTACGAGGTCATGTTCTACACCCTCGCCGCGGGGGGATATTTTCTGGCGGTAACGCGGCGCAGTGCCATTGGGGGCGCGATAGCAGCGGTGCTGGGCGCGCTGTTCCTGTTGCGCTATCCCATAGCGGCATTCTTCCTGGGCGGCGTATTGGTGCGCCTGGCCTGCGACGCTGGCCTGCGCCCACCGCCCGGCGCCGTGCGGAGCGGCGAAGTCCTTTATGGACTGGCCTGCATCGCGCTGGCCAGCAGCTTCCATTTCGACTTTTCGCAGGCGGACATGGCGAATCCCTTCGCCTGGGCGCTGATGGCCGCAACGATCGGCTATTTCTATTTCGCGGTGCAGCCCGAAAGCCTGACGACCCTGGCCGCGCGCAGTCGTATTCTCATTTATCTTGGGACGGTCAGCTACTCGCTCTATCTCGTCCACCCATATGTCTATTACGTGATGCGCACGCTGTTTCAGCGCGCGGGGCTGTTCACGGCGGACTGGGCCTTTTCCATGGCGCTGTTCATTGCCGTGACGACGCCGGTCGCTCTCGCGCTGACGCATCTGGCCCACAAGGCGTTCGAGGTCGGCCCCTACGAGTGGTTCTTCCGCCAGCGCATCTACCGCAAGCAGAGGGCCGGGTGATCGCGGCCCTTCGGGACATACCCACAAAGAGACCCCCGCCGCGACCACCGCATGGCTTATCTTCGGCCGCACATCCTCGGGTGGGGAAATCCGATGAGCCTTAAGACCCTGTTGCGCGATCTGTCATTCTCCGCCGGCGAGGCGATCCTGTCGCCATCAGCCAAGACGCGGGGATGGATGGGATCGCTCCGCCGCGCGGCGAGCGATTGGGCGCGGGACGCCTATGTCCTTTCCTATCCCAAGTCCGGCCGCACGTGGCTTCGCACCATGATGGGTTACCTGGTTTGCCGCCAATATGGCCTTCAGGTCGACAATCCGATGGAAGTGCAGCATTTCTGGAAGATATCGTCCAGTGTGCCGAATATCGGCTTCACGCATGATGATTACCCCAATCTCAAGACCGGGGCGGAAGTCAGCACCGACAAATCCGCCTATGCGGGCAAACGGATCGTATTCCTGACCCGGGACCCGCGCGACGTGCTGGTGTCCTACTACTTCGATGCCCGCAATCGCATGAAGGTCATCGATTGCGACATGGAGCATTTCCTGTTCCACGAGCGAGGCAGCATCGATGCCATCGTCGCCTTCTACAATGCCTGGGCAGCTAACCGCCATGTGCCGCGCGGTTTCCACTGGATCACTTACGAGGCGATGCATGACGATGCGAAGAGCGTTCTGTCAGGGACCGCGCAATTCCTCGGCCTGCCGTCTGTGGACGATGCTCTGCTGGAGGAAGCAGTGCGTTTCGCATCCTTTGACAACATGCGCCGCACCGAATTGAAGGACGGCTTTCGCCATGAAAGGCTGCGCCCGGCGGATATGAACAACCCGGACAGCTACAAGGTCCGACGCGGCAAGATCGGCGGCTATGTCGATTACTTCAATGTAGAGATGACGACCTATATCGACGATTACATTGCTGCGAATCTGGACCCGTTCTTCGCCTGCTACAGGCGCGGGGGTTCCGCCGGGCCGGAACGGGCCCCGGACATGTTGCCTTCCACCCCGCGGCCGGGGTGTGCATGAGCTATGTCTGACGGGGGGCACCTCGGCAGCGGATTTCTCACCCGGGACTCAGGCGCGGTTCCGACAGCATTCAGGCCCTCGTTCTACGACCTGCTCGTCCGGAAGCCATTCAATGCCGACGCGCCGGCGCATCCCGAACCGGTTTCGCAATGCAGGCCGTACCGCGCAGATATTGACGGGTTGCGTGCGATCGCGGTCTGGTCGGTGGTCCTGTTCCATACCGAACTGGGCATCGTTTCCGGCGGGTTCGTGGGCGTCGATGTCTTCTTCGTCATCTCCGGCTATCTGATCACCGGAATTCTGTTGCGCGAACAGGCCGAGGGCCGCTTCTCCCTGCTGGATTTCTATGAAAGGCGCGTCAGGCGCATCTTCCCGGCCCTGTTCGCGATGCTGGCGATCTGCTCGATCGCGGCGCTCGTCCTGATGCTGCCGGCCGATCTCAGGGATTATGGCCAGAACCTTGCCGGCGCCAGCGGGTCGGTATCCAATTTCACGCTTCTGGCGCAGGTCGATTATTTTGACGGGGATGCGAAGCTGAAGCCGCTCCTGCACACTTGGTCGCTGGGCATAGAGGAGCAGTTCTACCTGTTCTGGCCGATGCTGTTGCTGCTGGTGCATCGGTCGCGCGCCCTGTTCCTGACCGCGTGTGGTGCCGTGGCCGCAATTTCCTTCGGCGGGAATCTGTGGTTCCTCGCGAAGAAGCCTGACGAGGTGTTCTATCTTCTGCCGTTTCGCGCGTGGGAACTGCTGCTGGGCGGCATGGTGGCAGCGGGCGTGCTTCCGATCCTTCGCAGCGTGCACCTGGCGGGCGTGGCCGCGGCGGCGGGACTCGCTCTGATCGTCTATGCCATTGTCGCCTTTTCGGACCGGATGGCGTTTCCCGGCGCTGCCGCGCTGGCGCCATGCGTCGGCGCCGGACTTGTTATCTGGGCAGGGCGGGATTGTAGCCGCAACGTCGTCGCGCGGCTTCTGGCCGCTCCGGCGCTCGTCTTCAGCGGCAAGATCTCCTATTCGCTCTACCTTTGGCACTGGCCCGTCTTCGCCTTCCTGCGCTATCGCATGATCGAGGAGCCGGGAGCGGTGCTGATGCTCCTTCTCCTGCCCCTCACCTTTCTGTGCGCGATGCTGTCATGGCATTATGTCGAGCGTCCATTTCGCACGAAACGGTGGCTCCCCACCCGGCGCGGGGCATTGCTGGGCGGGGCGGTGGCCGTGATCTGCGGCGTTGCCCTGGGCTCCGCTCTCCACATGTCCCGCGGCTTGCCGGGGCGCTTCCCGGCGGAGGTCAACCGCCTCGCCATGCAAGGTGAGGAAACAGACCCGTTCAAAATGTGTTCGTGGCGCAGCGATTACGGGCCGCACTGTGTGATCGGTAATCCCGCCAAGGTGGATGCCATGCTGTGGGGGGATTCCCATGCCGGCACCCTCTGGGCCGCAGTGGAGCCGGTTAGTGCCCTGGCGGGCGTACAATATGCGGCCAACTCCGCCTGCCCCCCAGGGTTGGAACTGGCGACCAGCGCGGCGTGCCTGAACATGAACCGTGCCGACCTGCGCTTTGCCCTCGATCATCCGGAGGTGAAGGTCGTGATCCTGGCCGCCCGATGGTCGCTTTATCTAAAGGGGCGGGCACTTGGCCTCGGCCCTGCGGAAACCAATGCCGGCCTGCCGCGATTGCGCTGGTCGGACGGGCGGCCGGTCGACGCGTCCACCCCAGCGGCGACGGCCGCGATGGCTCGGGATCTCGGCCGGCTCGTCGCGCAGCTGCTGGCGGCCGGCAAGACCGTCGTGATCGTCTACCCGGTTCCGGAAGTGGGCTATGACGTGCCTTTCACTCTTGCGCGGCTGGAACAGCGCGGAGAGGTGCTGGACGGGTTCGTTCGGCCCCTGGGCCTGTATCTGGGCAGGCAAAGGGAGGCGTTCCAAATGCTCGACGCCCTCGGCACGCACCCTGGGTTGCGGCGGGTCTATCCGCAGGTGGCGATATGTCCCGATAACGATCGGTGCCTGACCAATCTGGCGGGTCGTTCGCTCTATTCGGACAGCAATCACCTCAGCCCCGTGGGTGCACGGATGCTCAGTCCGCTCATTGCCGAGGCGCTGCGCTGACGGTCCGTCACACCGCGCCGAGCAACAGCGTCACATCTCCGGTTTGGGGATCAGGCGTGGCACCAGCCAGATCCTTGGGATAGGTGACGCGATGGAGAAGGGGACGGATCTGGAAATCGCGTTTGGCGAGCAGGCCGGGCATGATCGCAAGCCTGTTCAGACCAACGGGTACCTCGTGCCATGACCCTTGCGCGAGAAATTCCGTCCGCACACTCTGCCGGCAGCCGCACAGGGCCGAGAAATAGCGATTGTCGAGATGCGGCCGTTCCACCACGACGCGGTTTCCGACCGCTTCGGCCGCGATCCTGCCCGCGATGGCGCTATTGATCCCTTTCGCGATGCCGCGCAGGCCGGGCGCCGCCAACAGGACGCCGAAAGCGTCGGACACCCAGCGGCCGGAAAGGCGGTGATGCAGCGTCCCGCGATTGACATCGATACGGTAACCAAGCCGCCCCCAACGGGAGAGGCCGTTATGGGTCAGTTTCGCGAGGTTTGAGAAATCTTCGGCCGAGGGCTGATATTTCAGCCGCTGCACCACCGCGCGATGGCTCGGGCCGCGCCAGTCCTGGGGTGCCAGCGCCCGCATGATGCCTTCCACCAGTTCCCAGCAACGGACCATGGCATCGGCATCAGGCGAGACGACACTGCCATTCTGCCGGAAATGGTCGGGCTGACATCGCAACCGGCCGGCTTCGTCGAGATCCAGCTCGATCTTGCGGCCGATATAGCCATGGAGGCCGGGCTGGAAATAGACCACGTCTCCCAACGCGGTCGTAATATCGGCCCCGCCGTAATGATTGGCCGCGATATCGGCCAACGAGAGTAGCCATGGCAGGATTTCGGCGGTTTTCAGAACCATCCGGCGCCAGATGTCGGCCGCGCCTTCGTCCACATCGATCATCACGACCGCCGCACCGCCCTGGAACAGCGCCCGCAGCGATCCGGGGCGAAGCTCGGATATATGCCGCGTGGCGATCAGCTTCGCCGCCGGGGGGCGGCCGAGCTTAGGCAACGACCTCTCGGACGTGCGAGCCGATGGCCTGAATGTGCCGTTCGTCGAATAAATGGTCGACAGCCAGCATCAGGTTTGTCGGGCCAAGTGCGGTCGCGCTCGGAAGGTCGCCATCGGTTTTCACCTCGCGGCTCGCGAACGCAGCCTCCTTGCTCATGTCGGGGCACGATCCTGGCCCGCAGGTTATGCCGCGCTCCCGCAATTCAGCCACAATTTCGGCCACGCTGCTGCGTGCCTGCAGCCGGTCGACCCTTACCTGCAGATTATACTTGTACCAGGCATGGGTGATGTCCGCGCCCGGCTGGGGCACGGACATCATGGGATGATCTTGCAGCAGGCGGTTGAGCATTTCGGCATTGGCGCGGCGGCGGGCGAGCCGGTCGGGCAGTTTTGCCAACTGGATCGTGCCGATGGCGGCCTGCGCTTCCGTCAGTCTCAGATTGCTGCCGAAGCTGTCATGGATGAAACGAAAGGCGGATCCAGCCTTGCCGTCGTGTACCTTGGCGTGGCTCTTGCCGTGATCCTTGTAAGCCCAGGCGCGCAGGAACACGTCCTCGTCGGAGGTCACCACCATACCGCCCTCGCCGGCAGTGGAAATAATCTTGTCGGTGCAGAATGAGAATGCCGCCGCATGGCCGAAACTGCCTACCCGTTGGCCGCCGACTGCCGCGCCATGGGCCTGGGCGCAATCCTCCACCAGCAACAGCCTGTGCCGGTCGCACAACTCTTTCAACGCAGCGATGTCGCACGGCCATCCATTCAGATGGACGGCGATAATGGCCTTGGTGCGCGGGCCGATCATCCGCTCCACCGATTCCGGGCATATTGTCTGGGAGACCGGGTCGACATCGGCAAAGACCGGTTCAGCTCCCACCGCGACCACACAACTGGTGGTGGCGAAGAAGCTCCGCGCCGGTACGATAACCTCGTGGCCCGACCCCACGCCGAGCGCGCGCAGTGCCAGTTCCAGCGCCGCCGTACCGTTGTTGACCGCGATGGCACGGCGCGCGCCCGTGAAGCGGGCGAAACTCGTTTCGAAATTGCGCGTGTGCTCGCCATGAACCAGCGCGTTCACCCTTCCGCTCGACAGGATGTCGCGCACCGCCTCGATCTCGTCGGGATCGTAACTGGGCCAGCGCGAAGCCAATGTCGTCTCCGATTTCACAAGATAAATGGGCACATGGCGCACGGGCGGGGAGGCCGGGAAAAACACGGATTCTGGCACTGGCTCCTTCGTCGCCTGCCCCAAAGGCGCCGCCGTCACGGTGGCGAGCGCCGTCTGTGTTTCACCGCCGGACGAATGAACCGTGAAGTGCCCGCGGGCGTAATCCGCCATCAGCGAAGCGAAATCGCCGAAGGGCATGCGGGCATCGGCCTGGCCGCTGGGAATCCGCACCAGATTGTGCAGCACCCGGCGAATCTCCTCTTCGTCGCGCTCCGCTATCAGCCTTTCCATCCGGCGGATCGCCTGATTCAGCAAGGGCAGGGGGATCGGCCGCGATCGGGCCTCGAAAATGCCCGGAATGCTGGATTCAACCTGTTCCTCGCAACTGTCGAACAATTCCTCGAACAGCTTCTCTCCCGGCCTCAACCCCACGATCCGGATGTCCATGTCCACCTCCGGCTCGTAACCAGCCAGCCGGATCATCTGCTGTGCGAGGTCGAGAATCCGCACTGGCTCGCCCATGTCCAGAACGTAGATGTTGCCCCGCATCGTATCCCTTTTCAGGGCATGCGAACTGCTCTGAAGGATCAGCTGCACCGCTTCGCGCACGGTCATGAAATAGCGGGTGATGTCAGGATGGGTTACCGTCAGCGGGCCACCATGTTCGATCTGCCGGGTGAACAGCGGCACGACGGATCCGCTCGATCCCAGGACGTTGCCGAAGCGCACGGTTATGAAACGTGGTGCATCGGGATCGTCCACCCCGCACAGGTCCAGCGCCTGGGAGTAGATTTCGCCCACTCGCTTGGTCGCGCCCATCACGCCCACGGGGTTGACCGCCTTGTCGGTGGACACCTGCACCATCGCCCTGGCGCCGAATTCGCACACTGCATCCGCGATATTGCGCGTGCCCACGACATTGGTGTGAACCCCCGCGCAAGGGTTTTCTTCCACCAGCGGGACGTGCTTCAGCGCTGCTGCGTGGAACACGATCTCGGGCCTAGCCTGCTCGAAGACCGCACGCACGGCATCGCGCTCACGAATGGAGCACAGCGCCTGGCGGATCGGAAGCGTCGGGCAGGCCTGGCGCATTTGGGAATCGATTTCGTAGAGATCGTGCTCCGCGTGGTCGAGCAGGGTGATCTCGGCCGGGCCGAAGGCCGCCAATTGCCGGGACAACTCGCCGCCTATCGTGCCGCCGGCACCGGTAACGAGGATCCGCCGCCCGCGAATGCACTCATCCACGATCTGGGTGGCCATCAGGAACTCCGGCCGACCGAGCAGGCGAGCCGTCGAGAGCAGCGGTGACGCACCAGCTTCGCCGGATTTCAGCAGCTCTCCCAAGCGAGAGGAGAAACGGCATATCTCCAAATCCAGCTTTCTGGCCCGTTCGACGATCTTCGCGCGTTGTGCGGCTGTTGAACCCGCGGCGGCATCGCACAGGATCAGGCAGGCTGGCGCTCGGCCGCGTTCTTCCAGCCCCACGACGGCACTCGCCAGCATCTCGGGACCGCCGAGCACTGGCACGCCGGAAAGCCGACCGATGGCATCGCCTTCCTCCGACAACAGGGCTCCCACGACGTCCAGTCCCGCGGATGGATCGCCGCGTACCAGTTCGATGACCGACGATGCCCATTCCGGCGGGCCCAGCACGATAGCCTTGCGCGCGGCCCGGGGCGGGGCATGGACCACAGCCGTGCCACCTTGAACCCGCCGTGCCTCGCGCAATTGGCGCCGCGCGATGCGCATCCCGGTCATGACCACGATCAGCAATGCGGCATGCAGGATCGGGATCGTGACGAGCAGGGGCAGATCGGGCAGCCGCATGGGAACGGCGGCCACCGAAACCGACCAGGCGACGAAGAGAGCAATCCCAACCAGGCGCACGAGATGAATGCAATCGGCCAGGCGGGTGAAGCGCCAGCTATGGCGGTAAAGCCCGTTGAGCCAAAGGACGAGGGTGGTGACCAGGGCAAACTGGCCGACGAAACCGATCTTGTGGAGCGGCCCTCCACCCATGGCGGGGTAACCCAGCACCATCACGATCTGCAGGGTAAGCGTCACAGCCAGCAGGTCGAGCGCCGCCACCACGATCAGACGCAGCGTCCGCTTGCTTTTGAGGGTGAACGGCGCGGGCCGGGGGAGGGTGCGAGTGCGCTCCCGATCGCTGGGAAGCATTGCCGCAGGCGCGCCTTCCGAGAGGCGGTGTTCGCCAGGCAGCTGCGTTACGGGCGGGATGTCCGGCGCCGCTTCGCGTGTCGGCGATGGATCGGTGAGCTTTGCGGTATCGAGCAGGTCCAGCATGCGAGCCCCGACTGTAGAACGCACGTGACGGCCAGCACGAAGCCGCCGCCCTTTGATTGAAAGCCATTCCTAATTCACGGGCACAGCCGATAGAATTGGACAAACAGACCCTATCCCGAATGGTGCGGCCTCATCTTTCGGATTGGCTGATGTGCAAGGAACGGGGCAGGTCGTCGCGTTCTCGCTCCGATGTCGCCGGCACTATACCAAAGCATATCAGCCCTAATGCCTGCTCCAATCAGCGGAGTGCCGGGTAAGCTTATGCCTGTTCTACCAATTTCAAAGGGGGTCGGCGCGTGGCCGGCAGGAAGGGGCTGGTGCCATGAAGATCATCGTCCATTCCAGCCTGGCCTTCTCGCTGGTCAATTTTCGTGGCGCGCTGCTGGCTGCACTGGTGGCGGAGGGGCACGAGGTGACGGCAACCGCGCCGGACCGGGATGCACGGGTGGAGGAGGAGCTTGCCCGAATCGGTGTGGGCTTCATCCAGGTGCCAATGGCGCGCGCATCGCTAAGCCCCCTCACCGATCTGCGGACGCTCGCCGCCTATATCGGGCTGATGCTGCGCCAGAGGCCGGATGTCGTCATCGCCTACACCCAAAAGCCGATTATCTATGGCGGCATCGCGGCGCGGTTGGCCGGTATCGGCAGCTATTACGTGATCATGAGTGGGCTGGGCTTCGTCTTCAGCCCTGCTGGCGCGGCGCGGCCAGCGCTGCGCCGGTGCGTCAGCCTGCTGTATCGGCAAGCGATAAGCAGGGCCCGGGCCGTATTCGTCTTCAATTCCGATGACCGCGCGGAAATGTTGCGCCACAGGATCATCGGCCCCCATCACAAGGTCGTCCAGATCCCTGGATCCGGCGTGGACACGGACCACTTTATCGCGCGTCCGCTGCCAGAGCCGCCGCGTACGGTGCTGATGATCGCCCGGCTGATGCGCGACAAGGGGGTGCGGGAATTCGTCGAGAGTGCGCGGTTGGTGAAACGCCTTTTCCCGGAAGCGCGGTTTCGGATTCTCGGCCGGGTCGAAGAAGATAACCCGACAGCGATAGGCCGTGAGGAATTGGCTCGCTGGGCGGAGGAGGGGGTTGTGGAACTGCTTCCGGAAACCCGCGATGTCCGGGCTCACCTGGCGGAAGCGGCCATTTTCGCGCTGCCCTCATACTATCGGGAGGGGTTGCCGCGCACCATTCTCGAAGCGCTGGCGACTGGGCGCCCGGTCGTCACCACCGCGCTGCCCGGCTGCCGCGACGCGATCGTGGAGGGTGTCACCGGCCTGCTGGTGCCGCCATGCGACCCGGTGGCCCTTGCGGACGCGATCATGCGGCTGTTGCGCGATCCGGAACGCCTCGCAGCCATGTCGCTGGCCGCGCGGCGAGCGGCGGAGGAGAAATACGATGTGCGGCTGGTCAACCGGATGCTGATCGATGCGATGGAACTGAGCCGCCGGGATGGGGAAACGGATTCTCCGGCGGGTTCCATTACCTCTCCCGTGTCGTCAGCTATTTTCGCGTCTTCGGGCGCTGTGCTTGCCACCTCGCGGGAAGGCCGACCGGATGCCTGACCTCATCCTCATCGGGGCGGTGGAAAGCACTCGGATCGCGCTGGAAGCGGCCCACCGGGCCGAGGGGTGGCGGGTGCGGGCGCTGGTGACCTTGCCGCCCGAATCCTGCGGCCGCCATTCGGACTATTGCGATCTGGCGCCGCAGGCCTGTGGCATGGGCGTCGAGATTATCCACGCCGCCCGGATCAACGATGCGGCGGTAATCGCCCGCATCGGTGCCTTGCGACCGGACCTGCTTCTCGTTGTCGGCTGGTCGCAGATATGTGGGCCGGACTTTCTCGCTATAAGCCCCGGTCGTGTGCTCGGTTACCATCCGGCGCCTCTACCCCGTTTGCGCGGGCGGGCCGTCATTCCCTGGACCATCCTGCTGCGGGAGCCTGTGTCTGCCGGAACGCTGTTCTGGATCGATGGTGGCACCGACAGCGGCCCTATTGTGGAGCAGGAGTTCTTTCTCGTGGCGCCCGACGAGACGGCGCGATCGCTTTACGACCGGCACATGGAGGTGCTGGCGTCCTTACTGGCAAAGGCATTGCGACGCATCGGGCAGGGTGATGCCGCTGGCATTCCGCAGAAGGAGCACCTGGCTACATTCGCTGCCCGGCGCGTGAAGGCGGATGGGTTGATCGCCTGGTCGCAAGGGACAGATGCCATCGACCGCCTGATTCGGGCGGTGGGGCGGCCCTATCCGGGTGCCTTTACGCATCTCGGCATGGAGAGGGTCACGATATGGGCTGCGGTGCCGGAGCCGTGCGGCTCGTACGAAGCGGCTTTGCCTGGCCAGATCGTGGCCGCCGCGCCCTCGCACTGGCTGGTCAGAACGGGCGACGGGCTGTTGCTCGTGACCGACTGGCATCGCGCGGATGGCGGCGTTTCGCCCATCCATCAGCGTCTGGGCTGACCGGCGGAAGATGGAGGCAAACCCAGGGTTACTCGGCTCTTTAAGAGGGTGGGACTTCATCTAAAGTATGATAGGTTAACCATCATATATTTTAGCCCTTTCGGATTAGCGGTGCATCCATTCCTCATGCGAAAGTTGCGAACCTGGATATATTACGCAGTGAGAGACAGGATTGTTTCCGATAGCTTGAGCATACTCTATAGGAGACTCCGCTTTCCCCTGCCATTGTCTCATTTGATGACGCTGGATTGAAAGGGGGTGGACGGGCGGAATATAATAATCGAATCGAGTCGCTGATAATTCCTTCACGGAAGTTGGTTGCCCGGCATCAGCGATATCGGAGACCAATGCTCCGGTCAGGTTAAGCTATTCCTCGTTTAAGAAGGAGGGGGAGATTGTCCATGACGGTTGATATTCAGGTCTCGTTGCTCGGTCGAAATTCTTTGATCAGGGAGGGTCTGCGGCATATTCTTTCCGAAAGAGGGTTCGAGATACTCGACTCTACGGAGGAACCGTGCCGGCTGCGGAGTCGGCGTCCCTCCGGTTCCGTCGATCCTCTGATCGTTCTGATAGACCAGTGTGGAAGCCGATATTCGGCCGACGATCTGGCACTTGTGCGCAAGCAATGCGGCGAAGTGCGACTGGTGTTTCTGACCCAGGACCTTGATGTCGATTACATGATCGAAGCGTTCGGGCATGGCGCGCACGGCTTCATTCTCAACGATGTCGGCTGCGAAAGCTTGCTCAATTCGCTCCACCTTGTGGCGCTCGGCGAGAAGTTCCTGCCGGGAAAGCTGGTCGATTCGTTGCCGCAAATGTCCAGCGGAGGATCCCTGATGATGAAGGGAGGGGTGGGCGATTCGCCATTGTCGGATCGCGAGGCCGAAATCCTCAATTGCCTGGTGGTGGGTCTGCCCAACAAACTGATCGCTCGCCGACTCGATCTCTGCGAGGCGACGGTGAAGGTACATGTGAAGGGCATCCTGAGAAAGCTGGGCGTGCAGAACCGCACCCAGGCGGCCATTTTCGCGTTGAATAACGGACTGGACCGAACCTTCCGCGTGAGCGGAGACGAATGCGCTGTGGCGGGGGACGAGGCCGATGCCCCAACACCGCAAATGGCTTGAGACAGCTGCAAGCCGAAAGCCCGCGAACAGATCCGATCGCTGGACTCAGTTTGCAGGTCGATCGGTGGCGGCCGTTGCGCTTTTGCTGTTGCTGCCGCTCATGGCGGCAATAGGGATCGGCGTGGCCGCCACGCTGGGTCGGCCGATATTGTTCGTGCAGGAACGATCAGGTCTGGGTCAGCGGTCGTTTCATCTGATCAAGTTTCGCACGATGCGCAATGATCGCGACGCACGGGGCGACCTGCTGCCTGATGCAATGCGAACATCCCGCTTCGGCGCAATCCTTCGTCGCACCCGACTCGATGAGTTGCCGGGGCTTGTCAATGTCATGCGTGGAGACATGGCTCTTGTCGGGCCCCGGCCGCTGCTTCCGGAGACCGTGGCGGCGATGGGCCATAGCGGTCTAGCCCGGGCGGAGGTGCGGCCCGGCATGACCGGCTGGGCGCAGGTCACCGGCAACACGCTGCTGTCGAACGAACAGAAATTCGCACGCGACCTGTGGTACATCGAAAATCGCAGCTGGCGGCTCGATGCCGTGATCCTGCTGCGGACTGTAAGGGTCGTCCTGCTTGGAGAGCGGCTGCGCGGATAGCGCCGCTGCGAAAGACTATCTGTGCGGGTGCGCACACATCCGCAGAAAGAATTCGGAAGGCTAGGTGTCGCCCGAATCAAACCAGTAAAGGTGGTTGGTGACCCCTACGGGAATCGAACCCGTGTTTCAGCCGTGAGAGGGCCGCGTCCTGACCGCTAGACGAAGGGGCCAGGCGCAGGGCGCATGGCGCAATGTGCATCCGGTGGTGACCCCTACGGGAATCGAACCCGTGTTTCAGCCGTGAAAGGGCCGCGTCCTAACCGCTAGACGAAGGGGCCACGCCCGGAGGCGAGCGGCGCACTTAGTTTGGCTGCGTGGCGCGGTCAAGCCCGCGCAGCATGATCTTTTTACCTGGGCCTCAGCCGGACCATGCGGCGTCTTCCAGATGCAGCTCCGCCTTGAGCTGGCTGCCCCAGTCGTCGATCTTCGCGCGGCCTGCCAGCCACAGCCTGCGGCCCTGCGCGCCATGCAGCAGCGCCTGGCCCATTTCGCTGTCCGCCATGCGGAAGCCGATGGCCTTGAACGAGCCGCCGTCCTGCCCGCCGGCGATCAGCCGCAGGTGATCGTTGCCCACCACATCCGCCTTGATCAGATGCACCGGCCCCACGGCCACGCGCGGGCCCGGCCAGCCCACGCCGAAGGGGCCGGCGCTCTCCAGCGTTTCGACCAGCTGCGGGGTGAGGCCGCGCGGGGCGATGGAAAGGTCCAGCGTGGTGACCTGTTCGGCGGAGGCGCGGGCCACGGGGCCGGCCAGTCGCTCGTCCAGCCACTCGGCGAAGGCTTCGAGCTTGCCTTCCGCCACCGTCAGCCCCGCCGCCATGGCATGGCCGCCGCCGGCCACCAGCAGCCCGTGATCGCGCGCGCCGATGATCGCCGCGCCCAGATCGACCCCGGCGATGGATCGGCCCGAGCCCTTGCCCAGGCCGCTTTCCTCATCCAGCGCGATCACCAGCGCGGGCTTGCCCGTCCGCTCCTTGATCCGGCCGGCAACGATGCCGATCACCCCCGGATGCCAGCCGCGGCCGGAAAGTACCTGCACCGCGCGGTTGTGCTGCGCGGCCAGCTGCGCCTCGGCCGCTTCCTGCACCGCCGCTTCGATCGCCCGCCGCTCCTCGTTCAGCTGGGAGAGCTGCGCCGAGATCATTCGCGCTTCGTCGGCGTCCTGGGTCGTCAGCAGGCGCACGCCCAGCGTCGCTTCGCCCACGCGGCCGCCTGCGTTGATCCGGGGGCCAAGTGCGAAGCCGCAATCGCTGCAGCTGGGGGCGCGGTTCAGGCGGCTGGCGTCGATCAGCGCGGCGAGGCCGATATTGTCCCGCCGGGCCATCACCTTCAGCCCCTGCGCCACGAAGGCGCGGTTGAGCCCACGGATAGCCGCCACATCGGCCACGGTGCCCAGCGCCACGAGGTCCAGCAGGCTCATCAGGTCCGGCTCGCGCCGATCAGCGAAGAAGCCGCGCCGGCGCAGCGTGCGCACCACCGCCACCGCCAGCAGGAAGGCTACGCCAACTGCCGCCAGATGGCCGTGAGCCGCCGCCAGGTCGGTTTCGTCGAGCCGGTTGGGGTTCACCAGCGCGAAGGCGCGGGGCAGATCGGCGGAGCATTTGTGGTGATCGACCACGATCACGTCGATCCCCGCGTCATGCGCCATGCCCAGCGCCTCATGCGCCATGGCGCCGCAGTCCACGGTGACGACCAGGCTCGACCCTTCCTCGCCCAGCCGCACCAGCGCCTCGCCACTGGGGCCATAGCCTTCCAGCAGGCGGTCGGGGATATAGTGCCGCGCATCGTGGCCCAGCATGCGATAGAGGCGGATCAACAGCGCCGCGCTGGTCGCCCCATCCACGTCGTAATCGCCGTAGACCGTCACCGCCTCGCGCGCGATCACGGATTCGGCGATCCGCTCTGCCGCCTGATCCATGTCGCGGAAGGCGGACGGGTCCGGCAGGAAGCCGCGCAGGCTGGGGCTGCGGTGCAGCTCCAGATCCTCGCGCGGCACGCCGCGGGCGAGCAGGAGTTGGGTGACGATATCGTCCTCCAGCCCGGCTGCGCCGCCCTGAAGGGCCATGTTGCCGCCGCGCCAGCGCCAGACCTTGCCGGAAAGAGATCGTTCGACGCCGAGGACTGCGGAAAGGGAAGCCATGCCGAAGACCTATAGTGGCTGGCTTGCGGGCGCAACGCAGCGTCGGACGAAGACTGCGAATGATCGGATGCGGAGCTATCTCTCCCGCGTGGACTCGACGGGGGCATGCTTTCCGTTCAATAAGATAGCGGTGAGTGCCAGGGGGGTGGGCAATCATCGGACCCAGGTGGCCTGGCGGCGGAGGGCGCATGGCGGAATTGGCGATCCTGTTCCCACGCGGGCAGCGCCCGGCGGCCACTGACGTTGCCGCTCTGCTGGCCGGAGTGGGGGAGGCAAGCATCAGCCTCGATCCCGCGCGCGCTCCTGGTGGGGGGCGCGTGGCGGGGCGAGACTGGCTGGAACTGCTGATGGGGGGGATCACGTTCGACCTCGCTGGTCTCGCTCCGGGGAGCGCGGAGGGGCTGCCGAAAGCGGCGCATGTCTTCGCGCTTCCGCCGGGGACGCCGGAGCGCGATCTGGAGGCGATTTCGCTCCGTCCCGGGCCGCATCTGTCCATCGGCGGCGGGATCCTTCCCCTGCCGGTCCTGCGCTGCCTTGCCGCTCTGGGCGCCAGGCTCTCGCTTCTATCCGGGGCGGAGGCGGTGGCCTGGGCTCCCGCTCGCAGCTGGAGCGGGCCGGCGCATTTTCGCGATTCGGTGAATGGCTGGCTGGCGGGCGGGGTGTTCCCCGGCTTCGGCCTCGCGGCGCTCTCGCCTCAACCGGGCGGGGCGATGGTGAGCGAGGGGCTGGCGGCCTTCACGGGGCAGGAGCTGCGCATTTCGCCTGCCCTCGCTCGGGATAGGGTCGTGGGCGCGAAACTGGGCCTGCGGCTGCTGCACTGGATGGTCGAAAACGGGACGCTGCGCGCGCCGCGATTGCTGACCGGGCCGGAGGGCGAGACACTCCGGCTCGATCTGTCGCGGGGCGGGAGCGTGGTGGAGGTTTGGAAAGCCTAGGGGGAGCGGAGGGGAATCCGGGCCGGTCGGCGCCGCCACAGCGGCACCGGCCCTCGCTGTCGTTCCATTCGGTCAACCGGGCCGGGCAGGCGGGGCATGATCCGGGCCTGCAGCGGCACCATCTGCTGCCGTGCCAATTGCTTTCGCAGGCCTGTTTCGGGCCGCTGTTCGCCTCGCTTGGCTGCGCGGCGATGGGCTTCGACGATTTCCGCCGCAACGGCGTGCTGCTGCCGGCTACGGGCTCGGCGGCGATGCGGCTGGGCCTGCCGCTGCACCGCGGGCCGCACCGGCGCTATAACGCGATGGTCGCGGAGCGCATGGGGCAGATCGAGCGCGCGTGGGCGCTGCTGCGGCGGGTGGCACCCGATCGCGCGCGGCTGGATGCGCTGATGCGGATCGACCTGCTGCAGCGCGCCCTGCGGCGCCGCCTGCTCCGGCCCGCCGCATCGGCCATGCGGCTCAACAGTCGCTGCCCGCTGGGCGCCGGGCTCGATTTCTCCAGCCTCGATTCGATGGCGGAGATGCTGTGGGGCGAGACGGAGCGGCGCGGCAGTGAAGGGGCGGAGCGCGAAGCCGCATCGCTGGCCCCCGGCGTGGCGGCGGGGTAGGCTGGGGCATGGCACCGCATGTCCTCACTGTCGCCCGCAGCCCGCGACACGGCTTTGCCAAGCAGAGCTGCACGCGCATTCGCTTGCTGCCGGGGCTGGGCGTGGATGGCGATGCCCATGCCGGCGTGACGGTGCAGCATCTCTCGCGCAAGCGGCAGTTTCCGCACGCGCCCAATCTGCGGCAGGTGCATCTGCTGCAGGCGGAACTGCTGGCCGAACTGGCGGAGCAAGGCTTCGCCGTCGCGCCCGGCGCGCTGGGGGAGAATGTCACCACCCTGGGGATGGACCTGCTTTCCCTGCCGCGTGGCACACGGCTGCGGCTCGGCGCCCACGCGCTGGTGGAGCTGACCGGCCTGCGCAACCCGTGCCGCCAGATCGACGAGAACATCGGGCCGGGCGCCATGGCCGCCGTGCTTGCCCGCGCAGCCGACGGATCGCTGATCCGCAAGGCCGGGGTGATGGCGGTGGTGCTGGAAGCGGGCGAGGTGCAGGCGGGCGACCCGATCCTTGTCGCCCAACTGCCCGTCGAAGCGGAGCCGCTCCAGCCCGTGTAAGGCCGCTCAGCCCGGCTCGCGCACCGCGCCATTGGCGGCACTGAGGATGGCGCGGACGCTGGCGGTGGCCACATCCTCGTCGATCCCCACGCCCCACACGGTGCTGCCATCGGGGAGGGCGCATTCGAGATAGGTCGCCGCCCGGGCATCGGTGCCCTTGCCGAGCGCGTGCTCGGTGTAATCCACCACCTCCAGCTGCAGGCCGAAGGTCTGCCGCAAAGTGGTGAGCACGGAGGAGACGAGGCCCTTGCCGCGCCCGCTGACCTGCTGCTGCTTGCCGCCCACGCGGATCGTGCCGGCGAACAGGCGCGTGCCGTCGCTGGCGCGGGTTTCCTCATAATCGATCAGGTCGAAGGTCGCGTGATCGGCGCCGATGAAATAGGCGTGCTGGAAGCTGTCCCAGATATCCGCCGCGTCCAGTTCCCGGCCCAGCTCGTCCGCCATGTTCTGCACATGGCGGGAGAAATCGGCCTGCAGCTTCTTGGGCAGCTTCAGGCCCTGGCCCTGTTCCAGCACCCAGGCGAAGCCGCCCTTGCCGCTTTGCGAATTGACGCGGATCACCGCCTCGTAATTGCGCCCCAGATCGGCCGGGTCGATCGGCAGATAGGGCACGCGCCATTCCTCGTCATTGCGCTGGCCCTGCGCTTCGAAGCCCTTCTTGATCGCATCCTGATGGCTGCCGGAAAAGGCCGTGAACACCAGTTCGCCGCCATAGGGATGGCGCGCCGGCACGGGCAGCTGGTTGCAATATTCCACCGTCTCGATCACCCGATCGATGTCGGAGAAGTCGAGCTGCGGATTGACGCCCTGGGTGTAGAGGTTGAGCGCCACGGTCACGAGGCAGCAATTGCCCGTCCGCTCCCCATTGCCGAACAGGCACCCTTCCACCCGGTCAGCCCCGGCCATCAGGCCCAGCTCCGCCGCGGCGACGCCGGTGCCGCGGTCATTATGCGTGTGAAGGCTGATGACCGCGCTGTCGCGATTGGGCAGGTTGCGGCAGAAATATTCGATCTGGTCGGCATAGACATTGGGCGTTGCCGCTTCCACCGTCGCCGGCAGGTTGAGGATGATCGGATGCTCAGGCGTGGGCCGCAGCACCTCCATCACCGCCTCGCACACCTCCAGGCTGAAATCGAGTTCGGCGGTGGAGAAGGTTTCCGGCGAATACTGGAAATGCCATTCGGTCTCGGGGCGCTTCGCCGCCTCGTCGCGCAGCAGCTGCGCGCCCTTTACGGCGATGGCCTTCACTTCCGGCTTGCTCATGCGGAACACGATCTCGCGCCAGGCGGGGGAGACGGCGTTGTAGAGATGGACGATCGCCGCGCGTGCGCCCTCCAGGCTTTCGAAGCTCTTTTCGATCAGGTCGGCGCGCGATTGCGTGAGCACCTGCACCAGCACGTCATCCGGCACGCGGCCGCCGCGCACCAGCCCGGCGATGAAATCGAATTCGGTCTTCCCCGCGCTGGGAAAGCCCACCTCGATTTCCTTCACGCCGATTTCCACCAGCAGATCGAAGAAGCGGTTCTTCTTCACCGAATCCATCGGATCGATGATCGACTGGTTGCCATCGCGCAGATCGGTGGAAAGCCAGCGCGGCGCCGCTTCGATGACGCGCGAAGGCCACTGCCGGTCGGGCAGGTTGATCGGGGGGAAGGGTCGGTACTTGCGGCCCGGTTCTTTGAGCATGGGCATGATGAATGTGCCTTATCGCCTGTTCCGCGCACGGCAAGGGGCGCGGCTTTATTTCGACTGTGATGTGATAGCCCCTTAGGCGGGCTGCCCGGCGCGCCGAATGGGCGCACGGGCGGGTGACGCGCCTAAGGGCGCGTAAGTCGAAGCAGCGATAGAAGCTCGCGGCGGGTCATGCGCCGCTGTCTAGCGGGCGAAGGTAAAGAAATCCAGTGCCAATGCGGCGGGAAGGGGCGGGGCGGCCGCATAAGGCGCCGCCCCGCCGCCCTGCATCACTTCTCGAAAGCGGTGCTGACGTAGAGTTCCACCTCGTCGCTGATGCCGAAGGGGATGCCGAAATCGACCCCGAAATCGGACCGCTTGAGGGTGGTGGTGCCGTGGAAGCCCACCGTCTTCTTCTTGCTCATGCCATTGGTGCCCGCGCCGCTGACGCTGGCTTCGATGGTCACGGGCTTGGTCACGCCGTTGAGCGTGAGATCGCCGGTGATGGTGGCGGTGGTGTCGCCCGTCTTTTCAACCTTGGTGGACACGAAATGCGCCGGGGCGGGGCTGGGGCCGAAGAAATCCGGCTTGCCGCCATCCTTGCCCGCGCGCAGCAGGTGATCCTTCAGGCCGGCGCTGGGCACGGTAACCGAAGCGATCGGGATCATCACATCCACCTTGCTGGCGGCAGGATTGGCCGGATCCAGCGTCAGCGTGCCGCTGACATCGCCGAAAATGCCGAGGTAATCGTTGAAGCCGAGGTGGTTCACGCTCCACCCAACCATGGAGTGGCTGGGATCGGCCGTGTAGCTGCCGGCTTCGATCGTGCTGACATCCACGGCGGCGGGCGCATCGCCCTGCGCCTGCAGCGAGCCGACCGCCACGGTGGCGATCGAAGCCGCCGCGGCAAGAGGCAGGATCCATTTACGCATCAGTTTTCTCCCAGTGAACTTTGGCCAAGTGAGCAATTTGCCGCGGCAGTCTGGCGCGCGAATTTGACAAAGTCTACAACCATTCGCGGCGCGAGAGCCTCATCCCCGCTGCACAGGCAGATAGATCATGCGAAAAGGGGCGCCCGGTCAAGCCCGGACGCCCCTGTCGTCTTTCGCACCGATCCGGCGGGATCAGTTCTTTTCCTGGTCCACCAGCTTGTTCGCGCTGATCCATGGCATCATCGCGCGCAGGCGGGCGCCGGTCTGCTCGATCGGATGGGCGGCGGCGGCCTTGCGGCTGGCCTTCAGTTCCGGCTGACCGGCGCGGTTATCGAGCACGAAGTTCTTCACGAAGCGGCCGGACTGGATATCGGCCAGCACGCGCTTCATTTCCGCCTTCGTCTCGTCGGTGATGATGCGCGGGCCGGTGGTGATGTCGCCATATTCGGCCGTGTTGCTGATGGAATAGCGCATGTTGGCGATGCCGCCTTCATACAGCAGGTCCACGATCAGCTTGGTTTCGTGGAGGCATTCGAAATAGGCCATTTCGGGGGCATAGCCCGCTTCCACCAGCGTTTCGAAGCCGGCCTGGATCAGATGGGTGATGCCGCCGCACAGCACGGCCTGTTCGCCGAACAGGTCGGTTTCACACTCTTCCTTGAAATTGGTCTCGATAACGCCGCTGCGGCCGCCGCCGACGCCGCTGGCATAGGCAAGGGCAACATCATGGGCATTGCCGCTGGCATCCTGATGCACCGCGATCAGGCAGGGAACGCCGCCGCCCTTCACATATTCGCCGCGCACCGTGTGGCCGGGGCCCTTCGGCGCGATCATGATCACGTCGATATCCTCCGGCGCCTCGATCAGGCCGAAATGGATGTTGAGGCCATGGGCGAAGGCCAGCGCCGCGCCCGGCTTCATCCGGCCCTTGAGGTCGTTTTCCCAGATCGCGGCCTGATGCTCGTCCGGCGCCAGGATCATCAGCACGTCTGCCCATTCGGCGGCTTCGGAATTGCTCATCACCTTGAAGCCGGCGCCTTCGGCCTTCTTTGCCGAGGCGGAGCCGGGGCGCAGCGCGATCGCCACGTCCTTCACGCCGCTGTCGCGCAGGTTCTGCGCATGGGCGTGGCCCTGGCTGCCATAGCCCAGCACCGCAATCTTCTTGTCGGTGATCAGGTTCAGATCGGCATCGGCGTCGTAGTAAACTTTCATGTCTCTCTTCCTACTTTTCGTCATCCCCGCGAAGGCAGGGCCCCAGTAGCAGCGGAGCGCCGGGCGCGCCTCCTGTTTTGCTGGGGTCCCGCAGCGGGGACTGGCGACGTGATTGCGTTATCGCAGAACGATCAGGCCCCCTCGGCCCCGCGCATCATGCCCACGATGCCGGTGCGGCCCACTTCAACCAGCCCCAGTTCGCGCATCAGCGCCACGAAGCTGTCGATCTTTTCCGGCGCGCCGGTGATCTCGAAGATGAAGCTGGAGGTGGTGGTGTCGATCGCGGTGGCACGGAACACATCGGCAAGGCGCAGCGCCTCCACCCGGTGTTCGCCCCGGCCGGCAACCTTCACCAGCGCCAGCTCGCGCTCCACATGCGGGCCTTCGTCCGTCAGGTCCGTTACCTTGTGGACGGGCACCAGCCGTTCCAGCTGCGCCATGATCTGGTCGATCACCGGGGGCGGCCCCTTGGTGACGATGGTGATGCGGCTGACGGCGTGATCCTCGCTGATGTCGGCCACGGTCAGGCTGTCGATATTGTATCCGCGCGCGGTGAACAGGCCGGCGATCTTCGCCAGAATCCCGGCCTCGTTGTCCACGAGGATGGTGAGCACATGGCGCTCGGAATCACGATGCTGGATTTTCATCACACCAGGGCCTTCGCTTCGTCTTCCATCGTGCCGGCATGGGCATCGCCATACAGCAACATTTCGGTATGGGCGGCGCCGCTCGGGATCATGGGGAAGCAGTTCGCATCCTTCGACACCTGGCAGTCCACGATCACCGGGCCATCATGCGCCATCATCGCGGCGATGCCGGCATCCAGCTCGCTTTCCTGATGGATGCGGATGCCCTTCCATCCATAAGCCTCCGCCAGCCGCACGAAATCGGGCAGGCTGTCGGAATAGGAATTGGAATAGCGGCTTTCATAGGTCAGTTCCTGCCACTGGCGGACCATGCCCATATATTCGTTGTTGAGGATGAACACCTTCACCGGCAGGCGGAACTGGCTGGCAGTGCCCAGTTCCTGGATGTTCATCTGGATCGATGCTTCGCCGGCGATGTCGATCACCAGTGCATCGGGATTGCCCAGCTGCGCGCCGATCGCCGCCGGCAGGCCATAGCCCATGGTGCCGAGGCCGCCGCTGGTGAGCCACTTGTTGGGCCCCTGGAAGCCGAAATACTGCGCCGCCCACATCTGGTGCTGGCCGACCTCGGTGGTGATGATCGGATCGAGATGCCTCGTGGCGGCATAGAGCCGCTCCACCGCCAGTTGCGGCATGATCGAATCCGGCCGCGCCGGATAGGACAGGCTGCGCCGTTCGCGCCAGCCTTCGACCCGCTGCTTCCATTCGGCCAGATCGGCGGGCTTGCGCCCGTCCCATGCCGCGATCAGCTGTTCCAGCACGGTGGCGCAATCGCCCACGATCCCCAGGTCGACCTCCACCACCTTGTTGATGCTGGCGCGGTCGATATCGATGTGGATCTTCTTCGAATGGGGGGAGAAGGCGTCCAGCCGGCCCGTCACGCGATCGTCGAAGCGCGCGCCGATGTTCACCATCACGTCGCATTCGTTCATCGCCATATTGGCTTCATAGGTGCCGTGCATCCCCAGCATGCCCAGCCAGTCGGCATGGTCGGTGGGGAAGGCGCCCAGGCCCATCAGCGTGGAGGTGACGGGGGCGCCGGTCAGCGCCTGCAGCTGGCGCAGCAGCTCGCTGGCGCGGGGGCCGGAATTGATCACCCCGCCGCCGGTGTAGAACACCGGCCGCCTTGCGCCGGCGATCAGCTCGATGGCGTCGGCGATTTCCTCCACCGCGGCAACCATGCGCGGCTGGTAGCGCCTGGGCCGCTGGGGCGCATGCGCGCTGAGCATGGCGGTGGCGACCTGCACGTTCTTGGGGATGTCCACCACCACCGGGCCGGGGCGGCCGGTGGTCGCGATCTCGAACGCCTCGTCGATCGTGGCGGCGAGGGCGTCGGGGTCCTTCACCAGATAGTTGTGCTTGGTGCAGTGGCGGGTGAGGCCGACCGTATCCGCTTCCTGGAAGGCATCGGTGCCGATCAGATTGGTCGCCACCTGCCCGGTGATCACGACCAGCGGGATCGAATCCATGAAGGCATCGGCAATGCCGGTGATGGCATTGGTGGCGCCGGGGCCGGAGGTGACCAGCACCACGCCGGGCTTGCCGGTGGAGCGGGCATAGCCTTCCGCCGCATGCGCCGCGCCCGCTTCGTGCCGCACCAGGATGTGGCGGATGCGCTTGTCGGAAAACAGTTCGTCATAGATCGGCAGCACGGCGCCGCCGGGATAGCCGAAGACATATTCGACGCCCTGACGGACCAGGCTTTCGATCAATATCGCAGCGCCGCTGCGTTCTTCACTCACGATCACGACCCTCTTCAAAAAACGGACCCGGCGCGATTGGTTCGCGCCGGGCCGCTCCTCTCCAACTCGGTGCGGAAACACTCCGCGTCGAAGAAGCTGCTAGGAGACAGTTTATATCATGTCAACCCCAAATGTCGGAACAAAGTTTCAAAACGGAGGGGGATTGAGTTATTTTCATTTCCTGTGCGTTGCCAATCTTCCGGAGGCTGACGGCGGAACCAGGTGAATTGCCGCTTGGCGTAATTTCGTGTCGCCTGCTGGCCCCGCGCCACGGCCTCCTCGCGGCTCCACTCGCCGCGCAGCCAGCCGGCGATTTCCGGCACGCCGATCGCCCGCATCACCGGGAGCTCGGGAGAGAGGCAGCGCGCCAGCAACGCCTCCACCTCCGCCACTGCGCCGCGATCCAACATGCGGGCGAAGCGCAGGTCGCAGCGTTCATACAGCCAGTCGCGATCGGGCAGCAGGACCAGCGGGAACAGGGTGATCGCTTCGCCGATGCCGCCGGAAGCATGCCCAAACCATTGCACCATCGATGTACCGGTGGAGCGTATCACCTCCAGCGCGCGTGCAATCCGGCTGCTGTCGCCCGGATTCAGCGCGGCCGCGCGCTGCGGATCCTCGCGCTGAAGCGCGGCATAGGCCTCCGCAGTGGGCAGGGCGCGCACCTCCTCCCGGATCGTCGGATCGATCGGCGGGATGGGGGCGATGCCGTCGAGCAGGCTGCGCAGGTAAAGCCCTGTTCCGCCTACGAGAATCGGCACGTCGCCGGCGCGATGAGCCTGCTCGATCGTGCGCCGCGCCGCCTCCGACCAGTCCGCCGCGGAACAGGCGGCGGCGCCGTCCCAGGCGCCGAACAGCAGGTGCTCCACCCCCCGCATTTCCGCCTCCGTCGGCCTTGCGCTGAGCGCCGCGAGATCGGCATAGACCTGCGCACTGTCGGCATTGATCACCACGCCCCGCGAGCCCCGCCGGGCGAGTTCCAGCGCCAGCTCCACCGCGAGATCGCTCTTGCCGCTGGCGGTCGGCCCTGCGATGAGCGCCACCGCTTTTTGACCAGGAGACAGATTGTTGCTCATCGCGCGGCTGATAGCAGACCCCGCCGGACTGGAGAAACGGCTCGACGCCGCGGCCGGTGCGCTGGAACAGGCGGGCCTTCCGCTCGCCAGCGCGCAGATGCTCGACCATGCGGGCGAGGTGTTGCAGCTGATGTTGCCGGGCGACGACACCGCCGCGCTGCGGCAGGTGATCGACCAATGGTTCGCCCCTTCGGATGCGATCATCGCCCGGGACGAGTTCCGCGTGCCGGACCTGTTCGTGACCGACATGGACTCCACCATGATCGGCCAGGAATGCATTGACGAACTTGCCGATTTTGCCGGGCTGAAGCCGCAGATCGCCGCGATCACCGAACGCGCCATGCAGGGCGAGCTGGATTTCGAAAGCGCGCTGCGCGAGCGCGTCGCCTTGCTGGCGGGGCTGGAGGAGGAGGCGATCGACCGCTGCCTGGCGGAGCGGATTGTCCCCACCGACGGGGCGCGCACGCTGATCGCCACGCTGCGCGAACACGGCTGCCGCACGGTGCTGGTGACGGGCGGCTTCCACCATTTCGCCGATCCGGTGGCGGAGCGGATCGGGCTGGAGCATGTGGTCGGCAACCGCCTCGCCGTGGCCGGGGGAAGGCTGACCGGCGAACTCGTCGGCGCGATCACCGATTCTTCCGTGAAGGAGCGCGTCCTGCGCGAGGAACTGGCGAAGCTGGGCGAGGGGGCCTTGTCGATGAGCGCGGGAGACGGCGCCAACGACATCCCGATGCTGCAGGCGGCCGATTACGGCGTGTCCTTCCGCGCCAAGCCCAAGGCGCGCGCCGCCGCCAATGGCTGGGTGGACCGGGGGGACTTGACGGCGCTGCTCAAGCTGCTGGGCATTCCGCGCCACAATTGGGTGGCGGGTTAGGGAATTGGCGCGGCCTTGCGCATCGGTTCCCACCGCCAGCGCGACAGGCTGCGCCAGGCCCATTCGAAGGGGCCGTAACGAAACCGGTCGAGCCAGGGTTTCGACCACAGCAGCATGATGAGCCATACGCCCGGCACGAACAGCCACACCTCGCCGCGCGAGAGATCGCCATAGAGGCCGAAGCCGCTTTCGAAGAACAGCAGTGAAGCGATGATCGTGGCGCCGAGGTAATTGGTGAAGGCCGCGCGTCCTACCGCTGCCAGCCGCACCGCCACCGCGTTGCGGTGGGGAAAGGCGAGGATGATCAGCGCGGCATAGCCGATTGCCGCCACAGGATGCAGCGGCCCGGCATAGAACCTGTCCCACGCGAAGAAGGTGAGGGGGTCGAAATTCGACTGCAGGACGCGCACGGCGCCGGTGCCGAAATAGGCGAGGCTCGCCCCGGTACAGAGCGCCCCCACCAGCGCATATCGCCGCCGGGGCCAGGAGCCGGTCAGGAAGCCCGTCTTATATGCTGCCATGCCCAGCAACATCATGCCCAGCGTTTCCAGCCCGTAGACGAGTACCGTTCGGAACGGGCGCGTCTGCTCCTCCGCCACAGTGGCCGCGAAATGGACTGCGGGGCTGGCATGCCGGGCGCGATCCTGGGCGATTTCCTCCGGAGTGGAACGCAGATCGCGCTCCAGCGCCGCCAGTGCCTCCGCGCGCTGCGCGGGTGAAGCGCCGGGCGGCACTGTCGCTTCATAGCGGGCCAGATTCTGCGATCCGCTGGCCATGCCGGGAATGTAGAACAGCGTCAGAGCGATGATCGCGGAGGTGAGCAGCTGTTCCGGCCGCATGCGCCAGAAGAAGAAGGCGACCATGCCCACCAGCGCATAATTAGTGAGGATATCCCCCCACCACAGCAGATAGAAATGGATCAGGCCGAAAGCGAGCAGGGCGGCCATGCGTGGAAAGTGGACTTGCCAGTCTTCCTTGCCCGCAGCGATCCCGCGCTCGATCACCAGAATGGTGGACGCGCCGAACAGGATCGAGAACAGGCTGCGAAACTTGCCGTCCACCAGGATGAAGTTGATCGCCCACATCACCCGGTCGGCGGCCGAATCGAACCCGTAATCTGGGGGATAGAAATAGGCATTCTCGATCATCGCCATGCCGACGATGTTGACCGAGAATATCCCCATCACCGCAATTCCGCGGATGACGTCCAGCGACAATATCCGGTCGGCTGAAGTTGTCGCCATGGCGCCCTCCCGGCCGCGCGGAGGAGAGCGTCAGCTCTCCATCCACTCGCGGAAGAAGCGGTCACTCGCCTCGCGCAATTCGGCGATCGGCACGCCGAACAGCCGGTCGCCCGACACCGTGCCCACGCGGCGAATGCCGGAAGAGGCGGTGTCCTCGTCGCGTGTGCCCTTGGCGATCTGCTGCTGGAAGGCGTGCATGTCCGGCACCGTCACCAGATAACGGCCCTGATCCTCGCCAAACCACCATTGCGCGTCGGAATAGGATTCATGCCCGGTCACTTCCGCGCCGAAGCCGCCGGCCAGCGCCATTTCGGCCAGCGCCACCGCGAGGCCGCCATCGGACACGTCATGCACTGCGCTGACCAGGCCGGCCTCGATCAGTTCGCGGATGAACTCGCCAGAGTTCTTTTCCAGCGTAAGATCGACCTGCGGCGGAAGCCCTTCCTCGCGCCCATGGATCTCGCGCAGCCACAGCGACTGGCCGAGATGGCCGCGATTGCCATGCGCGGTGGCCCAGGCTTCGGCCCCGATCAGATAGATCGCTTCGCCTTCGGATTTGAAGGCGATGGTCGCCATCTTTGCGTAGTCGCTCAGCAAGCCGACCCCGCCGATGGCGGGCGTGGGCAGGATCGCACTACCGCCGCCGGTGGCCTTGCTCTCGTTATAGAGGCTGACATTGCCGCTCACGATCGGGAAGTTCAGGGCACGGCAGGCGTCGCCCATGCCTTCGAGGCAGCCGACGAACTGGGCCATGATCTCCGGCCGCCGTGGATTGGCGAAGTTTAGGCAATTGGTCACTGCCAAAGGGGTCGCGCCCACGGCACACAAATTGCGATAGGCCTCGGCAATCGCCTGCTTGCCGCCTTCGTAAGGGTCGGCATAGCAATAGCGCGGTGTGCAATCGGTGGTCATCGCCAGTGCTTTGCGGGTGCCATGCACCCGCACCACGCCTGCATCGCCGCCGGAAAGCTGCAGCGTGTCGCCGCCCACTTGGCTGTCATACTGTTCCCAGATCCAGCGCCGGCTGGCGAGGTCGGGGCTGCCGATCAGCTTGAGAAGATCCGCGCCGACATCAGTGGCGTCGGGCGCAGTCTCCAGCGACGTGACGCCGGCCCAGCGGCGATATTCCTCGCGCGGCATGTGCGGCCGGTCATATTCAGGCGCGTCGGCGGCGAGCGGCCCGAGGGGGATGTCGCAGACCACTTCGCCGTTGAATTCCAGCACCATGTGCTGCGTGGCGGTGACTTCGCCGATCACGGCGAAATCCAGTTCCCACTTGCGGAAGATCGCCTCTGCCATGGCTTCCTTGCCCGGCTTCAGCACCATGAGCATCCGCTCCTGGCTTTCGCTGAGCATCATTTCGTAGGGTGTCATGCCTTCTTCGCGGCAGGGCACCTTGTTCATGTCCAGGCGGATGCCGGCCTTGCCATTGGTGGCCATTTCCACGCTGGAGGAAGTGAGCCCCGCCGCGCCCATGTCCTGAATGGCCACGATCGCATCGGTTGCCATCAGTTCCAGGCAGGCTTCGATCAGCAGCTTTTCGGTGAAGGGATCGCCCACCTGCACGGTGGGGCGTTTCTCCTCCGAATCCTCGCCGAAATCGGCGCTGGCCATGGTCGCGCCATGGATGCCGTCGCGCCCGGTCTTGGAACCGACATAGACGATCGGATTGCCCACCCCCGTGGCGGCCGAATAGAAGATCTTGTCCGCATCGGCGACGCCCACGGTCATCGCGTTGACCAGGATGTTGCCATCATAGGCGGGGTGGAAATTGGTCTCGCCCGCCACGGTGGGCACGCCCACGCAATTGCCATAGCCGCCGATGCCGGCCACGACGCCCTGCACCAGATGCTTCATCTTGGGGTGTTCGGGCCGGCCGAAGCGGAGCGCATTGCAATTGGCCACCGGCCGCGCGCCCATGGTGAACACATCGCGCAGGATGCCGCCCACGCCGGTCGCGGCACCTTGATAGGGCTCTATATAGCTCGGGTGGTTATGGCTCTCCATCTTGAAGATGGCGGCCTGCTTCACGCCATTGGGCCCATCGCCGATGTCGATCACGCCGGCATTCTCGCCGGGGCCGCAGATCACCCAGGGTGCCTCGGTCGGCAGCTTCTTGAGATGCAGGCGACTGGACTTGTAGGAACAGTGCTCGCTCCACATCACCGAGAAGATGCCCAGTTCCACCAGATTGGGCTCGCGCCCCAGCGCATGCAGCACGCGCTCATATTCCTCGGGGCTGAGGCCGTGGGCCTCGACGATTTCGGGCGTAATCTCGGACATGGCAGCGCCCTTAGAGCGGCTTCCCGATCCGGTAAACTGTCCTTCAACGGTCGTCCACGCGAAAGCCGGTTGGGGCAGGCGGCGGCGCGGCGGCTTGACCGGCCCGCGGATGACGGCCATTGCTCGCGCCCATGGAGGAGCAGGGTTCTGAAATCGCCGCGATGAGCTTCGAACAGGCCCTGCGGGCGCTGGAAGACGTCGTTCGCCAGCTCGAAGGCGGTGAGGTGCCGCTGGACGAATCGATCACGCTGTACGAGCGGGGCGAGCTGCTGCGCCAGCATTGCCAGGCGCGGCTGGACGCGGCGCAGGCGCGGATCGAAAAGATCGTCTCCGGCCCGGACGGGCGACCGGCCGCGACCGAGCCCTTCGATGCCGATTGAAGCGCGGGCCTGACGGATGGGCCTCGTCCTCGCCGATGACCTCCTCGGGCGCGCGTTCCAGCGGGTTCAGCGGGAGGTGGATGCACTCTTCGATTCCCTGCTGGAGGTACCGGACGATCCGCGCGCGCGGCTGATCGCCGCGATGCGCCATGCCGCGATCGGCGGCGGGAAACGGGTGCGCCCGATGTTGCTCGTAACCGTGGCGGAAATGTATGGCGTCTCCCGCCAGTGCGCGCTGCGCGCAGGCTGCGCGGTGGAGGCGATCCATGCCTATTCGC